>NZ_JAQIBC010000001.1:311406-622812 GCF_030347995.1 Sulfurovum xiamenensis
TACGCAACTCTCTCAAGAATCACTACAACACCAACTTCTCAAGCAGAACCTGAAATGACACTCCTTGATACCCAAGAAGAAGATAAGATGGATCTTTTCGATGTAGAAGAAAAAGAAGTTGAACTAGAAGCGCCTATCAATGAAAAGGGATTTGGTACGATTTCACTTGAAGGTATCAAACCTATTCACTTTGACTTTCAACTTGAAGAAGCTGCTAATGATCTCTCTTTACCGGTTGACCTTATTGAAGAATTTGTACATGATTTTATCGAGCAATGTCATATTGAGACCAAAAATATGCTCAAAGCCTATGAAGAGGGTGATCTGGATGCCATTCAGAAAATAGGACATCTGCTTAAAGGTGCAGCAAGTAACCTTCGTATCAATCCACTCTCTGATACGCTCTATAAGATACAGTTTTGTGAAGACAGCAGTACTTTAGAAGCTTTGATCAAAGACTATTGGGGACACTTTTTGTCTTTCGAAATTCAAATAAATGCGCTAGCAAAATAAAAGGAAATACACTATGACTATACGTAATAGACTCAAACTTATTGGTCTGGTACCAATTTCTCTACTCATTCTACTATCAAGTTATTTCTTTGTAACTTCATATGTAAACTATGAAAAGGCTAATGCACTGAAAACGACATTGATCAACAATGGTGCTTTGGACAAATCACTTATCGAAATCGGTAAAGAGAACGGATTAACAGCCTTATATCTTGGAAGCGATAAGAAAATGTATGCGGACGCACTTATCAAACAACGTGAGAAACTAGATGAGTCTTTTGAAAACCTCAAATATGAAATCATCACAGACAAAAAGGTATACCTTCCATTCTTAGTTGAACTATTAGAAGGAGGGGCGGCAAAAGCATTAGACCCTTATACACTGCTAGTAGCCAATATAGATAAACTTCCCGAAGCCAGAAAAAAGATAGATGCTGAAAATGTAGATTTTAAAACGACGTTTTTTCAAACCTATAGAAACGGTCTATCTACACCAACGCTTGACAAGATCCTGATACTTAAGAAGTATGCACTTGATACAGATATTTCAGGACTGATCGATACACTTACACAAATTTATACAGCTCAAGAGTACAGTGGACTTGAAAGAGGATTTATTGCATATTATATGGCAAAAAGATCTTCTCTCTCATTTGAGGAAATTGCATTATGGGATGAATTCAAAACAAAAGCACATATTTTTGATCTCAAACAGGTAAACAATGATGCATTGCGTACACAACTGGAAAAAGTCCTCTATAACGATCATGCCAAAGAAGTGATGAATGACCTGGCTCTGACATCATCTGCGATCCAGACAGATATCGATAACGGTGACTATGCAGAAGAAGTTATGGACTGGTTTGCATTGCAGACACAGAAGATCGCACTGCTTTCAAAAGCAGAACTCGTGGTTTCAAATGCTCTATGGAAAAAAAGTAACCTCTATCTTGATAAACAACTTTTGCTTCTTGCTATCGCAGGCGCTATCTGGTTGCTGAGTTTTATTTTGGCCTACCTGGGGTACACAACAGCAAGAGATATTACAAGAAACATTAAAGAGCTTGAAGACGTATTGAACAAAGCGGTTGAAGAGATGAAAGCCAGTGATCAATACCTTGCATCAGATTCACATGCGATTGAAAATATCGACCTTGATACGCATGAAGGTACAAAAGAAGCCTATAAATTCCTTGAGGACCTTGTTGAAACAGCAAAAGATGATAAACTTATTGCCCTCCAGGCCAATGAAGCAAAATCACTTTTCCTCGCAAACATGTCACATGAGATTCGTACACCTCTGAACGGTATTGTTGGATTTACAGAGATCTTACGTAGTACGAATCTTACTGAAGAACAAGAAGAGTTTCTTTCAATTATTGATAAAAGTTCTGAAAACCTTCTTAGTATTATCAATAACATTCTCGACCTTTCAAAAATTGAAAGTAACAAGGTCGAGATTGAAAGTATCGTATTTGATGCAGCTGAAGAGTTTGAGAGTGCAGTTGAGACCTATGCAGTTGCAGCAACAGAGAAAAATATTGACATGAACTACTACATGGATCCAACGATTTCTGCAAAACTCAAAGGGGATCCGACGAAGATCAAAGAGATTGTGATTAACCTTCTTTCCAATGCCGTTAAGTTTACAAGTTACGGTGGAGAAGTCAATCTTGATATTGTCAAAGAGACAGATGAAAATGGTGTGAATAGAGTGAAGTTCAGTGTTAGAGATAACGGTATTGGTATGACTAAAGACCAACAATCTCGTATTTTTGATGCCTTCTCTCAGGCCGATGTATCGGTCACAAGAAAGTATGGTGGTACAGGTCTTGGTTTGACTATTTCTAGTCAATTCGTTGAACTTATGGGTGGAAAACTTGAACTTGAAAGTGCTAAAGACTACGGTACAACATTCTTCTTCTCACTACCATTAGAAGAGGTTGCATCGACTGAGGTAAACTATGAAAATGCATTCACCGATCTTGTCCTAGGTAAATATGAGCAGGATGTTCCGACAAAACTAGACAAAAATCTAGAAAAATGGTTTGAATACTTTGGACCAACTGTCAAACATTTTGAATCCATAGCTGAACTCAAAGAGCTTGATTATAATGATACCTGTAAGAACTACTGGATCGATATTGACAAAGCAAGACAAAACATGCTTGATGCTATTGAAAATATGGATAAATCGAAACTCATTGTGATTGCCAATGTTACAAGCCGTAATAAGGTTGAAGCACTGGGTATTGATCAAAGCAATGTTCTCTTTAAGCCGGTTACACTCAGTAAACTAAAAACTGTCTTGAACAATACTGCGACTATCGCGCCTCAGCGTATTGAAGAAGCAGCAGCAGTACAACAGACCAGATTTGATGCTAAAGTATTAGTGACAGAAGACAATATTATTAACCAGAAACTTATTAGACGTATACTTGAAGAGCATGGGATTACCGTGGATATCGCAAATAACGGTCTTGAATCCTTTGAAAAACGTAGAAGTGGTGATTATGACCTCCTCTTTATGGATATTCAAATGCCTGTGATGGATGGTATTGAAGCGACACATGAGATCCTTGACTATGAAGAGGATGAAGAGTTAGCACATATCCCGATCGTAGCTTTAACAGCCAATGCCCTTAAAGGTGACAGAGAGCGATTCTTGGCTGAAGGTATGGATGAGTATATCACTAAACCTATTGAAACGACTGAACTACTTTATATCCTAAACAAGTTCTTATCAGACAAAGCAACTAGTGAAACTGCAGAAACTACCAAAACAGAAGAAACAGTGGTTAAAGTATCTGAAGAGAGTATCACTCCAGCAGTTGAGATCTCTGATGAACCAGAACTTACGCTTGAAGAGCCTGCGGTAGAGAACATTGAAACACCTAAAAAAGCAAAGATCCTGATTGCTAAAAAATTATTGCTGGCTCGTAGAGTTTTAGCAAAAGTTTTGGAAAATCTAGGACATGACTATGATACATTGGATGATATAGAGATGTTAGAGAACACATTGGCATCAGGCGACTATGATATACTCTTTACTGATACAGACCTAGTTACAGAGAGTATCAGCCACTCTAATGGAAATGTAGCTATAATTTCATCAAGCAATACAAATGCTCTTCAAGAAGTCAATGTACAAAAGGGTGAAACCATCTCAAGTACTGCTTCTAAAGAAGAGATAGAAAACATAATCACAAAGTATAGAGGATAAGAAACATGGCATTAAAAGTACTTGTTGTTGATGATGACTTCATCAACAGAAAGCTCATACAGACTCTTTTAAAAAAGAATCCAAAAGTAACAGAGATCATAGAGGCAGAAAATGGGTCTGACGCATTAGATAAAATGAAAAAAGATCCTAGTATCAATATGATACTCTTGGATATCATGATGCCAGTTGTGGATGGGATAGAGTTTTTGAAGATCTTTAGATCTGACATGAATAATGCACATGTACCTGTTATTGTACTCTCTACGGATGATACACGTAAAACAGAAGTCTATGATAATGGGGCAAACGACTTCTTGCGTAAACCTGTTATGCAAGATAATCTCTATGAAAAAATAGACCAGTGGGCAAACTAACTGATCTCTTACAACAATAAATCCTGCCAGCCATAAGGCTGGTTAAACTCTATAAAAAATCTCCTTATTTTACAAATATCTCTTTCAATACTTCTTCAATACGAGACACCCCGATAACTTTTACGTTATTCTTTACTTCATCAGGAATATCATCTAGATCACGTTCATAGTTCTTCATTGGAATAAGCGCCTTTTCAACTCCTGCTTTGTATGCAGCGATCAATTTCTCTTTGAGCCCGCCGATAGGCAATACTTTTCCTGTCAGTGTGACTTCACCGGTCATAGCGACTTTATTGTCTATCTTTTGTCCGCTTAAGATGGAAGCGATGGCACTTACCATGGCGATACCCGCACTTGGGCCATCTTTCGGCGTTGCTCCTTCAGGTACATGGATATGAAGGTCATAACGCTTATAGACTTCACTTGGATCCACTGCGATACGCTCTTCTCTCTCTTTTGCACTATGAGGAATGATTGAAGGTGAGATAGGAAGTTCACCACTGTCTATTAGTATCTTCACAACAGAATGTGCGATACGCACAGACTCTTTCATCACATCACCTAAACTACCGGTAAGCTGTAATGCTCCCTTACCTTTGATCTTAATCGCTTCAATGGTTAAAACATCTCCCCCCACCGCTGTCCAAGCCAAACCACTGACAATTCCGACTTGAGGCTTACTGTCTACTTGCGATATCTCGAAGACTTTTTTGTCTGTAAACTTCTCCAGGTTCTTTCTTGTGATGCTTATCGACTCTATTGTTTTATCTTCTAGTAGTTGTCTTGCACCTTTTCTCATTAAGCCGGCAATCCTACGGCGTAAATTCCGTACCCCAGCTTCTCTAGTATATTCATCTATCAGTGTTTTTAGTGCTTTATCTGTAATGGAAAACTCTCTACTCTTTAACGCATGTTTTTTCAGTTCCTGAGGTATGAGATAGCGCTTTGCGATCTCAAACTTCTCTTTAGGTGTATAGGAGTTCAACCCTATAAACTCCATCCTGTCACGCAGTGGTGCAGGTATACGTCCCACGTCATTTGCAGTCGCAATAAAAATAGCTTTACTCAGATCAATGTTGAAATTGAGATAATAATCTCTATACTTACTGTTTTGCTCCGGGTCAAGTATCTCAAGCAGCGCTGCAGTAGGGTCACCTCTCATGCTGCGTCCTACTTTATCTATCTCATCAAGTACGATGACCGGGTCCATGCTTTTGGCTTCTATCAATCCCTGCACTAAACGTCCAGGCATTGCTCCTACATAGGTTCTTCGGTGTCCTCTCAGTTCATTAACATCTTCAAGTCCACCAAGCGCCATGCGCACAAGAGGCCTTCCCAATGCCGTAGCGATGGAGTTGGCGAGTGAAGTTTTACCTACACCCGGAGGTCCTGCAAAACAGAGTATGACACCTCCAGTCTCTTTTTGTTTGATACCTCTAAGCTCTGCCAATTCACGAACGGAGAAAAACTCAACGATACGCTCTTTTGGTTTTTCCAAAGAGTAATGGTCTTTATCGAGCTCAAGTGACACATCTTTCACACTGAGATTTTTCTTGGTCAACTTTCCAAATGGTAGTTCAAGTACCCATTCCAGATAACTCTGAAGTACATTGGCATCAGCAGAGTCAGGATGCATACGGGCAAAACGGTCTAACTGTTTGCTGATCTCTTTAAACGCATCCTCTTGCATGTGGGGTTTGAGTTCTGCTATTTTTTCTCTAAAGTTAGCGATCTCCTCTTCCCTTTGCGTATCCATGCCCAACTCTTGCTGTATCTCTTTTAGCTGTTCTTTAAGGAAATACTCTTTATTGGTCTGTTCTATCTTCGAATGCACTTTTGTACGTATCTCACGCTGTACCTTTGCAGATTCTATCTGAGAGGTTACGATGTCAATGAGCCCCAAGAGACGTTTTTCTATATTCATCTCCACATAAAGGACATACGCAACTTCTTTATCCAGTTTCAACATAGAAGAGACCAAGTCTGCGATACGGTTCGGCTCATCATTCTCCTCTATGGTACGTACAAGATCCGCAGGTATTTGACTGTTCAGAGCAGAAAGTTTTTTTACCTTGTCTCTAAGAATATCCATCAAAGCATCTGCTTTGAGCTTATTATAACTCTCTAACGTGACCACATCTATCACAGCACGGTTAAAAGGACCTTCTTGAGGTTCAACGATCTTTCCACGGGCAAGTCCCTGGAAAAGTATCTTGACCCTGCCATCAGGTATATGTACTTTTCTCATGATCGATCCGATCACCCCTACTTTATACATGGTATCAAAATCATGTGTACCCTCTTTACCAGGCATAGAAGAAGTCACAAAGAGTAATGAGTTATTTTCCATCGCATCAGCTGCCGCATCGATATCTTTTTGGTCTGTAAGAAAGATGGGACTTATCATAAATGGGTAGAGGAAAAGTTCATCCTCAACCACTATAGGTAAGGTAGTCGGAAATGCATCATAATCACTGAGTTGCATAATGTTGCTCCTTTAAAAATATTAAATTTTGTTTTATATATCAAACACACCCTTAAAAGGTGTTGTGTTCCTGCATTTTAAAGATTAGTCGAAGACATAACCTATGATGCCTTTTTCAGGTGGCGTAATATCAGTCATTTCAACCACAGAGCCTTTGTTTTTCTCTCTGTAGATCTTGGCTGCCTCTTCTTTGCCTGTACGGTCATAGAGTGCTGCGATATTTTCATTGAGCAGATATTGACTCATATGTAATCTTATCAGCATAGTGTTAACAAGCGGTGCATAAGGGGAGCCCGGATAACGATTGATATACACTTTAGCCGTAGCGATACTGTCCATAATGAGCTTTTGGTCTTTATAGACATCTTTGATACCTAAGAATGATGCCTTGAGTTTCATGAAGTCTGTATATTCACGGCTCTCATACTCGCCAAAACGTTTGTTATACTCATCAAGATAATAGTTTGCAAGCAGGTACTCTTCCGCATTCATATGTGCATGAGCAAGCATCATCAAAGAGGTCGGCATAAGGGGTGAACGCATATGTTCACTCTTAAGAGATATATAATATGCATCAGCCTTATCCAAGTTTCCGCTCGTAATACTGTTGGCTATCTTCTGATACCAATAGAGTGCCGGTTTATTAAACTCAGCCACTTCCTTCTCATCACCACACCCCACAAATAAAAATGATATCGCTGCAGCCATACCTACCAACACACTTTTCTTCAAGTTCATATCTTTCCCTAAATTAAAATCTAATAATATATATAATAGCTCAAAGTATGTAAAAAGCGTATTAGCTTTGTACAAACAATCTATATAAACCATAAAAGATCTCATTTTTTTATCTAGTCCGTGTAGTAATATTCCTCTTTATATTATGTAATATTTAAGAATAAATTAATTATAAACGTCCTATAATGAATAAATATTTGGGCATCTTATACCCTGGAGTTATACATCATTTAAAATATACACATTGGGTGCACATATAAGGGAGAATGGAAGATATGTTTAAAAATAAAATTATACTATTTATATTATGTACTTATTTTGCTTTTGGAGCTGGGTTAGAAATCTATAAATCTGCATCGCCTCAATATATTGAGGGTAACAGAACCATACACTATACATTAACGATCAGAAATACTTCAAATGTTAATACCTATGATCCCATAACTATCGAAGATAACCTGGAAGATGGATTTTTTTCTGATGCCACTGTTAATATCATAGATGATGGAAATTTTTCTTGTGACGTAAATACAAGTGATACAAACTCAGAGATCACATGTACAGGAAGCATGACACCAGGTGGAATCAAATTTATAGATTATGATGTACTTGCTCCAGATCAAGGTATGCAGCTAACCAATGAAGCATCTGTCATCTATAACAATAGTGTAGCCGATACTGCCAGTGTCACGGTGACCATATTCCCAAGCTATTTTGGTGATTTGGATTATAACCGAGATGTATGTTATGTCCCTACTCTTCCTTTAGAAGACCAAATCTGTTATCAGGCAGGGGCATTTTTATATGGTCCCGACTGTAATACCTCTGTTACTATTCTCAGAAGTACGGATCAAGAACTTAACAATGTGCATATCTTTAAAGCATATACTTCTGTGATAACCAGTGATGAATGTTATGTAGTAGAAAATGGTAATACATGTGGAATAGAAAAAGATCTTGATAATCTTCTTAACAGAGATTCCAGTTCATATTTTAAAGAAGCATTTAATGAGGCACATGACTTTAGTTTAGGTGACCTATCAGCAGATATGAATCGTACGCTTGTAGATGTCAATACCGTACCAGCAGGGCGAGGGCAAAATGCAGGTACAACATTTGAATATATTGCTTTAATCGCCCAGTACAACCTTCCAGGTGAGGAAGATACCATTGAAGAGTATGTCTATCCTTGTGATAATGTTTACTATGTCCCACCTCCACTTACCCAGCAAACTGGTGCTGGTTTGAATGATGTTAGACTGCTCAATGAAGATATCACAGTAGCAAATCCCGCTCAGTACATTGACTATCTTACCTATCCTAAAGTAGGAACAAAAATAGTCAATCAGCCATTCCTTTTAGGGGTAACATATCTGGATGCCGATGGGAATCCAGCAGACTATAATGGTGAATTTGGAGAGGGTAACAATCTTAGAACTATAGATGCTGGTATTATTTTAGACTATATAGACCATAATGGGAACACTCAAGTACTATGGTCAGGTGCACTACCACCTGATCCGGATCCACATCCAGACCATATACTAACACTTCCAAACTATAGTAATGATAATAACCAAAACCCATATCCTGTCATCAAAGAGGCATGGAGAGATCTTAATATCCATATGCAATTCATCGACTATGGTAATTTTTTCAGAGCTGTTGAAAATCTTAATTGTGCGCAAAGTTCACTTGAAAGTTCTCTTTGTATTGTGCCTGCCTGTTTGAACTCTGCACAACAGATCACCAACGTATTTCCTATTGAGAACTATCCTCATATTTCCACCTGCCTCTATGGAGATGGTGGAGGAGCAGCACCTTGTGATTCAAATGCATATTTAGGAAACTGTGGAGGTAAAACAACAACCATTTCACCACACAAATATGATACAGACTATGGTTGCGCACAGTGTATAGCTGATGCCACGGCTCCAGATATTAATATCAGATTCTCTGTTCGTCCAAAAGATTTTTCTCTGAACGTACCTGTATGGCAAAATGGACTGAATAAAGCTGGTGTAGACTACCCTATTGATCTCAATGCGACGACTGGTGATCCTAGTGATACTCAATCTGACTATTACAGTGCTTTACCAGCGTGGCAACTAAAAGGTAACGATCATCCAGAAGCGATTGCAGTGATCGTACCGGAAATAGATCCAACTCTCTCCTGTCCAGATGAGAACAGTTACTCTCAGACCATAAACTTTTATACAATTGATGGTAATGATATTGATACTGCTCCTGGAGGTCAATCTACTAGCACGATAAACTATCCGAATGTAGGTAAAGTCAAACTTGTTATTATGGATCAGAACTGGACCTTTATAGACCAAAATAGATCCACCTGTATCATCAATAGTAACGAAACAAATCCTTACCTAGATGCATACGGACGAGTGGGATGTATGATAAAGACTGAAAAATCCATGATTTTTATACCTGATCATTTTAATATTGATGCCAATTTAACGGATCATAATGAAATCACTAATTTTACCTATCTTCATGATATCAACGCCTATGAAAATGATGACAATTATTCTATGGCTGCTTCTTTAACTGTGGATATCAAAGCTATGGGAGGAGATAACAATGTCACAACCAACTATATAGAAACCTGTTATGCGAAAGATACCAATCTCACATTGGTATTAGACAGTACAGATATTAGCTACCCTGGTGCTACACCTGCAGTGACACACTTTCTTTACTATAACCCTGTAGAAGATGATGGTACGGACAATAGTGGAGAAGGAAATTACAGTTTCCCTACACCTATAACCAGTCCTATCACTCTTCCATCACTGCCGATTGAAAATATGGCAGCAACCTTCCCTGCTGATGCACCAGATGGTAATGGTACATCACATATCGAATACAAACTAAATTTTGATAGAAAAGAGGATTTGGTAGTCAACCCTTTCAAAATGGACTTGTCTGGTCTTAATATCATTGATACAGATGGTGTAGAAGCAGGAGCAGTCACACTGACAGATACAATTGTCACTTACTATTATGCAAGATCAAGAGCGTCTAAATTCTTCTATGAAGATATCACCGGGTCTAATCTTGACACACCTATTATAATAGATGTTTATTGTGACTTATCTCCTACAGCTTGTAGTACTACTGGCATTGACACAGTTCTTGGAAGAATAAACGAACCAAATTGGTATGTCTCCACAGGTCACACCCCTGCTGATGGGAACATAACATTGATGGTTGGTGATCCACTCATCGAAGGTACCGGTACACCGACAGTCAATAATACAAGTAATCCAGATCCTACAGATATTACTAGTTGGACTAGTGGTATAGCTAATACTGTCAATGTCGCTACGAATGGATCAGCTGTTCCTCTAACTGTACCAATTGAGATTGTAAGAGAAACCGATACGCCTACTCCATCCATTTACTCTAATGAGTGGTTAATATATAACCCGGATGATCCGATACCTCTTAGTCCCTTTTATAAAGTACGTTTCATTGGTGACTCTGCTTGGACAGGTGTAGGTGATACTGGTTATGTAGTAGATATCAATGCAAGTAAAAAGAAATCAAAAAGAATGGATTGGTAAATGAAATTAAATCTGAACATTAAACGACCTGCTATTGCTATGATAGAGCTTATATTTGCAATCGTAGTAATTGGTATTACTCTTTTAAGTGTTCCCTTAATGGTGAATCAAGCAAGTCAAAGTGGTTACACCACTTTACAACAGGAAGCCATTGCAGCTGCAGCTTCAGATATAAGCCTTATCATGACCAGAGAGTGGGATGAGTCCAATACTAATGATACATTAGATTCGACAATCCTAACAACTGCTAGCGGGAATTATAATCAAGCTGCTAGAACCAATCTACGTTCAAGAACCTATTTCTCCTCTACAGGAGGGACACGTTCAGCATCAACTTTAGGTGCAGATACTGGTGATTTAGATGATATAGATGATGTAAATGGCATAAATACCACGCTTACTCCTATGGGTGGTTCAGATCTTATAGACCAAACAATAACAATTGCCACAACAGTGAGCTACCTCAATGACACGTCTACGTCTCCAGTTGGGACTTCTGCATCTGGTGCAACATCGAACATTAAAGGAATAACCATCACGCTTACTAGTGGTGGAACAACACCAGAACTCCAAAAACAAATCAAACTCAATGCATTTTCATCTAATGTAGGTTCGTATAAGCTTGAAAGAAAGGTATTTGAATGATGTATAAAACTTTTACTTCGTTTAAACGTGCTTTTACCATGCTAGAATTGGTCTTGGTTATTACTATATTAGGTATCGTAGCATCAATTGGGTCATCTGCCATTGCCAACGTTTACGAGAGTTATATTGTCCAAAGAGCTGTTCATCGTGCAAGTAATAAAGCCGAACTTGCAGCCATGCAGATTGCTAATAGATTAGCTTATCGTATTTCAAGTTCTGTCATAGGTAGAGTAGGTCCTGCTACTACACCAGTACCTCTTGAGCAAGTTCCTGATGACAGTTACAATGTTTTAGAATGGATTGCATATGACAACGATAGTTTCAGTGCACAAAGTACGCCGGGGTGGAGTGGATATTGTGATCTGAACGATACAGTCAATACAACAAAGACAACCATATCCACACCTGGTTCTAATCTTAGTACAACAAATAGCATTATTGGAGAACTTAGCAGTGGTACTAAAAATATTAGTAATGCTGCAATCATCTTTGATGGGCATGAGTACAGCCCTACCACAAATTACATTGCAGGATGTATGGGGTTTACAGATAGTACATGTATCTCTCCAGTAGCCTCTGTAAGTGGTACTACTATTACCATTGAAGACAACAATGAAAAAGTCATGACAGACCAGTATAAACTTGCTTGGAGTGCCTATGCCCTAGTACCTGTAGGGAATACTCTCACATTGCGATATAACTACCAGCCGTGGGATGGAACGCAAAGTTCCAATGGTAGTTCCCGTGTACTTGTCGATAAATTTGTCTCTTTTAGATTTAAAGGTGATGGAGATACCATACGCTTTAAACTTTGTATAGAAGAAGAGATAGCAGCTGACGAGAAGATCACAATCTGTAAAGAAAAGGCGGTTATCCGATGAGACAAGCATTTTCATTGATCACAGCAATATTTATTATTGTTCTAATGGCAACCGTAGGTGCATTTATACTTAATATATCTGCAAAATCTGTTAAATCTACAGTGCTTCAGTATAAAAGGGAACAAGCTATTCTCTATGCTAAAAGCTATACAGAACTTGCTATTATGGATGCAACTACCGCCGCAGCAAATAATACGGCAAACCGAACTATAAATGGTACTGCTGCTGGAAATTATACGATTACTGCAACCAGTAAGCCTATTTCTGATTCAGACTTCATCATTGTTGATGTCAGTGTAAGTTATCCTGATTATGATAGTGCAATACCTGTTGTATATTTTAGAAGAACATTACAAAAATTATAATAAAAAAATTTATTTATTTTTTAAAGGAATCCCAATGAAGAAACAAGCCTTCACAATGATAGAACTTGTCATGGTTATTGTTGTCCTAGGTATACTCGCAGCACTTGCCATGCCAAGATTGGATCGTGATCTAAGACAGGAGGCAAAGGACAATATCCTTTCGGCAATCCGATATACTCAACATTTGGCACTTATTGATGATAAAACTGTTCCAGGTACAAATTGGCAAACAACGCTCTGGAAGATCACTTTCTCAACCTCAGGAGACAATTTGGAAAATTTCTATACAGTTTCATCCGATGCTAACCTCAATGGTTCTGTAGATAAAGCTGAAACTGCCATAGATCCTGCCAATGGTAAATATATGTTTACTGATGATAGTACTATTGATGCTGATGAAAGCCCTAATATCTTTATAGGAAAAACATATGGTATCATAAATATGACTTTTAATGGTGGATGTTCAAATGAAGATCCTGATATTGGATTTGACAACCTAGGTAGGCCACATAATGATATAGCCGATGCTGAAAATGACTACGATGAATACATGAATTCAGACTGTATAATCCAGTTTAACTTTGCAGACGCTTCGATTACACCACTTACTGTAACCATTGCCACTGAAACAGGGCATGTAAGTGCGAATTAATAAGAGATAAAAATCCTCTTCTATTTACCTTTCATTAAGTATCTTAAGTTAAAATTAAGTATGGATATAGCGATATATCTATACTTTAACATTAAGGATATATTATGAACAAAAGTATAACGGGAAGACATTTCGAACTTACTGAGCCTATCAAGACTTATGCTGAAGCAGCTATTGATAGCCTGGAAAAATATCACTTAGACATTATTTCTGCAAGTACTGTGATCTCAGCGAGTGAAAAGAATGGGAAAAAAGGCTTTGTCACAGAGTTCATTATTAACCTTAAAGATAAAAATACGATCGTTATCACCCAAGTAGATAAAGATGTGTATGCCGCTATGGATCTGGCCATAGAAAGAGTGAAAAAATCACTTAGAAGACATGCCGATAAAATAAAAGATCATAAAATTATGAGTTTTAGGGATCTGGGAGAAGAAGCTGAAGCTGTCAGTGAATTAACAACAGAGGAAGTAGAGATTGTCCCAATGGACCTCGAGTTACATAAACCATTGGATTTTGATGAAGCGATAGAGGCACTACAAGCTGAGAAAAAAAGACAATTTATTGTCTTTAATGACAATGAGGGATTGATGCGTGTCATGTATAAAAGAGCGGATGGTAGATTCGGACTTTATTAAAATCCCTTTCTTAAGTTCTCCAGGATACCCTGGGGATCAAATTCCCACACTTTTCAATCTATTTTTTGCCCTTGAAACGATTGCTTCATCTTCAGCCATATCCAGCCATTTGAACCGCTGACCGCTTTGTATCGTACCGTCCAGTATATCACCACTGTCACGAAATTTCAGATCCAGTTTCGCGATATCAAAACCATTGTTCGTTCGTGCAAACTGTTCAAGCCTGAAATTCTCTGTACTGTTGGAGTAAAGATAACACCAGCTCTTTAGCCCATTACGGCCTACCCTACCCCTGAGTTGATGCAGTGTAGCAAGTCCAAGCCGTTCTGCACCTACGATCACGATAAGTGTAAGCCTTGGCAATGAGATACCCACTTCAACCACTGTTGTGGCTAAGAGTATATCCCCTTTTTCTCTGAATTCAAGTAATACATCCTCTTTATCCTTATCCTTACCATGTGTGACATAGACATTCTCAAACTTCTCTTCCCAAAAGCCCCGACTCTCTTCCAAAGACTGATACGGAACCTCACTACTCTCTTCTACCAAAGGGTAGATGATGAGCACCTGATGCTTTTGGGCAATCTCATCTTTGATATGTGTCAAAAGATTGGGAAAATCCTGCTTACTTATGGTCTGAGTCAAGACTTCACGTTCAAAAGGTGTGGTAGCGATGAGACTGACATCAAGAAGTTCAGACTCCATCATCGCCTGTGTTCTTGGTATCGGGGTAGCTGAGAACTGTATAAAGTGCGGTTTTTTCTCACCTGCACTGACCAACGCTTCCAAACTCTGTCGCTGCTTAGTACCAAAACGGTGTTGTTCATCGACCATGACCAAAGAAGCCTGGGGCAGGTCTTCTTTAAATAGCAGTGCATGAGTTCCAATGATAAAATCTGCCTCTTTGTAATTTCCCTGGTCTTTGCCTTGCATGACCAGTGCCACTTTGATATCTTTTGGCAAATGTTTACATGCCTCTTCATAGAGTTGCAGTGCAAGCAGTGATGTAGGTGCCATCAATATACTCTTATGCGGTAGTGCCATCATCACTGAGGCAAGTATCACCATCGTTTTACCAGAACCCACATCACCAACGACCATGCGTTTGGCTGCTTTGTCTTCTCTTGCCAAATCCGATCGTATCTGTGCTATGACCTCCTGTTGTTCGTGTGTCAGCGTAAAAGGCAAATGATTCACAAATGATTCTATACTGCCTGTCAGTGATCTGTGTGCAGGGAAATCTGCTCTTTTACCCCGTAATTTTTTCATATGATTGTAGGCTTCAACAAACTTCAGTACACTGATAAAGTCAGGCTTGAAGGTCGTACCCTCATACACCTCTTCCATACTTTTTGGAAAATGTATATGCATCAGTGTAGAAACCTCTTTACTGTCCAAACCTTCATGATAGAGATTTTGTTCATTAACATAACACTCAATAAGTGAAGAGATCTCACTCTCTTTGAGTACAGTTTTGTACTTGGGTGTTATTTTTCCTATCGTTTTGATGGATTTGGGCTGTGACATTTGCAAGTAACCCTTATACTCTTCCAATCTGCCTTGTATCACATGGCTTGACCCTACTTCAAAAAGTTTATGGTGGTACGGGGTGACCCTAAAAAATGTAGAAGAGAGCCGTCTGCCTGATCGAGTGAGATTAAAAGTGACACGCAATTTTCCCGCGTAAACACTCGAATCAACTACTTTGGCCTCAATGGTATTGATCTTACCTAGCTCCAGGGTAGTTGAAAGTGTCGTATCGTTGTAAGAAGTCGGGATAATCAGTGCTAGATCAAGCAAAGAGTGAATTTTGAGTTTTTTAAAAAGTTGTTTTGCCTCTTCCATCCCTATTCCCTTCTGTTTTAATGATTATACAAAAGTTTTAGAGACAAAAGGAATAATATGTCAATTTGACATATTATTTTTTAGGAGCAGCTTCCTTTTTTGTGACAATGCTGAAAGTAATATCTGACAATTCTGTATGTGCTTTAATAAAGGCATTGACCTCGTCCAGTGTAACAGACTCGATCTTTTTTAACTGCTCTTTACTAAAATCAAGCGGTCTCCCATAGTAATAGTCATTATAGGCTCTATGCAGTCTCTGGGAAAGTGTTTCTGTACGTAAGGGCTCAGAACCAAGTAAAAACTTCTTCGTATCATCAAGCTCTTTTTGGGTGATACCCTCTTTGACAAAGGTGTCTACCACTTCTTGTATCAGATCTTTTGCCTCATCTTGCGTACTAAGCTTTGTTTGCATATATCCACTCAAATAAGAAACCGGTTTTGTACGTCTGAATGACGAATAGACACCATAGGTGAGCCCGCGTTTTACACGTATCTCCTCCATCAGACGTGAACCAAACCCGGCGCCCCCAAGAAGATACTCTGCTATCTTGGCGAGGTATTGATCTTTTTCTTTATAACTATAGTTGAACGGTGCACCAAAATAGATATAGGCCTGTTGGGTATCTTCATCGATGAGTACCACTTCTTTTTTATCTGAAGCTTGAATACTTTTTATTTCTTTCTCTTCCACTTTTGGCAATACTGCAAGAAGTTTTGTCAGATACCCTTGGGCTTCATCCAAAGTAATATCACCGCCCACAACACCTATGGCATTGTTATACCCTAAATGTGTAGAGATAAATGTCTGAATATCCTCCAATGATATACTCTCTATACTCTCGATCGTACCGTCATACGGTCTGGCTAAAACGCTCCCTTTAAAAAGTGTTTCACGCAAAGAAGTCCCTGCGATATAATCAAAATCACTCTTCTTTTGTGTCAGCCAACCTATCTTTTGATGTTTAATGTGAGACAGTGCTTCTTTGGTGTAATTTGGATCTTTTAAAAGTTCTTCCAGACGCTCTACTGCATAAGGAAATTCACTTTTTAATGAAGAGACCTCTATCACAAAACTCTCACGTCCTACATGTGCACCGATCTCTACGGCATGTGCATCAAGTTTTGTAGCGAATCCTACACTTCCCTCTTTAGAGGTACCTTCATTCATGAGCCTTGCAGACATATCAGCCAAACCATCTTTGGTATTACTCAAATGTCCTGCATTTTGAAAGATCAGTTGGATGGATACGATAGGAAGGTACTTCTCTTGTTCAAATACAACAGGTACTTTACTTCCTTTAATCTCGATCTCTTGAACGAATGCTGCCATCAATACTCCTTGTACTGCTATCCATAATAAAATTATTTTCTTAAGATTCGGCATTTAGTGCCTCACTGTACTGAATTTTAATTCTTGTCATATAAAACCTTTAGGTTTTTATTTACTCTACAATACCCATAAATGTGTATGGTCACATAAGTCGACTGCTAACAAACAACTAAATTGCAACGTCCTATTAATAGTACCGTTCTAATATCTCATACGCGGTATTACGTTTTGCAGGCTTTTCCCCCACATCCCTAATGAGCTTTATCATCTCTTCCTGGTTCATCTGATTTTTAGCCCCTGCTGCTGAAACCACGTTTTCTTCCATCATCGTTGAACCCAGATCATTGGCGCCAAAAAGAAGGGCCATTTGTCCTATGTAAGAGCCCTGTGTCACCCATGAACTCTGTATGTTTGGTACATTATCCAAAAAAAGTCTGGCAACAGCCAAATAACGAAGATAAAGATTGGAAGAGGTCTTGGTGATCGTTGGCAACTCTCTTTTCAGCTGTGTATGGTCACTTTGATAGGACCACATGATAAAGGCTCTGAACCCTCCGGTCTCATCCTGAAGCTGACGTATATAATCCCAATGCTCTACGATCTCTCGGGTTGTCTCTACCGTACCGTACATCATCGTAGCCGTAGACTTGATACCAAGTTTATGTGCCTGACGGTGTACTTCCAGCCATGTATCTTTATCGTGTTTTTTAGGTGCTATGATGTCACGTACCCTGTCTGAAAGAATCTCGGCACCCGCACCAGGGATAGAACTGAGCCCCTTTGCTTTCAATCTTCTCAGGACTTCGGAGATACTGATCTTTGAACGGTTGGCGATGTAATCAATCTCGATGGAGGAAAAACCGTGTATCGTAACTTGAGGGTATTTCTTTGAGATATGTTCAACGAGGTCTTCATACCACTCTATCTGCAGTTTAGGGTGTACGCCTCCTTGAAAGAGTATCTGTGTCCCGCCTATAGCCAAGAGCTCATCTATCTTTTGGTCTATTTCATCGAAACTCAGAATGTACGCATCTTCTTTTTTCTCATGTGTATAAAAAGCACAAAATTTACAATCCACCCAACAAATATTCGTATAGTTGATATTTCTGTCTACAACAAAAGTAGTGACACCTTTGGGATGCATCTCTTTTTTACGTGCGAGTGCCATCTTCCCAAGGGTTTTCAGATCAGCGTTTTCAATAAGCTCTACTGCCTCATCAATACTCATACGTTTATGTGCGGAATTGGTACGAATCGTCATTTAGTGCCTCTCTTACATTGCGTTTTCACGCATATCATTTTTTTATTTCTCTTTATCCAATGCATCTAAAACACCATTGATAAACTGTGGTGACTTTTCATCTGCAAGTTCTTTTGCCAATTCAACGGCTTCATTGATGATAATGGCTTTATCTGTTTTGGCGACAAGGATCTCATAGGCTCCTAATCTCATGATCGCTTTTTCTACTTTTCCTATGGCATCATAGTCCCAATCTTTCAAATGCTCTTTGATTTTAGTATCTAACATTTCAAGATTTTCTATGGTTCCTTGGAAAAGAATATCTGAAAACTCTTTTTGCTTGTTTCGGATCTTACCCTCTTCCAAAATCTCATCTGAGAACTTACCTATATTCTCATTTCCCAGATCATAGGCATAAAGTAGCCCCACTACAGCAGTACGTGCCTGATGTCTAGTAGCCATTAGTCAAGCTCACTGTAAAGGTTAATGAGCTCGATCAGTCCTACCATCGCTTCAGCACCTTTATTTCCTGCTTTGGTACCCGCTCTCTCTATAGCTTGTTCGATGCTGTCTACTGTAAGTACACCGAATGTTGCCGGTTTACCGTGTTTCAATGTTACTGATGCCACACCTTTGGTTGCTTCTGCAGATACATAATCAAAGTGAGGTGTTGCACCTCGGATCACTGCACCTAAACAACATACTGCGTCATATTTTCCAGAAGCCAATGCTTTATCCAGTGCGAATGGTATTTCAAATGCACCCGGTACCAAGATAAGATCCAGCTCATCGGCATTTCCGCCATGTCTTGCATAAGCATCCTTTGCCCCTTCTACCAGTCTATCTGTAATGAAGTGGTTAAATCTTGCATTGATGATCGCTACTTTTTTACTCTTATCTACCGATAATTGACCTTCTACGATTTTCATGTTATTCCTTTACTTTTAATATTTAAATTCTTATTTACTCAACGATCATTCTGATCGCATCGATCTGTTCTATCAATGCATCCAACTTGCTTAACTCTATCATATTCGGTCCGTCACTTAAAGCGATGCTCGGATCAAAGTGCGTTTCGAAGAAGAAACCATCCACACCTACTGCTGCAGCAGCACGTGAAAGGTAAGGCACAAATGAAGAATCTCCACCTGAACTTGCTCCACCCGATGCAGGCATCTGTACAGAGTGTGTTGCATCAAAGATCACAGGGGCAAACTCACGCATCGTTTTAAGACCACGCATATCTACGACAAGGTTACCATAGCCAAAGGTTGTACCTCTTTCCGTAAGCCATACCTTATACTTCTTGGCATTCTCATAACTCACCTCACCATCGAACCCTCTGGTCTTAAGCACTTTTCCTACAGAGTGTTCCATGGCAGCAGGTGCCAGGAATTGTCCTTTTTTGATATTCACGACTGCAGAGGTTTTTGCAGCAGCAACCAACAGATCTGTCTGTCGGCATAAAAATGCAGGAATTTGAAGTACATCTGCTACTTCAGCCGCTGCTGCTGGTTGTGTGTAATCATGGACATCCGTTAAGATCTTATAACCAAACTGCTCTTTAACCTCTTGAAGCATTTTAAGCCCTTCATCCAGTCCAGGACCTCTGAAAGAATCCAAACTTGTACGATTGGCTTTATCAAAACTTGCTTTAAAATAAAAATCTTTAGTACAGTCATCATGGTACTTCCCTAAAGATTCAGCGATACGCATTACATTGTCACGACTTTCCAGAACACAAGGTCCAGCGATCAAAATCATTTTAGTCCTTTTGGCAGAGCTACAAGCAGCCCTGATAATATTACCAAGATTATACCCAAAACTGTCCAAATATCAGGAATGGGGTCTCCAAGCATGATACCGATCACTACCGCGAAGACAATATTACTGTAACTAATGGTACCAACAATCCCTGCCTTTGTAAGTTCATACGCTTTGGTCATCAAAAGCTGAGAAATGGTTGCAAAGATACCGACTGCCACAACATAAGCCCACTCTATACCCTCTGGCATCACAAACGCTGCAAACATCCAATCAAACTCCTCTGTAACATTCACATAGGGTGTGATCAGCATCAGAAAAAGCGGTGCAACTGTTCCCACCCCCATAAATGACATGACTATAGCACGTGTATCATAATATTTTCTAAGTTCCCGTATAGAAGTATACGCCAGCGCTGCACCCATACCTGAAAAAATACCCAGAATGTCATACTTATCAAAAGTCCCACCTTCAGGCTGTGCTACCAGAATGATTCCCACGAATCCTATGATGATAGCGAGTAAAGCACTCTTGTGTAATTTCTCATTTAAAAACAGATAGGCAAATATCGCCACAAATATCGGTGAGGTTTTGTTATAAGTCACGGCTTCACCCAGGGGGATATATGCCATGATATAAAAGTATGCCAAAAGTGCTGCAAACCCCATAGAACCGCGGAAAATAAGTAAGAAGGGCTTTCCGCCTATTTGCTTTAAAGGCACTTTATAAATGGCTATGCCTACAAGAATGACTCCAAAGATATTTCGAAAAAAAGTCACTTCTACCGGGGGCAGCGCCTGGCTCACGACTTTTGCAAATCCTCCCATCACAGCAAAGCTCAGTGATGCTAAAAGCATCAGAAGGATACCTCTATCCATATTTTTAATCATTTTTGTCAAAAGATCATCCCCATTTTTTCTAAAAAACTTTTTTACCTAGGCAAAACCATATTTGCTAATTTTGTGAAAGTGTAGCATAATACCTTTATGAATGATACAGAATTTTATACCAAGCTTTTAGCACTTCCCAATGGTGCGAATGATGTACGTTACCTTGACAAACGGTATTTACTGAGAAAAGAGACATTGCTGGACGGCAAACTTCTCAAAGTGTATGCCCAAGAGCTGGGAGGCAATGACATTGTCAGTGGGAACTACTACCCCACCCTGAAAAATGGGATGCTTAAACCTTGTGAAATGTCAGATAAAAAAGTAATAGACTTTGTGCTTCATGCTAAAGCTATTTGATCCTTGTAAGCTTTGCATCTCCATATAACAGTATATCCTTGATCACAGATCTATGGATAAATCCATCTTCTGCAACAGAAAGTAGGATATCACCTTTTTTCTTTCTGAAATTTTTTTGATGGATGAATGCCTTCGCATAGATCTTTCCATCCTGACCCAGATCTTTTTTGTATGCTGCTACGTGACCCTCATCGGGTACAGTAATTTGGACTTTACCCTTTTGTTTTTCAAGTCCCACTGACTTAAACAAATATGTTTTCCCTTTCTGCTTTTCCTTCACAGCATTACCCAGGTTAAAATAGAGTGTCAAAAGGTCATCTTCAGCATAAAATTTGAGTCTTTCTGTATGATCTTCTACCAATCTTTCTTTCTTCCATTTTCGAACCCTTTTTGTGACACTCTTCTTATCATGATCGATACGATATTCTTTAACGACTTTTTTATCTCCCTTCTCACTTGTCATCTGATAAAAATCACTCACCATGATTCCATCTTTCATATGCCCCTTAGAAAGATAATGTTCAGTCTGTCCGCCCATCAGGACTTTCGCCAATCCTGCCAATCTTACTTTTGTATTGATCTCATAGGTTTCAGCATTTTGTGTCAGTCTGTTTTTTATCGTTCCTACCGTACCAAATATTCCAAAGGTTGCTCTATAATCCAATTGTGTCACTTTGGCTGAAGCAAAATTTCCTAAAAGTAAAAACAAACCACTCAATATAATCATTCTTCTTAGCATATCGGTCCTTTTCCATCTCAATTTATACCAAATTCTATTATAATGATGTGTATAAAAAGTGGAGGATACGAAAAATATGCCAACAACTGAAGTAAATACGACCGAACTCAATGCCACACAATCCCTCAATGTCATAGATGACCTCTCCATGAACCTTGAAGGAACTGTACAGACACTGCTTGTACCTGTGTATGAAAAGTTTCCTTTTTTGCACAACACCTTTTTGGATATCCCTTTGGCAAACCTTTTTGCTGCTATAGTCGTTTTTTTACTCTTTCTGCTTTTTCGAAAACTCTTCACACTTATTGTTATAGGTACCCTGCAGAAAATCTCCAAAGTAACAGAGACCTATTATGATGACAAGGTTATATCAGCACTCAAAGGGCCTATACGTTTTGCTTTTATACTGATCGGTGCACATCTCTTTTTCTTGCTGATATTCAAAGAGACGGAATTCATTAAAAATGTTCTCAATACACTGGTCGTCTATACCGTATTTTGGGCCATAATTTCTGTGATGGAGTCTTTGCGCAGTGTGTTTCACCATGCAACGGAGAAATTCAACCCTGACCTTGCCAAAGAGATGGGGAACTTCATACTTAAAATAGCCAAGATCCTTGTTGGGGCTGTAGGTTTGGGGGCCATGCTTCAAGTATGGGGGATCAATGTGACCGCGCTTGTTGCTTCTTTGGGGCTTGGAGGTCTTGCCTTCGCACTTGCTGCGAAAGATACCGCGTCCAATATGTTTGGATCTTTTGCCCTGCTTGCAGACAAATCTATACGCATCGGCGAATGGATCAAAGTAGGAGGTGTGGAAGGTACAGTAGAAGACATAGGAATGCGTACGACCAAAATACGCTCATTTGAGAAAGCACTTATCACAGTGCCTAACCAGATCGTATCAAACTCCCCTATAGAGAACTTTTCCCGCAGGGGAGTCCGTAGGATCAAAATGCAGATAGGACTTACATACGGTACCAGCAGGGATCAGGTGGATGCCATCGTCAAAGAGATAAGAGCCATGCTACATGGACATGAGAAGATCTCCCAAAAAGAGACTTTGCTTGTCAATTTCGAATCATTCGGAGATTCATCCCTGAACATTTTCATCTATACGTTTACCGACACTTCCAACTGGGAACGCTACTTAAATATACGTGAAGATATCCATCTGAAAATTATGAAAATCGTTGAAGAGAACGGAGCAAGCTTTGCCTTCCCTTCACGCTCTATCTATATAGAACAGACACCTGATAAAAATGTGTTATAATTCCAATAATTATTAAGAAAGAATATTATTTATGCAAGAACTTAAAAAAGTAGCAATACTAGGAAGACCAAACGTGGGAAAGAGTTCGCTCTTCAACCGTTTGGCAAGACAGAGAGATGCCATCACTGCTGATGTCTCAGGAACCACAAGAGATATCAAAAAGCGTATCGTGACGATTTCAGAAAACCGTGATTTTGAAGTGATCGATACCGGGGGGATAGACTACTCAACTGAACTTTTCTCTAAAGTAGCCGAATTTTCACTGAAAGCTGCAGAGGTGGCAGATATCATCATTTATATGGTAGATGGTAAAACCCTGCCATCTGAAGAGGATAGAGAACTCTTCTACAAACTTCAGGCAATGGGTAAACCACTTGCGCTTGTGGTCAACAAGATCGACAATGACAAAGAAGAAGAGCGTTACTGGGAATTTTTGGAGTTTGGTGCAGAGGCGACGTTTCCTATGTCCGTCAGTCATAACCGTTATTTCAATGACTTCTATGCATGGCTTGAAGCACTCATACCTCCTCGGGAAGAAGAACCTACAGGACTTGAACTAACCGAAGATACGGAAGTAGACCCTTTTGAGGAGATAGTCCGCGATATCAATAGTACCAAAGAAGAGATAGATAACGAGATCAAGGTGGCCATCCTCGGTCGGGTAAACACAGGAAAAAGTTCACTCCTGAATGCACTGTTGGGTCAAGAACGTTCCGTGGTCTCTGATGTTGCAGGTACAACTATCGATCCTATTGATGAGACCATAGAATACAATGACTACAAAATTACTTTTGTCGATACTGCGGGAATCAGAAGAAGAAGCAAAATCGTGGGTATTGAAAAGTATGCACTTTCACGTACAGAAGAAATGCTGGAAAAAGCAAACCTTGTTCTACTTGTGCTTGATGCTACCGTAGGTGTGACAGAGCTTGATGAAAGGGTGGCCGGACTGATAGAAAAATACAAACTGGCTTGCCTAATCGTCGTGAACAAATGGGATATCCATGGAGAGAAAACCTATGAGGAAATGGTTGAAGAGATACGTGATGAGCTGAAGTTCCTGCACTATGCACCGCTGATCACCATTTCGGCAAAAACAGGATTGCGTGTCAACAAAATACTTGACAAAGTGACAGAGATCTATCAACGATATACCCGTCGTATCCCTACTTCCGAACTTAACGATACAATACGTGAAGCCATAAGAAGGCACCATGTACCCTCACATAACGGTGCGGTAGTAAACATCAAGTTTGCAACACAGTATGAGACCAAACCACCAAAAATTGCCCTCATCAGCAATAGACCTGAATTTATACACTTCTCTTACAAACGTTACCTGGCGAATTTCCTTCGAAGTAAATATGACTTTGAAGGGGTACCTTTAGACATCGTTGCCCGTAAACGCGGCGAGCGCTTCGATGATGATGAGTAGGTTTTTTTACTAACACTTCGCTATAATCTCCTAAAATTATTTTAGGATACTATATGCGTGTACTTACAGGAATACAAGCTTCAGGAAAACTTCATTTAGGAAACTATTTTGGAGCCATGAAGCCTATGGTTGAGCTTCAAGAAGAACATGAACTTTTTACTTTTATCGCCAACTACCACTCACTCACAAGTTCAAAAGATGCAGCTACACTAAAACAACACACCATCGATGCTGCTGTGGATTATCTTTCCATTGGCATTGACCCGGAGAAAACAACATTTTGGGTACAGAGTGACATGCCTGAAGTACTTGAACTTTACTGGATACTCTCTAAGTTCACACCTATGGGATTATTGGAGCGTGCGCACTCCTACAAAGACAAAGTGGCCAAAGGTATCCCAGCAAGTCATGCTCTCTTCTCCTATCCTGTATTGATGGCAGCGGATATCCTTATCTTGGATACCCAAAAAGTTCCTGTAGGTAAAGACCAGATCCAACACGTTGAAATGACCAGAGATATCGCGATAAAATTCAACAATGAATATGGTGAGATCTTTACGCTTCCAGAGCACCTTGTACAAGAAGATGTGGCTACGATCCCAGGTATTGACGGGCAAAAGATGAGTAAGAGCTATGACAATGCCATTGATCTATTCATGGAGGAGAAACCCCTTCAAAAAAGATGTAATAAGATCATCTCATCCTCCACACCATTAGGTGAACCATTAGAATATGAGGGAGACAATATCTATGCATTGGCATCCCTCTTTTTAAATGATGAACAGAAACTTGAACTGCAGGCACGTTATAAAAGCGGTAAAGAGGGGTATGGTCACTTTAAAAAATATCTCAAAGAATTGATCTGGGAAGAGTTGGGTGAAGCCAGAGAAAAACGAGAGTATTACCTCAACCATATGGATGAAGTCAATGATATTTTGGCACAAGGAGCGAAGAAAGCCAGAGCGATCGCACATGCCAAAATGTCTAAAGTAAGAGAAGCGGTAGGACTACTATAAAGTCGGTCCTACTTTCACTTCATCACACTTACCCCTATAGATCACTATCCTCATCCCCTTCATCATCAAGATCAAGGTCATCATCTGCTTCTAGTTCTGCATCTGTCGGCATTTCATAGGCACTCTTATCTAGCGGATCCACAAAGTTTTGATCATCGATCGTATTGTACTGTACAATTAAATATACGATACCTATAGACAAAAGTCCAACAAGCAATATTGCAAAGCTTTCTAACAAATTTTTCATCTTTTATCCTCAAATTGGTGGTCTGGCAAACTCAGTTATGACATTTCTGAGTCCCATAACTTGCTTCACAACAAATTAGGCTTTTTACATACAGTAAAACCGTATGGATGTATTCTAGCATAGATAAGTTTATATTAGGTGTTTTTTATTAAAAATATATATGAAAATAACTTTATCTAATGTATAATTAAGTAGCAGCTTATCAGGGGAAATAGAGGGTCTTAATGATTATCCACTTCTATAACTTGTATATGTACATAGTTCTCAATGATACTCTCAACCACTTCGATCCGAATCTCACCTGTCGTATGAATATGTACCTGCAAGTCTCCCTCATTAAGATGTCCTTTTTGGATACCTAGTGTAAGTAAATGTCTGGAGATCGCTTCACCTGTATGGATAAGGCTTACGTTACAGTCCATGATCTTTTCTATACTTTGACCCACAAGAGGGTAGTGTGTACACCCCAGTACAATCGTATCGACATTATTCTCACGCATCGGTGAAAGCCATGTTTCAAGTAGCCCTTTTGTCACCTCACTCTCCAGTTCACCTTTTTCTATCTGTTCAACCAAACCGGGACACGCCTGTTCAAAAATATCAACACTTTTTTGTGATGAGAGCATTTGTGCCAATGTTTTATACTTATCTCCCTGAAGTGTGGCCGGTGTTGCTAAAACTCCTATTTTCCCAGTTCTTGTCTGTTCGATAGCCGGTTTGATACCTGGTTCTGTACCTATGATGATCAGCGAAGGGTACGTTTCACGTAAATGTTGGATCGCGGAAGAAGTTGCCGTATTACATGCCAATATCAATGCATCGATCTGATGGGTATTGATAAGATAGTTGGTAATATTGAGTGAGTATTGTAGAATTTGTTCTGGGGTTTTTTCACCATAAGGCGCATTTTTAGTGTCTGCCACATAGAAGATCTGTGCACCTTTGATCACTTGGGTCATAGCCTGAACCACGGTCAAGCCACCCAAACCAGAATCAAAAACACCTATACGCATTATAGTTATCTCCTTGTAGATAGACAAAGCCCATCTACAATTGCCCCATTAGGCAATGCCCTTGGGGTGCCTTTCACTAAAGCTTTACCTATCGGTTCAGATGAAAATATAGATATTTTCATTGTAGTTACCTACGCACCTTCGTTCATCAGAGAAAGAAACTCTTCATTTGTTTTGGTTTTCATCATTTTAGAGAAGAGGAACTTCAGCCCTTCTACTTCTTCCATGTTTTGCATTGCATTTCTCAATGCCCATACTTTTTGAAGCGTTTCAGGATCCATCATCAATTCTTCTTTTCTTGTTCCTGATTTCGTTACATCGATCGCAGGATAGATACGTCTTTCAGAGACATGACGGCTAAGCACCACTTCGGAGTTACCTGTACCTTTAAACTCTTCAAAGATCACTTCATCCATACGGCTACCCGTATCTATCAGTGCTGTAGCAATGATAGTTAAAGAACCACCCTCTTCTATGTTTCTAGCTGCACCGAAGAAACGTTTTGGTTTATGAAGTGCATTGGCATCCACTCCACCAGAGAGTACTTTACCTGAACTTGGTGTCACAGTGTTGTAGGCACGTGCAAGTCTTGTGATAGAGTCAAGTAAGATGATGACATCTTTACCCATCTCTACTCGTCTTTTGGCTTTTTCTATCACCATTTCGGCTGTTCTGACGTGATTCTGTGCAGGAAGGTCAAACGTCGAAGCATAGACTTCACCTTTCACTGAACGCTGCATGTCTGTGACTTCTTCCGGTCTCTCATCTACAAGTAGTACCATCAGAGAAGCATCGGGATTGTTGTGTGTAACCCCATGTGCAAGCTCTTTTAAAAGTTCTGTTTTACCTGTTCGCGGCGGAGCAACGATCAGTGCTCTTTGTCCTTTTCCTATAGGGGTAAAGAGGTCAAGTACCCGTCCGGTCATTTTCATTGGATTATATTCGAGTTTGAGTTGTTCACTGGCATACAATGGAGTAAGGTTTTCAAAAAGAGGTCTCTGTTTCGACTTCTCCGGAGCTAAATAATTGATCGCTTCAATTTTAAGCAGTGCATAATACTTCTCTTGGTCTTTAGGCGAGCGTACCTGACCTGTAACAATATCACCATTTCTCAGTGCAAATCGTTTGATCTGTGTACCGCTTACATAGGTGTCATTACTCGAGTTGGCAAAGTTTCCGTCTATTGAGCGCAAAAAACCAAAACCATCGTTCATGATTTCAAGAATACCCGTATAGAGGATAAATCCTCCCTGGCTCACTTGTGATTTAAGGATTTCGAAAATAAGATCTTTTCTTTGAAATTCATTAGGGTTTTCAACTTTGACCTCTTTTGCTATCGTTACAAGTTCTGTCAGTGGAAGTTGTTGAAGATTTTCTATTTTGTAGCCCTCTACCGGTACGTGTGTTCTGTTTTTCCTGCTGGCAGCATTGCCATTAGAAGATTTTTTATTATCGCTCATATTTCCTCTTGTTCTGAATATGCATTGTGAAGATTGTACGTTAGCCATACGATATGCTACGTGTAGTAGTTAACCGCATTATAATCCTTTTTGGCTGAAATTATAATTAAAGCGCGTCTCTTGGGCAAACCTTGAACAGTCTATGACTCCCTATGTAAGGGCAAAAAGCAGTAACGGTGGATACAAGGCTGCTCCCATCCAAAAAAACATTGAAGGTATTTTCCATTCTAACATTTGTGCTATCTCAGGTGATACTTTACGCTCGATAAAGACTTTTTTAATCAGTTCTATTTTATAAAACAGATCAAAGATTTTAATGGCTAAAAGAAAGATCATAGTCAAATTCAATACACCGGTAAGTACGACTACAAAAAGTATAAAGTAAAACCCTGGTTGGATGAGAAAAAACAAAAAAATGCTTTTCTGATAATAGGTATAGAGTTTTGCCAAAACTCCCACAAGCGTCTGGGCACGCTGAATAGTTGCCTCAAAAAGTTCTGCAAAAAGAAGGATCATTGTCAATAAAAGTGCATTTTCCATAGAAGATTTTACCCATATTTAGATAAAATATATACTTCTCGTGATATCGACAAATAACCATATATTACAATCAATCAAGGAAGTATCATTGGCAGACATAGCTTGTACCCACTGTAATCTCACTTTCCCTGAAGAAGTGATGATCGCTGAACAACAGAATGAGAAACAACTCTTTTTCTGCTGTAAAGGCTGTCAGGGGGTCTACCATCTCTTGAACTCCAAAGGACTGGATACCTTTTATGACAAGTTAGGCGATACCAAACTTCAACCTGCCATACAAAATAATGAAGATATCGAAAAGTTTGACTTGGAAGGATTTAAAAACAAATACATTACTCTCCATGAGGATGGACTGTATGAAATCAACCTCATCATTGAAGGTATCCACTGTTCTGCATGTGTATGGCTCAACGAAAAGGTCCTGCATAAGACTGATGGTGTCATAGAAACAAGTATCAACTATACCAACAACAAAGCCAAGATCATCTGGGATCCTGAGGTCATCCAGCTCTCCAAGATCATAGAGACGATCCGTTCCATCGGTTATAACGCCTACCCTTACGATCCGAAGCTTCAAGAAGAACGTGCTATCAGTACACGAAAAACCTATTATTCCCGTATTTTAGTGGCTGTTTTTGGAGCCATGAACATCATGTGGCTGGCTGTTGCCCACTATGCCGGATACTTTGGGGGTATAGAACAATCCTTTAAAGATATTCTGAATGTGGCTGAATTCGTGTTGGCCACACCGGTACTCTTTTACTCCGGATGGATCTTTTTCAGAGGTGCGTATTATGGGTACAAGAATAACATTGTCAATATGGATACCCTGGTTGCTTCAGGTGCGCTTTCTGCCTATATCTACTCCATCTATGCCATGATCACTCAAAGCGGAGAGGTCTACTTTGACTCCGTGGTGATGATCATCACTTTTGTACTGGTAGGAAAATACCTTGAAGTACTGAGTAAAAAACATGCCGTTGACACACTGGACACACTTATGGGAAGTACACCAACCGAAGTGACCACACTGAAAGATGGTGTAAAATCCCTCGTGAGCATTGAGAACATCATCGTAGGAGACATCATAGAACTGAAACCCGGTGAAAAAGTCGTGATCGATGGTGAAGTCATCTGGGGGCAGGGCTCTTTTGATGAGAGTTCACTCACAGGAGAAAATGAACCGATCTATAAAAAGAAATATGACACGATCTTAAGCGGTTCTTTGTGTTTAGACTCCGTCATACACTACAGTGCAACCAAAGATGCCTCAAATTCTATGCTGACCTCCATCGTCAATCTTCTTGAAGAATCCATCACAAAAAAACCCCGTATAGAGCAATTGGCAAATACGGTTTCAGGGTACTTTTCAACGGTCATTCTCATCATTGCCCTACTTACCTTCGCAGGGTGGTACTTTTGGACAGAGAGCTTTGAACAGGCACTCATCGTCGGTATCTCTGTGATCGTTATTGCCTGTCCCTGTGCCTTGGGATTAGCTACGCCTATGGCAACCCTTGTGGGTATCAGTGTTGCAGCAAAACGGGGTATCCTTTTTAAAGAAGCTTCTTTTCTTGAAACAATGGCAAAAAGTGACATTTTAGCCTTGGACAAAACAGGTACGATCACCGAAGGTAAACCCTCTGTTGTCAAATCTGAGTATCTTGAAGCTTTTGATCCCTCTTTGCTCTATGTACTTGTCAGTACCTCCAACCATCCTATCTCTCAAGGGATCAAAGCATATCTTGAAGATACACATGAAAAGTTAGAGACGCGCACGCTTGAAGAGATCACCTCTGTCGAAGCCAAAGGGATCAAAGCCAAATATCAAAACCAAGTACTGCTTGGAGGCAACGCGGAACTGATGAAAGCTTCAAAGCTCGATGTGGATACAGATTCACCAAATGCCCTCTTCTTCTTTATGATAGACGACAGGCTTATCGCACGGTTTGAACTGACCGATACCATCAGGGAAGGTGCAGACCGAGCTATCAAGAAGATTCAAGATCTAGGGATCAAGGTGGTCATGCTTACAGGGGACCATGAGCAGAGTGCTCAAAAAGTGGCAAAACAGGTAGGAATAGAAGAGGTTTATGCCAAACTTCTTCCTCAGGACAAAGCTGCACTGATAGATAGATTTCATCAAGAGGGACATGTTGTTGTAATGGCCGGAGACGGCATTAATGATGCCATAGCGCTTGCTTCTTCAGACATCTCTATAGCGATGGGGAATGGTGCAGATGTGGCTATCTCTGTGAGTGACATAGTGCTTTTAGATGAAAAACCTGAAAGTATTTATGAGTCGTATAAGCTCTCACAAAGAACCTTTGGTGCAGTCAAGGAAAATCTTGGTTTTTCTTTGTTGTATAATGTTGTAGCTGTTCCGCTGGCTGTCATGGGATTTGTCAATCCACTGGTGGCAGCACTCTCCATGAGTCTGAGTTCATTGGTCGTGGTCGGTAACTCTATCCGTATTAAACGTTTAAAATTCAAGGATAAATAATGTCAGAAAATATAGTCATTTTAATGATAGGTGTCTCTACATTTTTAGGTGCCATAGGCTTACTGGCTTTAATTTGGGCGGTAAGAACAGGACAATTCGACGACCATAGCAAATTCATAGATGCGGTCCGTCACGACAATGAAGAGGACCTGAAAGATGCTGCTATGATGGAAGAGAAGAGAAAGACCTATAAAAAAAAGATCAAACAAGAAAAACTGGAAAAAGAAAAAAACTATCGACCGGCAGATTAGTCTCTGTCAAGAAAGTTTATGATAGTATTATATGCATAAATATCAAAGGCTTACTATGTACATAAAAAAACTCTGTATCACTTCACTTTTAACACTTGGACTGCTTCATGCCCAAAGCAATATAGGGCTTAATGTCAATAATGAGGATCTAGAAGTAGGTGCTTCTATCGATCTGAATGCTTTGACCTACTATTCGGACAGTACTTCCTATACACTGGATACTTCTTATCTTCATACGGATGGAGACAACCTAGCGACCGTGGGTGTCAGTGCGGAAAGTACTTTCCAGGGTATCGAAGGACTTGCACTTGGACTAGGGATAAAATCTGTGTTTGCCGATGATTTTATCGCTATTCCCTTCTGTGCTAAAGCAAAATATACACTTCCATTGAACTACAGCATCCCTACCACTTCGTTAACAACAAGTTTGGCTTATGCGCCTTCTGTGCTTACATTCAGTGATGGAGAAAGCTATACGGAATTTAGAGTAGAAGCAGATATGGAGATCATCACGAATGTACATCTGTTTACCGGGTATCGTAATATAGATACAGAGTATAATACCTATGATCAAACGTTTAATAACAGCTTTTATGGTGGGATGAAACTTAGTTTTTAGTGCTATACTTTCATACACAGGCTAAATAGGCTATCTGGGAGGAATAGAATGACAGATATAATAGAAAAAAATATATTCAGAGAGTATGATATCCGCGGGATCTTTGAAAAAGAGCTGAATGAAATATCTGTCAAACTGATCGGCTATTACCTTGGTCAGAAAATCGGTGGCGACAAAGTCGTTGCTATCGGTTATGATGCTCGCTCTCACTCTCCCATCCTAAGAGATTATCTGACTTCCGGACTGAATGCAGCTGAATGCAAAGTCTTAGATATGGGAATGGTCGCTACCCCGGTAAACTACTTTAGCAACTACATCAATTTTAACGGTATTACAACAGATGCTTCCATTATGATCACAGGTTCCCACAATCCAAGCGAATATAACGGTTTTAAAATCACAGTGGATCAAGCTCCTTTTTTTGGAGAATCGATTTATGCATTAGGGGATGAGATCCTGGCCCATCAGGATCTCGTCATTGAAGACAACAATACAAAAACGGATATAGATGTAAAAACCCCTTACATCAACTTTATGGTCAAAGAGTTTGCCCACCTGAAGAACTTCCCTAAAAAAATTGTTATTGATGCGGGTAATGGTGTTGCAGACACCGTCATCACAGATATCTTTGATGCGTTGAACTTCGACTACACTGGCCTCTACCTTGAACCAGACGGTACTTTTCCGAACCACCATCCCGACCCCTCTGTAGAGAAGAACCTTGCAGATATCAAATCAGCTTTAGAGAAAGATGGAGATATCGCTTTTGCCTACGATGGAGATGCTGACCGTATCGCAGTGCTCACACATAAACATAACATCAAGGGGGATCAAATGGCACTTCTCTATGCGATGAAGATGCAGAACCCTACAGTTATAGGTGAGGTCAAATGCTCACAGGTTATGTACGATGAACTTGAGCGTCGAGGTGCCAAAGCCATCATGTATAAAACAGGACACTCCAACCTCAAAGTCAAAATGAAAGAGACCAATGCCGATCTTGCCTGTGAAGTGAGCGGGCATATCTTCTTCAAAAACCGTTATTTTGGGTATGATGATGCCATCTATGCCACACTTAGGATGTTGGAACTCATCCATGATGGTATTAACCTGGATAGAGAGATCGATGCACTGCCTACCGTTTTTTCTACTGAAGAGATAAAAGTAGAGACCACAGAAGAGGAGAAATTTGCGATCATTGACAAAGTGAAAGAGCTTCTTCTTAATCCTCCTGCAGATTTTCCTAAGATTCTTAGCATTATTGATGTGGACGGTGTGCGTATCAACTTTGAAAAAGGTTGGGGACTAGTGAGAGCCAGTAACACCACACCTGTACTTGTCACACGCTTCGAATCTACCGATGAGGCACTGGCAAAAGAGTATGAATCCAAAGTCAATGCGCTGATCACACAAGCAAAGAGCCTACTATGATCAACCGACTCTCTTTTACTTTCGAAGATGAAAAAACGCAGAAAAAGGCATTTAAAGCGATTGAAAAAGAACAGCAGAGTATTGGCTATTATGCGCTGCCAGATCAAGACATCACTCCACTATTAAAGTATTGTGATTCGATCTCTGATACGATAGATACGATCGCAGTCATTGGGATCGGGGGGAGTTCTTTAGGTGCTAAGGCCGTGTATGAATTTCTCAAACCTCTCAATGGGCTTACAAGAAAGCTATACTTCTTTGAAAGTACTGATCCTATCAATATCACAAATCTGCTTTCACATATAGAGTTTTCAAAAACCCATTTTCTCGTGATCTCCAAATCAGGGACCACAGTAGAGACCTTCTCTATCTATAAATATATCTATTCGCTTCAGAGTGATCCTACCGCCTATACTTTTATCACTGATCCTGACTCACCGCTTGAAACATATGCTAAAGAGATCAACTCTACTGTACTCCATCTACCTCACAATGTAGGCGGAAGGTTTTCAGTACTCTCAACGGTAGGGCTTGTCCCTTTAGCTTTATGTGGTATAGAGATACAAGCTTTGTTAAATGGTGCAAAAGAGGTCAAAGAGAGCTTTTTTTATGATGGATACCTGAAAGATACATTACTGAAAAAAGCTACCTTTTATGCAAAAAATCATACCCAGTACAACATCAATTGTATTTTCGCCTATTCTGAAACACTCAAATATTTCTGTGAGTGGTATGTGCAGCTTTGGGGTGAAAGCTTAGGAAAACATCAACGCCACAGTGCATTTCATGTAGGTCTTACCCCTATCGGCCTTATCGGCCCAGAAGACCAACATTCATTTCTACAGCTTATCATGGAAGGGACCAGAGACAAATCAGTCACTTTCATTAAAATTGAAGATTTTCATGACAATATCACTATCCCGGATATCACACTTCCCCACTTGGAAGGTCTTGATACACTCAATAATCTACCTTTTTCCAAACTCATCAATATGCAGTGTGACTCGGTGTTGGAATCACTGGAAGCACAAGATGACATTCCTATTGACACTATTATCCTTCCAAGTGTCGATGAAAATACTATAGGATCACTTCTCTACTACTATGAGCTACTTACCTCACTTGTAGGAGAACTTATCGATGTGAATACCTATAATCAACCCGGAGTGGAAGCAGGAAAGATCATTTTAAAGAAAAAACTAAATCAAAAGGAAAGATAAAATCATGGGTTACAAAATAGCCATAGCAGGTACAGGATATGTTGGACTATCCAACGGTATTTTACTGGCACAGCACAATGAAGTCGTAGCCCTGGATGTCATTCCTGAAAAGGTAGAGATGCTCAACCAAAAGATCTCTCCTATCGAAGATGCAGAAATAGAAGCGTACCTTAAGAACAAGCCTCTGAACTTTAAAGCGACACTTGATAAGCATGAGGCGTATGAGAATTCAGATTTTGTCATTATTGCTACCCCTACAGATTATGACCCGGAAACAAATTATTTCAATACTGAACTAGTCGAATCGGTAATCAAGGATGTCATAGAAATAAATCCAAATGCAGTAATGGTCATCAAATCTACCATTCCTGTAGGTTATACAAAAAGTATTAGAGAAAAATTCGACTGTGACAATATCATTTTCTCTCCAGAGTTCCTTAGAGAAGGCAAAGCACTCCATGATAACCTCTACCCTTCTCGTATCATTGTAGGCGAGAAGAGTGAACGTGCAAAAACCTTTGCAAACCTTTTAGCACAAGGTGCCATCAAAAAAGATATTGACATTCTTTTTACTGGGTCTACGGAAGCAGAAGCGGTGAAGCTCTTTTCAAATACATTTCTAGCAATGAGAGTTGCCTACTTCAATGAACTAGACTCCTATGCTGAGACACATAACCTTGATACCAGACAGATCATAGAGGGTGTAGGACTTGACCCTAGAATAGGTATGCACTACAACAATCCTTCCTTTGGATACGGGGGCTACTGCCTGCCTAAAGATACCAAACAGTTGCGCGCAAACTATAAAAATGTGCCCAACAGTCTTATAGGCGCTATTGTAGAAGCCAACAGTATGAGAAAAGACTTTATTGCGGACTCTATCTTAAAAAAGCACCCGTCTACAGTCGGTATCTACCGTTTAACGATGAAAAGCGGGTCAGACAACTTTAGATCTTCATCGATCCAAGGTATTATGAAACGTATAAAAGCCAAAGGTATCAACGTCGTGGTCTATGAACCCGTACTACAGGAAGAATCGTTCTTTCACTCAAAAGTCATGAAAGATTTGCAAGAATTCAAAAATATTTCCGATGTGATCGTAGCGAATAGACTCTCAGATGACCTCATAGATGTAAAGGAGAAAGTCTATACCAGAGATCTCTTTGGTAGTGACTAACGGAAGAAAATGAAGATATTAGTCACAGGAACAGCGGGGTTCATTGGATTTCATTTGGCAAAGAAATTACTTGAGCGCGGGGATGAAGTCATTGGCATAGATAATATCAATGACTATTATGATATAAATCTCAAATATGGCCGCTTAAAAGAGTTAGGCATCGATCCTACAAAAATAGAAGAGAACCAGCCTGTCGCTTCGAGCATTTTTCCAAAACATACTTTTATCAAATTAGATCTTGCCGATAAAGATCAAATGGAAGCCCTGTTCAAAAAAGAACAATTTGATGCCGTTTGTAACCTTGCGGCACAAGCAGGTGTACGGTTCAGCCTTGAGAACCCTCATGCCTACATCGAAAGTAATATACAGGGCTTTATGAACATCCTTGAAGGGTGTCGAGAAAATGGCATCAACAACCTCTCTTACGCTTCCAGCTCTTCTGTCTATGGACTCAACAAAGAACAACCCTTCAAAACCACTGATCAGGTCGACAGACCTATCTCTATCTATGCAGCTACCAAAAAATCAAATGAACTGATGGCACATACCTACTCTCACCTCTTTGGTATCTCTACAACCGGTCTTAGATTTTTTACCGTCTATGGTCCTTGGGGCAGACCCGATATGGCTCCTATGCTCTTTGCGGATGCCATTCTTCATGGCAGAGCCATCAAGGTCTTCAATCAAGGGGATATGAGCAGAGACTTTACTTACATCGACGATATTGTAGATGGATGTATCAAGGTGATCGACCACCCTAATGAAAAAGATCTCTATCAGATCTATAACATCGGGAACAATGCCCCTGTACAACTGATGGATTTTATCAAGGCTTTAGAGAACTCTCTAGGAAAAGAAGCAAAGAAAGAGTATCTCCCGATGCAGCCAGGGGATGTTAAATCAACCTATGCAGATGTCAGTGGGCTCATGAATGACTTTGGTTATAAACCCGATACTTCTATCCAGGAGGGTGTGGACAAATTTGCACAGTGGTATAGAGCGTTTTACCATATATAAAATATAACAGAATATATTTTTTATAAGTTTGTAAATTTTAACATATCCATCTTTTTATCATACACTTCACTTTCCACATCAAAGAGCCCAAGCAGTGTGGAGAAAAGATTGTCTTGAGAAAATTCATTTGAAGCAGTTTTTCTAATCTCTTCTTTATCCAGAGGAAAATCTTTTCCTAACCATAGCAGAGAAGCCACATTTTTTTGAGCATCCGGCGCTATAAAATATGGAAGTCCATGCAGGTAGAACCCTCCTTCGCCCAAAGACTCGCCATGATCCGCCATATAGAACATCGCTGTATCCACAGTATCCTCATACTTCTTCAAAAGCCCTATCGTCTGAGAAAGAAAGTAATCGGTATAGAGTAGTGCATTATCATAGGCATTGGCAATCTCTTCCTGGGAACACTCTTCTAGCTGATTGGTCTGGCAAGTGGGAGTAAAGCGTTCAAACTCTTTTGGATACCGTTTGTAATATGCTGGGCCATGATTCCCCATTTGATGCAGCACGATCACCATGTCTTTGGAGCTCTCTTCGATCACTCTATCCAGCCCGACCAGCATCCCTACATCTCGACACTCCCCCTCACACATAGTATTATTCTCAGGTGTTTTATAATACTCATACTGTACTCTATCCGCCACACCTTTAGAATCGGAGTTATTGTCTCTCCATAATACCTCTACCCCGGCATGAGAAAGTACATCCAGTACATTTTCGGTGTGAAGTCCTTTTTGTGTATCATAATCATCTCTATCATAGACAGAGAACATACAAGGTACGGAAACAGCTGTCGTGGTCCCACATGAATACATGTTCGAAAAATTGATGATATTTTCTTGTTTCATCCGTGGATTGGTCTCTCTTTGATACCCATTCAATGACAAATGATCAGCACGCGCTGCCTCACCCACAACCATGATCACTACTTTTCTCTTTTCTCTTTTCCCTATCTTTGCATCTAATCCTGTCTGTATAAGTGGCATATCTCTCTCTGTGACCTGTTCTTTCACATAAGAACCTAAAGAGTAAAGTCCATAAGTTGGATTGCTGTAAGAACGTAAGATCTTATGCTCTCTGAAAAAAGAGGTATAATGTTTGGAAAAAGGGAGCATCACAACAAATATCAAAACAAAACTGCCTGCACCCAATTTTAATTTTGAAAACAATTCCTTTCTGAATCCACGATATACCAAAGGTGTTTTATAGATGATATAGGAAGGCAGAACTCCAAACAACAGCACATAGCCAAACAGCTTCCAACTCATAAGATCGGAAGCTTCATTTATATCTGTCTGCACAGTGTTTTCGATCATCGTTGTATCTATGATGATGTTATAGGTCTGCATAAAATAGTTTACCGTCGCCGCAGTCATCAACATGACGATAAGTATCGGCTTAGTCACATATCTCCAACTTAAAAGAGAGAGTATGAAAGTTAAAAAAAGGCAAAATACCACACCTTGCGAAATGACAAAAGGTGCATAGGTACTGTCAAAAGGGTATACTTCCAATACATGCTTGAAAAATGAAACATTGCTAAAGAGTACGATAAATAACGAAACTCCTATAATAAGAGATGCTGATGTTCTAGGTTTCAATGTTATCCTTGGAAAGATTTTCGTTATGGTAGCTTAAAAAAGTAAATAGATACTATGTGATTCTCCTTACAGCAGTATTTTTCTTTAAAAAAGGTGAAATTTCGAATATTATTTTTTCAGTTCCTTTCACTGAAACTGAGTTAAAAAGTAAAAATTATAATTATCCTAATGTAAAGGAAAGAATTTGCTTTACATTCGACTTAGTTTACTATATAATCTTACTTCCACCTCTAATATAAAGACCATACTTAATGAATATTCTAAACTATACACTTGATACGTATAAAAAATTTCAAGAAAAAAATTTATTTATGAAAATATTTCAAATTCTATTATTTATTTGGATATTTTCAATTCCACTGAAAAACTCCATCTATCAAATAAGTACTGTTTTGATCATTATTTTTTTCTTCATACATTATCTTTATTATAAACAAAAAACTTTTTTATTAGAAATGTTGGCTGAATATAAAAAACTACTTATTGTATTTTTAGCCTTTATTGTTTCGATGACGCTTTCCAGTTTACTTGGCATCAGTGACAAAAATGTACTAATCGAAATTTTGAAATATTTTTTTAGATACGTACTTATTTTAACTATACTATTTTATTTTTATAAACAAAAATTCTATTCAAAAAAATGGTTATTAACAGTAATATTTATTGTTCTATTAATACATTGCCTAGATGGAATTTATCAGTATATCACAGGTTTTGATTTCATCGCACATCAAACACCTCATGGAACTTCCAATCAATTGACAGGTGCAATTTATAGTGTTAATCCCTTTGGCCTTTTAATGGTAGTAGGAGCTAGTATTTCTTTAGTCTTATTTTTTGATAAAACTCATTATAAAAGCTTTCAATATGATAAGATCATATATTTTACAACTTTACTCATGTTTCTATTTACTCTTTTTCATTCTCAGTCAAGATCTGCTTGGGTTATGTTTGGCATTTTCTCTATAGGCTATATGTTTTGCTATATTAAACATCATGGTATTGATAAAAAATTATTTTATACATTATCTTCCTTATTTATCTTCTCTATACTACTTTTTCTCTTAGATGATAATTTATTTCATAGATTAACTTTACTGATTCAAGCATACAGCTCTGGAAGGACATCAACAATTTGGCCATTTACCATAGAAAATATTATAGATTCACCGATTTTAGGCTATGGTGTTGATACATTTAAAATACTAGCAGTTAGGACTCCAGATCTTCGTCTTACAGCTCTAGGTGTACATAATTTAACATTAGAGTTATTACTTTATACTGGTATTGTTGGGTTTTCTATTTTTCACTATTTAATATGGCTTACACTGAAAGAAAGTTTTACCAAGGATAAAATAATATATTTTATCCTTCTCCTATCCTTTATTATTCACATGCAATTTGATGGTAGCTTGATTGATAGTAAAATACATTTGAATATATTTATATTACTATTGTTTTTTATTTATTCTTTTAGACTAGATAAAAAGCCTCCTGACTTAATAAAGTAAATTCTGTTGCTACTTGTTAAATATTTTTTATAAAATTATTAATTTTCCAGAAGGCAAATCGTATTAAGTCTGGCAGATGCCTTACTCTCATCATTCTTCGATTATATATCTTATAATCAGTATCAAGAGATTTGTCTTCTTTTGCATTCTCAACGATATTATTTATCATCGCCAATAAGTTATACTCTTCAATCACTCTTCTTCTTGCCTCTTTTACCGCAGGTAGTCTTCTTTCATATTCACCAGGAGTAGATATAATTTTTTTAATCTTTTCAATGGACCCTTCAACATCATAAATATCTATTAAAATCAAACTTTCTTCTGGAAAATAATCATATATATTTGGGCATCCAAAATAAATGGGTACAGCATACCCTAAAAATGTATCTGCAAGTTTTTCAGTCCAAACATGTGGAGCATAATGATTTTCAATCGCTACATGAAACTCATAGTCATCTATAGCTTCTGCTTTTGTTTCGATCCACTTAAATCCCCTACCAAATCTCTCTAATTCAGGAATCCTCTCTTCCATGATTTTTGTAAATTCATATCTGAGTTTATGTATAGTGTGTCCTTGTTGTTTATTTGAACATACTGTCGATATTTTTTTTGTTTTCGTTGGTTCCTTTACCGCTAATATCTCATCTAGTGATTTACCATAAAACCAGACATTCCCTGTCTGAGAACGGATAGCATTTGGATGAGGCAAGGCTTTTTCATCTTGATTTGTAATCACATAATGAAATTGACCAGTAAAAGCTTTGCCATACATTGTAATTGTACTTGGCTCTGTTGTGACTAAAATAGTGTTTTCTTTTGGACATGATAACTGTTCTACACCATTTGGTACTATACGTGGAACATCATCGATTATGACCAACCAGTCATAATCTTTTTCTAATGGGTTAAATGTAAATGAAGAAGATTCCCACTTAGCTTCATTTCCTCGAGATTGATTTTTAAAACCTGAGTTTTCATCTGCTAAACTTCCACGATTTACTAATTTTACTTGATTACCTTTTTTCATATTTTTCTCTTTATTAATTATTTATTTTATGAATATTAACCGGATCAATATTTGAATTTTATTTTTTTGCAAGATTCTCACCTATTTTATTTATAAAAATAAAATGGCATCTATAAACCTAAATATCCAAAAACTTTTTCATAAGCTTTTTTTACTGTATAGCTTTTTAAACATTTTTCATAACCATTTTTAGCTATTTGTTCTCTTTCTTCTTCATTCTCCAAATAATATTTAACTTTTTTAAGTAAATCTTCTTTTGAATTATATGTCTCTATATCTTTACCCAAATCAAAATATTCTTTTAACTCTTCATGATGCCCTGTCATATAAAAACTTCCAGTTAAAGGAACTTCAAAATCTCTTCCCTTCAGAATATAAATATCATCATTTTTTCCAACAGTAGAAAAACCCAAAACAATTTTTGATTTATTGAAAATTTCAATCATTTCATCTGACTCTGCAAAACCTTTTTGCCAACCTTTTCCTTTTGCATATACATTAATCCCATTATCTTGTAAATACTGTATATACTTATCTCTAATACCATAACTAGCACCAACAAACCCAACATCATACTCTTTCTTCAAGTGTAAGTTTTTATAAATTTTTTCATTACCTGCATAATCTTTATACATTGGTTTTCCACCCTCAACCAAGTATTTAACAAGAGCACTTTGGGACGTGGTTAATGAAAGATCAAAGAATCTACAAATATCCTTCATTCCTCTATAAATTCCATCTTTGCCTTTTTTACTAATAAATTTTCGTTCATCATCCAAACTTTCATTTATCATAAATATGTTATATGATTTTATTTTTTTTAAAACTTCTGGAGTAGTACTAAATCCTGAAAGATAACAAACAATGACATCAATTTTATGATTTCTAATTGTATTATCAACAAAATTTAACATTTCATTATTTCTTTGCACTTTATTTTGATACCAATTTTTTCTATCATCATCTTTATCTAATTCAAACTTGAATACTGTCCCAAATTCTTTTAAAGGCTCATATGTATTATTGATACTAAATGATCCATCATATTGTGTCAAATATATAATATTTAGTTTTTTCCCAGAGAAATTATTTGCTTTAAATTTAAAATTCTTTAATTCAAGTTCTGAACCAAATTGAAACTTGTAAAGTAGGTTTTCTATAGAGTATTTTAATTTTTTAAACATTGCAAATCTCAATTATAAATTTTTTCTAGCATATGAAGTGTTACTACTTTTTCATTAAATATTTCATGCGCTTTTTTATGACCAGCCCGCGCAACTTTAACCCTTTCATCTTCATGCTTTAAATAATAACTCACTTTTTGTTCCAAGTCATTAAAATTATCAAAATAAACGACTTCTTCATCAGTAAACAATTTCTCAAAGTTTGGAATCCTTGGTGTAAATACCAATACACCTTGTCCAGTTAATTGAACAATTCTATCAGATGAATATAATGATATATCGTTAAAACGACTATAGTTAACAGCCATTTTTGACTGAAAAAGCAATTCTAAAAAGTCATTCCCTAAAACTAATGTATCACGACTAGAACCAAAATGTTTATAATTAATATTTTTTAAACCATTAAGTTTTTGAATGAACTCTCTTCTATTTTCATCATCTCTCCCTATAAAAATCAAATCATATTTATGGTCTTTATTTTCAAAAGATTTCTGTACTTCAATAGAGTTGTCACATAAGTTTGGGATATAAAAAAAACTTGTTTTTGTTTTAAATAGTTTATCAAAATATAAAGGATCTGTTGTTGCAAAAAAAGCATCAAGATATTTTATTCTATCATGGATATGGTCAATATTCTCAAATGGATCAACCCACCACATTGCAATTTTCATATTAGGATAAATTCTTTTTACCTGATCCAAAGTATCATTGAAAACAATTTCAGAATGTCCTAAAAGGAGAATATCAGGTTTGATATTTTCAATCACTTTCATCAAAGCTAGATTCATTTTTTTTGCACCAAGTTTTTTACTTTTAAAAAATGCTAAAGATTTAGCCACTTCTCTATAACTAAAATCATATACAAAATGACCATTTCTAATTAATCCATTTGAAATTTTCCTATCAATAGCATAAAATACTGCACCGTTTTTTGATTCACTAAAATTTGCACAATGTACTACCTTTAGACTTTTCATATATACTGCCTTTTTATAAAGTCTACGATTCTCTCACACGCTTTACCATCACCATAAGGATTATGCGCCTTACTCATTCTCTCATATTCCTTTTCATCATCTAAAAGCTTCTGGGCTTCATCTATGATAGTTTGCGAATGTGTTCCTACCAGTTTCACTGTGCCTGCTTCAACGGCTTCTGGCCGTTCAGTAGTATCTCTCATTACAAGTACCGGTTTTCCCAAACTGGGAGCTTCTTCCTGAACTCCACCAGAGTCTGTGATAATAAAGTATGATTTATTCATCATATAGATAAAGTTTTCATACTGTAGTGGTTCTATCAAAAATACATTTGATACATCAGATAGTATCTCTTTCACAGGTTTTTGAACATTTGGATTGAGATGAACCGGGTAAACGATATCAACATCTGGATTATTTAACGCTAATGTTTTTAGTGCTTCGCAGATATTGATAAATCCTTGTCCAAAGTTTTCTCTTCTGTGACCGGTTACAAGTATCAATTTCTTAGTACCATTAAATTGATACTGAGAATTGATAGATGCAATGATCTTATTTTTTAGTTGAGGAGTATTTTCTATTTTATCTAAAGCTAAAAATAGTGCATCGATGACTGTATTACCGGTTACTAAAATATTGTCTTTGTTCTTATTCTCTTTAAGAAGATTATCTTCACTTGTAGTAGTTGGGGCGAAATGGTAGTTTGCTAAGACACCTGTTATCTGTCTATTGGCTTCTTCAGGCCAAGGGCTGTATATATTACCCGTTCTTAAACCCGCTTCTACATGCCCTACTTTTATTTTATGATAAAAAGCTGCAAGAGAACTGGCACTTGTAGTTGTCGTATCTCCATGAACCAAGACAATATCAGGATTGAAATCAGCCAATACCTCTTTCATACCTAATAGCACATTGGATGTTACATCAAATAAGTCTTGTCCTGGTTTCATAATATTTAAATCATAGTCAGGCTTGATATCAAACATTTCAAGCACTTGATCTAACATCTCTCTATGTTGTGCAGTTACACATACTTTGGATAAAATTGAAGCCTCTTTTTCAAATGCTTTTACTAAAGGCGCCATTTTTATGGCTTCTGGTCTTGTGCCGAATACTAAAAGTACTTTTTTCATTTTAATAGCTCTTTGTATTCATTCAATGTCTTGTTGGCTATTTGAATCCAATCAAACTTTTCTTCAACAAACTTCTTGGAATTTTTACCCATTTTTATAAGATCCTCTTCTAAAATCTTATCAATTTTTTCAGCCAGATCTTTAGGATTCGCCGGTTCACAAAGATACCCATTAATGCCATCTTTTATTAAAACAGGTATTCCACCGACTTTTGTACCAACTAAAGGCAACGATGCAGCCATTGCTTCCAGCCCACTGATACTTGTAGCCTCCATTAAGGATGGTAAAATGGACAGATCAGAAGCACTATAATAGTCGATTATTTCATGATGTTTTTTTGAACCCAAAAGAATAAATCTATCTTTAAAATTTTCTTCTAAAATATTTTTTACTTCTTGAAACTGTTCACCATCACCAATAAACAGTAGTTTTAATTTATCATTTTTTATATATTTAGTCGCAAGAGCAAGATAGTTAATTCCATTTTTCCAAACCATTCTTCGAGTCATGATCGCTAGTTTTTCATCATCTTTAATGGATAATTCTGTTCTTAATTTTTTTCGAATTTCTTCATTTCTTGTAAATTTAGAAGAGATCACACCATTTGAAATAAAAACTTTTTTTGCCTCAAAAGAGAATGGAACTTCAAGAAGTTCTTCACTTGGTGCCAAAAATAATTTGGGTTTACTGAACAGTCTTTTTAATAGAGGGATTCTATATCCGCCTTTTTTAATTCTTTTCAAATAACCGGAAGTATGGTTTGTGTACACAAGAGGAATATCTTTTATATTGTAAAATTCTAATGGCCTCATCCCATGTATATGTATGATATCAAAATGGTTTTCTTTTACCAGTTTTTTTAAAAATTTATTGATCTGATATCCGTAGGTAAACCCAATATATTTTAAATCGAATCTATAAATATCAATGCCATCTACCGTTTCAAACGCTTTTTGATCTTTATCAAGAAATTTAGTAGCAACAGTGACATCACATCCTATATTTTTTAAAGCTTGTGAAAGCTCATAGACATGTGCAGTAATACCTCCTACTGTAGGAGGATAATCCAAACTAACCATTAATATTTTCATCGTTTTAATAAGCCTTCATATACTGCAATAGTCTTCTCTACCATATTCTTCAAGGAAAAATTATAAGTTACATAATTATATCCATCGAACTTTAATCCCTTTGACTTTAAAATCTTTTCAGTCAATACTTCACTCTCACCTACAGGATAAAAGAACCCATTTTCACCTTCAACGATAATATCCAACACTCCTCCATGACTTGTCGCCACTACAGGTGTGTTAAGAGCCAATGCTTCAGCAACACTTCTTCCAAAACTCTCTGGTTTTTTAGAACTGCTCACCACTACATCACTTAAAGCATAGATCTCAGCTACTCTACTTTGTGAACCGGTAAAAATAATATTATCCTCTAAACCTAATTCTTTCACCAATCCTTCTAAGGAGTGAAAATACTCCTGTTTGTCTTCTCGTACTCCACCAACGATCAAGCCTACAATGTTTGGATCATTTTTTTTCAATAAAGCAATAGCACGGATAAAGGTCTGATGGTCTTTAAGTTGTGTAATACGACCTACGGTTGTGACAATTTGTCTCTCTTCTAGATGATACTCTTTTTTGAAATCTTCGATAAATGATTGATCAAGATTTTGAGGATTGAATTTTTCTAAGTCTATGCCTCGTGGTATTACGGTGATCTTCTTCTCTTCTGTGTGATAATGCTCTTGGATATACGCTTTGATGGCACCGCTCACACAGATCACCCTATCTCCTTTTGCCATAATGGCACTGTAAGGGCTCACACTGTTAAATCCATGCACTGTGGTAACAAAAGGGATATGTAGCTTTTTATTTGCCAGGTAAGTAAGCCATGCAGGGACTCTGCTTCTTGCATGAAGGATATCAGGCTTTAATTCGCTCAAGATTTTTTGTAATTTCACTATACGTAAAGGAGCAGTCAAAGGATTTTTGGAACAGACATCAAAAGTGATATGTATCCCGCCCTCTTTTGTGATCTGTTCTTCCAGTTTTCCCCCTGCACTGATCACGATACTCTCATGCCCCAATTTCACCAACTCACGGCTCAACTCTACAGTACCGCGTTCTACACCGCCTTCATTCAGTTCAGGCAATAACTGTACTATCTTCATAGACTTACCTCTTCAAGGTATGTCTTAAAATCTATTTTTTTATTATGATGTTTTATAGTGCCATCAAAAATATGCAGATACCCTTCTTTTTCCAACGTATCTATGAATCGAGTGAATTTATTATCTCCCTGACTCTCTAAAGGCAAAACAACCACATTTGACATACCATAGGAAACCGCTTCTGAGATCATTGAGGTGCTGTCCCCCGTGATAAAGACCGTTTCACACTGTTCCAAAAAATCAGGGATCGGATTAATGGGGTTTTTAGAGAAGATCACTTCATAATCAAAAGCATATGACTCTATCAGATCTTCTATCTCTTTACTGGTCCTAGGAGATGTGGTGATAGCAACCTCATACTCTCTGTATGCTTCAACTATCGTGTCTAATTGTGCCTGTAGTTCTTCTTTCGACATAGTAAAACTTTTATTGTCCCCGCCTATCACGATACCTATAGACTTTTTTTGTGCCTTATAAAGTCCTTTAGGCTTCACATAAGAAAAATTTGCAGGTATCTCTATAATGTTCTTCTGTTTAGGCGGATTGTCATGGCTTTGGGCGAAGATGGTATCAAAATCATAACGATATCCTCGAGGCAGCATCATCGCTACAGATTTTGCATGCATTTTTTTAGCCAGCACTTTCGTTGCATAGGATGTGCTGGAGCCTGTCCCCACGACCATATCATATGTTTTATCTAACTGTATATCGAACAGTTTTTCACTGTATATTCCTACTTTATCAAATATATAGCTCAGTGCTTTAAACCATTGATGTTTAAATGTGACCGATACAACATCATAAGATACATTCAAATACTTCACAAAAGCTAGCGACTGATTCAGATGTCCAGGACGACCATCACTGAGTATAAGTACTCTACTCACAGCCGCCACCTGTTATGCATCCAGAACCATTGTGAAGGATACTTTCTAACGACATCTTCTATGGCTTGATTGTATTTCAAAGTCATCGCTTCAAGCTTTTTCTGCTGATCTTCTATCTCATCTGCCACATACTCAACGGGTGCATTGATCACCAACTCATACAACCCGTCACTACCTCTCACCACAAAAACAGGCACGATCAAGGGATCAAGCTTCAATTTCAGTGAAGCAACAGAAAGCGTGGTCTCCGCAGGTTTTCCAAAGAAGTCTATCTTGGCACTGTGTGAACCACCCGATTTCTGATCTATAAGCAGTCCTACATTCCCCTTCGCTTTCAGCTTTTTCATCATTGAAAGCATTGCTTTATCTTTACTTGCAGCACTATTACCGTATTTTTCACGAAACGGTGTGGTAATGTTGGATTCTATCAGTCTGTTGTTCCCCTTGCGACCTATGACGATCATAGGGAGTCCGTTTTTTGCAATAAAGTGTGCCATGAGTTCCCAGTTGGAGAAATGTGCCGTCATAAAGACGATACCATGTGGACTGTTTTGTGCCAATTCTTGTAATTTCTCTTTGACTTCTTCTCTGTTTTTGATCGCATTGTCGATATCGAATTTTCCCGTGAACATCAACAAAATTTCAGTAATGGTTTTAGAGAGTTCCCTGTACACTTCTTTAGAGAGGATCACTATCTCTTGAGGTGTTTTCTCAGGAAAGGCCATGGCAAGATTAGTGATAGTAAGATGGCGTCTTTTTTTATCGACATGATAGACAAGAAGGGTAAGCGCTTTCATCATCATATAAATAAATGATGTAGGTGCTATCTTTGCCAACCACAAAAATAGTCTTACAAACGCATACTCAATTTTTTCTCTCATTCCTATCCTGTCTGCAAATATGATATGTAATTTTACCCAAATAGCCTAAAGGATAAAGACCCCAAACACCTGCTTTCAATTTAATTTGCTATAATCACAGTAATTTATAAGAGTATCAAAGGAATACGATCGTGATAGGAATCGTCGATTACAACATGGGGAACCTGGCCTCTGTCATTAATGCATTTGCTAAGGTCGGTGCAGATGCCACTCTGGAGAGTGACCCTTCCAAACTTGGCCAGTATGATAAACTCATCCTGCCTGGGGTAGGTGCCTATGGTGATGCTATGGAACACCTCAAAGCAAACGGTATGGATAAAGCGGTCATTGATTTTGCTGCATCAGGCAAACCGCTTTTAGGTATCTGCCTTGGGATGCAATTGCTTTTTGAAAGTTCTGAAGAGTTTGGACAGACACAAGGTTTGGGACTGATTCCCGGCAAAGTCGTTGCTTTTGATGAAAAGAAATTTGACCATCACCTCAAAGTACCGCATATGGGTTGGAATGAACTCTTTCAACAAAAAGAGACGGCTATCTTTGCAGGACTGAACAAAGACTTCTATCTCTACTTTGTCCACTCATTCCATGCTGTATGTGATGATCAGTACGTCATAGGAAAAACACACTATGGGTATGAGTTTGTATCGGCCGTACAAAATGGGAACATTTACGGTATCCAGCCACACCCTGAAAAAAGCCATGAGAATGGTTTGAAGATCATAGAAAATTTTACAAAACTATAGGAAAAGAACAGATGACAATACTACCAGCAATAGACCTTAAAGACGGTAAAGCAGTAAGACTAAGCAAAGGGCTCATGGAATCTGCAAAGATCTACTCGGATGAACCTTGGCAAGTGGCCAAACGTTTTGAAGAGCTTGGGAGTGAGTGGGTGCACCTTGTTGACCTTAACGGTGCTTTTGCAGGTAAGCCTGAGAACTTGGAACAGATCAGACAAATCCGTGAACACTGTAACCTTAAACTTGAACTGGGTGGAGGTATCCGTGATGAAGAGACTATCAAGATGTACCTTGACTTGGGGGTTGACAGACTCATATTGGGTTCAGTAGCAGTCAAAAACCCTCAGTTTGTAAAAGATATGGCAGCCAAATACCCAATCGTTGTGGGCATTGATGCCATAGACGGCATGGTCGCTGTGGAAGGCTGGGCAGAGGTGAGTGATATGAAAGCCACTGACCTCGCACGAGAATTTGCCAACGCAGGTGTACAAGCGATCATCTGTACTGATGTAGGCCGTGACGGAATGATGACAGGGGTCAATGTAGATTTTACACTGGAAATTCAAAAGGCTTCAGGCCTTGAAACGATCGCTTCTGGCGGATTAAAAGATATGACAGATATCAATGCACTTATAGAGGCAGGTATCGATGGTACGATCGTAGGTAAAGCTTTCTACGAAGGTACACTTGACTTGGAAGAAGCATTTAAGGTCGCTAATGCAAGATAAATATTATGAACTGACCATCACACTTGATGATACTTATGTAGATTTTATCGCAGACTTCATTGCCAATATTTATGGTGAAGGACTGGAACTCGGTACAGGAAAGATCATCGTACGAAGTGAATCTGATTTAACTTTCGTTAAAGATGCACTTGTATCATTAGCCGGTACTTTAAGTAATGCCATCAAAATGGACTATACACTCGAAGAGAAAGAAAATATAGACTGGATAAAAACCTATCAAGACTCTATCCAACCTATAGAAGCTGGTAAATTCTATATCTTCCCAAGCTGGTATGCGCCTAAAGAAGAGTGTATCAATATCAAAATAGACCCTGCACTTGCTTTTGGTTCAGGACACCATGCCACGACATTTTCATGTTTGGAGGCTATCAGCACTTATGTCGATGCCGGTAAATCTGTTATAGATGTCGGTTGTGGTTCTGGTATTTTGGGTCTTGCATGTAAGAAACTGGGTGCAAATGTAGAACTTTGTGACACGGACCCTCTCTCTGTTGAAAGTTGTAAAGAGAACTTCACACTCAACGAAGAAACCTACGACAAACTCTGGGAAGGCTCTATAGACAAAGCTGAAGGTACCTATGATATAGTCATTGCAAATATCATAGCAGATGTACTCAGATTTATCGCAAAAGATTTAAAATCTGCCTGTAAAGAAGATGGACTGTTGATACTTTCAGGTATTTTAGATAAAAAAGAAGACCTGGTAGTAGAATCATTTAAAGAACTTACACTAGTACAAAGAATACTTAAAGATGAGTGGGTCACACTCGTATATAAGAAGGAAATAAATGGCTAATCAAAATAATAATCAAGATAATAATAACAATAATAATAATTTTTTCAACAATAACCCGTTATTGGCATTTGCACTCTTTTCTATTGTTATCATCATGATCTTTAAATCGTTTGTGGGTGATAGTGGCGGTCTTGGCAATATGCTCGACAGCAGCAACAATGTCACACAAACTAAAACAGTAAAATACTCTGAGATCAAGAGTGAAATAGCAAAAGGAACGATCACATCTGTAAAACTTACGCCTACAACGGTAGAAGCTATCGCTGATATTGATGGACGTAAAACGCGTTTTATTGCACAAAATGTTCCTACCTATGACAAAGATCTTATCCCTCTTTTGGAAGAAAAACATATCACTTATGAAGGTATCATGGGCGGTGGATTTCTTTCTGATCTTTTAGGGTCACTGCTGCCTATCCTTATCTTCTTTGCTATTTGGATCTTCTTGGCTAAAAAAATGTCTAAAGGTATGGGGGGCGGTATACTGGGTGCAGGTAAAGCCGACAAGCTGATAAACTCTGAAAAACCTGATACGAAGTTTCATGATGTACAGGGAGTGGAGGAAGCCAAAGATGAAGTAAAAGAGATCGTAGATTTCCTTAAATTCCCTGAACGTTATATAGAACTGGGAGCAAAGATCCCTAAAGGTCTACTTTTAGTAGGACCTCCAGGTACGGGTAAAACGTTGCTTGCAAAAGCTGTGGCAGGTGAAGCCTCCGTTCCTTTCTTCTCTGTAAGTGGTTCAAGTTTCATTGAAATGTTTGTGGGTGTGGGAGCAAGCCGTGTACGTGATCTTTTTGCCCAGGCAAAAAAAGAAGCACCCTCTATTATTTTCATTGATGAGATCGATGCCATTGGTAAAAGCCGTGCATCTGGTGGACAGATGGGTGGAAATGATGAGAGAGAACAGACACTCAACCAGCTCCTGGCAGAAATGGATGGGTTTGGTACAAATACTCCTGTGATCGTACTTGCTGCGACGAACAGACCAGAAACACTGGATGCAGCCCTTCTTAGAGCAGGACGTTTTGACAGACAGGTACTGGTGGACAAACCTGATTATGACGGACGTTTGGCTATCTTGAAAGTACACTCTAAAGATGTGAAACTAGCAGCCAATGTTGATTTGACCATTGTTGCAAAACAGACAGCTGGTTTGGCAGGTGCAGATTTAGCGAATATCATCAACGAAGCTGCGCTTTTAGCCGGAAGATTTAACAAAAAAGAGATAGAACAAGAAGATCTTTTAGAATCTATAGAGCGTTCATTTGTGGGACTTGAAAAGAAGAATAGAAAGATCTCAGAAGTTGAGAAAAAGATCGTAGCCTATCATGAAAGTGGTCATGCACTGATGGCAGAACTTACACCAGGTGCCACACGTGTCACAAAAGTCTCTATCATTCCTAGGGGGCTGGGTGCACTGGGCTATACCCTGCACCTTCCTGAGGATGAAGAGCGTTTCTTAAAACAAAAGCATGAGCTTATGGCTGAGATAGATGTACTTCTTGGTGGCCGTGCGGCTGAAGAAGTTTTCATCGGTGAAATCAGTACAGGTGCGGGGAATGACCTTGACCGTGCAACGGCTATTTTAAAAGATATGATCTCTGTATATGGGATGACAGATGTGGCAGGGCTCATGGTTCTTTCCCGTAGCCAAAACTCTTTCCTTGGCGGTGGTGCAGTATCCACAGACTATAGTGAGAAAATGGCAGAAGATATGGATAACTATATCCGGTCTACGTTGAATGAACGTTATACCTATGTCAAAAATACGTTAACTGATTACCATCAAGCCATAGAAAATATGACGGCTGTACTTTTGGATGTTGAAGTGATTGAAGGTAAGAAAGTACGTGAGATCATAGAGAATTATGAAAAAGAGAATAATATGAAGAGCCGTCTGGCCCATGGTGATAAAATAGCAAAAGCTGAGTCTGAAACTGCCGAGAAAGAAAAAACTGACGAGTAACAAATGAAAAATGCAAAGCTTATCTATATCCTGCCAAATCTGTTTACTGCAAGCAGCATTTTTGTAGGAGTGATAAGTATGGTCGAAGCAAGCAAAGGAAACATAATACTTGCTTCATGGCTCATCCTTTTGGCACTTGTCTTTGACGGTTTGGATGGCCGTATTGCACGTATGACAAACACCACCAGTCAGTTTGGTGTAGAGTTTGACTCTTTAGCAGACATTATCTCTTTTGGTATCGCTCCAGCCATGTTACTCTATTTTTTCATTGGTAATGAATTTGGACGTTTTGGCATACTGGTCTCTGCACTCTATGTGATCTTTGGTGCAATTCGTTTGGCACGATTTAACATCTCTACTGCAAAAACAGATCCCAACGTATTTATAGGACTGCCTATTCCTACTGCAGCCATCTTTGTCTCCATGTGGATACTTCTCTTTTATAAATATACACTTGAAGATTACGGTATCATATTGCTTTTTCTAACGCTTGGTATTGCCGTACTGATGGTAAGTAACTTTCGTTACCCTTCATTTAAGAAGGTAAGCCTGGACAAGCCCATGGTATTTAAAACCATGATCATGCTGATGCTGACCGCTTCTTTACTCTATCTTTTTTCGGCAGAAGGCTTTGCCATTATTATCTTAGGATATACACTCTATGGTCCTCTTCGTGCATTACGGACATTAAATGTACGAAATATCAAAATTAAGAGATAATTATTATCTCTTGTATTTTATTTTTAAATACTGTATAATTTCTAAAATTTAAAGGAGAGATTATGAAAACTATCATAAACCAACATACTATTTTCACTAAAGATAGCTCTCTCCTGCTGCTGCTCGCACTCTAATCGTCTAACGATCCATACCCTTTTTACACAATAAATAAACAATTAGTTTCTAATAACTACAATTTAGGTAGAATTAGACAATCATTTACACCCGTACTTTAAAAAAGTATGCTATTGAACCCTCACTGCCAGGTGTAGCTTTAGTGAGAGGTATGATAATGTAGCGCTGCCGCATTATGAGGAGAAACAGAATGGAAACCATAAAAATATTTGACACTACATTAAGAGACGGTGAGCAGAGCCCAGGGGCTTCTATGAACACTGAAGAGAAGATCCAGATCGCTGTACAGTTGGAGCGTTTGGGTGTAGACATCATCGAAGCGGGTTTTGCCGCAGCAAGTCCCGGAGATTTTGATGCTATTGACAAAATATCACAAAAAGTCACGAACTCGACGGTCTGTTCTTTGGCCAGAGCAATCGATGCAGATGTGAAAGCTGCAGGAGAAGCCATCGCCAAAGCAAAAATGAAACGTATCCATACATTCATTGCCACCTCAAGCATCCATATGGAACATAAGCTTAAGATGAAACCTGATGAAGTGATCAAAAGAGCGGTCAGAGCTGTTGAGTATGCCCGTACATTCGTGGATGACGTAGAGTTTTCCTGTGAGGATGCAGGCCGTTCAGATATCGGTTTTATGAAAGAGATCTCTGATGCCGTCATAGAGGCAGGTGCAACTACCATCAACTTACCCGATACGGTGGGCTTCAGACTTCCGTTTGAGATCGGTGCAATGGTCAAAGAGATGAGCGAATACACCAAGGGTAGAGCGATCATCTCCGTACATAATCACAATGACTTAGGTTTGGGTGTCGCAAACTCTTTAGAAGCGGTGATCAATGGTGCAAGACAGGTAGAGTGTACCATCAATGGGTTGGGTGAAAGAGCAGGAAATGCTGCACTGGAAGAGATCGTCATGGCATTAAAAACACGTTCAGATGTTTTTGCCAACTATCAAACCAATATCAACACCAAAGAGATCTATCCATCAAGCCGTTTGATCGCCAATATTACAGGTATAGAACCTCAGCCGAACAAAGCCATCGTCGGCAAAAATGCTTTTGCACATGAGAGCGGTATTCACCAGGACGGTATGTTAAAAAATAAAGAGACTTATGAGATCATACGTCCAGAAGATATCGGATTGGATATGGATGACACATTGGTCTTAGGTAAACATTCGGGCCGTGCAGCCTTTAAAGACAAATTGGCTAAATTAGGATTTACTTTAGATGATGAAGCATTAAATGCTTCTTTTGAACGTTTCAAGATCATGGCAGACAAGAAGAAAGACATTTATGATGATGACCTAAGGGCGTTGGTCACCGATGAGATGACAATGGCGCCTAAAGTCTTTGAATTGGTCTCTTTACAGTTAATGGATTGTTCCAATGGTGTACCCTCAGCGGCCGTAAGTATTAGAAAAGGCGAAGCAGAGATCATTGATGCAGGTATAGGTGAAGGGACCATCGATGCGGTCTTTAAAACCATTGACAGAATCTCCGGCTATGAGGGTCAATTGATGGACTACAAAGTAAAGTCGGTAAGTCAGGGTAAAGATGCTTTGGCAAATGTCACCGTTAAAGTCTCATTCAACGGCGAACCTGCCATCATAGGACATGGATTGAACATAGACACCATGTTAGCCTCGGCAAGAGCTTATATCGGTGCGCTAAATTCTTACTTGAGCATGGAAGGGAAGTTAAAGTCTCGTTACGCTGACAGTTCAAAGACTGTCTAGTCCTATTCCCTTTATTGATATTCGGGCTTTTTCCTCTACTTTTCTAGAAAAGTAGAGGAACGTCATCACGGTTCTCAAATGACTTCTCTTTTTTAAGGAGGTTTTCCGTGACACTCAACCTTCTGTTAACAAACAGTTAAAATAAAAGTTGTACCATATACTCTAATTCGATCTTCAAAGAAATGTGAATCATGCAAAAAATACAGAACATACTGGAACCATTGAACTTAATCTATTATGCATATGATGAAAAAAAGAACCTTTTAATTTTGGATAAAAATTGGGCCAGTGAGTATACCTACCCTGAATTGATCAAAGTCACACATGCACTCAGTAAAAAGCATATCCACTTTTTTATTGATGAAAATAAATCTATCGTGATCGCAGATTCAGATACTTTATTGAAAAAAATAAAAAGATACTTCAGATCAATGATCGCAAACATAAACAACATCAGAATGCCTATCTATATCTTGAGTGATAAAAAAGTTAAATGGGCAAAGAACTTACCGGTATTTGATATAGAACCGATCCCACAAGATATTGATCTGTCTTCTTATGATGCTTTGATCTTTACATCCAAAAATGCACTTTATGCTCTTGATACTATGGATAAAACCTGGAAAAAAAAACCAGCATATGTGATAGCGCCTGAGACGGCTAAAATAGTTAAACACTTAGGTGGGAATCTAAAGTTTGTTGGCAAAGAAAAACATGGGGAGCAGTTTGCATTAGAGATAGCAGAGAAATTTAAACATCAAAAACTTCTTTATGTCAGAGCCTCTAAAGTGATCTCGAATATTACAGATATTTTAAATACAAATAGCATACTGTGTGACGAATTGATCATATATAAAACGGTTTGTAAACATTTTGATAAAAAAGTAAAATTACCTAAAAATTCAACCATTATCTTCTCTTCACCTTCAACGATTGAATGTTTTTTTAAAAACATATCTTGGGATGAAAGTTTTAAAGCCATATCCATAGGGCATACAACTGCATATCACTTCCCGAAAAATATTACGCCTGTCATTTCTGATACAACTTCGCTTGAATCTTGTGTTAAAAAAGCGATAGAATTAAATAGCTAGGGATCATACATTCTACTTTCCAGAACATAGATCCGTCGATCTTTAGTCTTACCACCAGTAACGCGGATAGTGCCGCTTTGGATTGTTAGACATATTATTGACTGCAAGTGCGATCATCAACAAAATGAAAGCACCTGTTGCGATCGGTGTGATTACGAACTTGTATCCCAATTCATGGATTTGAGAACTCCCTATCACAGCTATTAACGCCGTAGCACCCCCAGGCGGGTGCAAAGTACGTGTAAAATGCATGACCACGATAGATAGAGAGACGGCCAAGGCACTTAGGACTGAAGTTTCCAGTGGAACGTATTTGTAGACCGTGATGCCTATACATGCGGAAAGGATATGGCCACCAATTAAATTTCGGGGCTGTGACAACTCTGCCTGTGGAACACCATATATCAGTACTGCAGAAGCGCCAAAGGAGCCCACTAGAAAAAGAGTATCTAATGCATTCATAAACATGTATTTATGCAGCACTGATATAAGGTAAATGCCAAGAAAAGCGCCTATACCAGACCACATAACATGTGACAAACGTGCTCTAGATGGCGGAGCTTCCAAGCCCCGCATTCGGTTGAAATAGCCATATAAATGCCGGCGCATCACCGTCTCCTTTGAAGAGTATTCTTCCCGTAAAAATCCAAGAAAGCAACTATACAGTTTGAATCCTTTATTTACGATGCATATAGCTCTTTTTCCCTGGCGATAAGGATATCAGCTAGGAAAAAATAAGCTTCTTTCCAGGCATCAAGGATCTCATCTGTAGCAGCATCGCCCAGTACCTCTTTAATTGCACCAAGTATTGCAGTACCCACCATTGGATAGTGTTCAGGCTTGACATGGGTACGTACATGGCTTTGGGCCATCTTCTCAACCGCTTTAGATAAAACGTCAAGGTTATCAATATTTGCTGCATAGGCTCCTACTGCCGAAGCTAGTTTTTTGTGTTGATCCGGATCTGCATCTTTGAAGAGCTCTTTGAGTTCCGGATGTTGGCTAAAAAGGATCTCATACATTTTTGTTGTAATGGCTTCTGCATTTTGAGAAACAGCACCTGCTGTAGCTTTGACCGTAGTGATCGTTGATTGTGAAAGTGACATTTTATCTCCTGTTGTTTATAAAGTTTCCGAAGTATATCCCAAGAAATGATTTAAAAAATTGATTTATATCAAGATTGTATTTTTAACCATTCAGCATCATACATGGTCAATAGACTTGAATTATTTTATTGCTTAACTCTGTAGAAAGTAAAATTTCTTTCACTCTTGATTGCCATAACTCTTTGAAAATACCTTCTTCCAGATCTGATGCTTTTCCCTGCAGTATTTTTCCCATCAACGGCCTTAATCTTTGATCTCCCGGAACCACTGAGGGATCATAACTTAGAGAAACAGACGTATCATTATCCATTCTTTTTAGGGTGACTTCTCCCATCATTTTTTGATCATAAGCAAGTAAGTGATCCCTTGAAAATCTTCCCTGTATCCCTTTAAATCCCTCTTCACCGCTTGCACCTACAATAAAGGAAATAATATTGCCTATGACACCTATGGTGCCTTCTGATCTTTCCCCCTTTATCCCAACATAGATATTCCCACGTTGTGGCAGCTCAGTACCGTAGAGCATCTTTAAACCAACCATTGTCATAAGATATGCGCCTGCAACAGTCGGACAAGAGTGGCCTGCTTGCTTGACACAATCCAAATAACCAATCTCAACTTTACCCTCTTCAAATGCTCCTAAAAAATCACTGAGCGGATCATAAAGTTGAATAGTGTCGACTTCATCAAAAAATAAGGGATATTTCATTTTCATTACCATCCTATTTCAAATATATTATTAGGAATCAATATATAGATTCAGCCAACTGATACTGTAATTTGAAGGTTAAAACAACTATTTATATTCCCAGAAAGGTAGTAAATAATTTATTTGCTCATCATCGAGTATTTCAAGTGTTTCAGCGATACATTGAATATGCACTTTTGTCACAGCTGCTTTCAGCTTGGCAACTTCATCTACTTTAGTGTCCAAATTTTTGGGTGATTCCTCATCCATGAACAAAGCTTCCATAAGTTCTGTTTCTAAAGTATCAATGTTTCGTTTTGCTTTTTGGACCTCTCCTATCGTATGATGCCTAATGACAAGAAGTTTCTCTTTCTGTTCGTTGCTGAGTCCCAAAGCCTGTTTATCCCAATGTTTGATAAGAAGTTTTGTCATATGAGGCAACGCTTCCTTGTTGATCAGAAATGGAGAGTTCTGCAGTGCATTCATTTTGTCATTTCTTTGAATTTCATTGATCATATCTACAAAGGCTTTGGAAGGATAATGCTCGATCAGGTAATCCGAGATTTTAGACAGCTCTTCTTGGGAAATACTCCCTTTAAGTGAAGGCATCACACCGTATTGCTGTACTTTGTTTGACTCACACACTGATTTTTTTGCCTCAGGGTTTATCACATAATCAGCAATAAAAGCTTTCATTGTCTCTTGATCATTCATAACCAGCTTGGTATGATACATCACAGCCTCCATAGGCGGTGCTTTTAATTCAGGTATCATACTGGCTGTTGGTTTTTCAAGCATATGGCAGGTGGCACATTTTGACTTGACCAAATCAACTCCACTAGCATATAATATATCTATCCCAATTATGACTGCGGTTAAAATACTTTTTTTGATCATCTTTTATCCTTATATAAGCAATGATCGCATCATACATCAAAAATTAAAAAAATGTATTGATATATGTCAAGATTGAGAGATCACGGTATTTTATAGCCCGTTGAAGCCTGTATCAGTTTTTCTTCCTGCAATAGTTTGGAGATATTACGAGAGAGTGTTTCAGGTGTCATACTAAGTATAGAGGCTATCTCGTACTGTTTGAGATCTAAAGCCAGTTTAGGATTTTTCTGGTAAAAATTCAATACTTTTTCTTTTGAAGTTGCCGCAAGGTTAAAATGTATATTCTGTTGGAGGAGTTCGATCTTTTCAAGCAGTGATTGGATAATGGCATAAGATAGACTCGTATGACTGAGAAGAAACCTTTCAAAACCATCAAGTGAAATTTTCAGAATAGCTCCATCTGTTTGAAACCTTGCCGATGAGGGTAAGGGAGTTTTTCTTAATGTAGCTGCCTCAGCGAGTAGTGCATACCGGTTAAAATAACCGATCACTACCTCATTCCCCTTACTGTCATGTTTATAGATACTCACGACTCCATCGATCAATATCATGACATTTTTACTCATCTCCCCTTGGGTAAAAATGATCGAATCTTTATCATAATCAGAGATGTGTGTCATTGTTGCAAGTTCACTGAGTTCTTGTTCGCTTAATGAAGAAAAGAGAGTGATTTGCTTCAGTATCTCCGTAATATTCCGTTTTTCCATCATACACCTTACATTTATTTATCTTACACGGAAGCACTCTAAACTTCCATGTTTGATAATCGACTTTGTGACCGTTCAGGGTTTTGTATTACCGATAGGAAGTGAATTATATCACAACTCCGCAGACCTAGATAAAAATCAAAAGCCTGCATATTGATTTTTATCAATACAGTTTTAATACTTCTATACTACAATTAATTAAAAAAGGAGCCTCTATGGGATTAATTTATGCTGAACAGGTCGAGTATATGAGTGTCGATCAGATGCAAAAGACACATGAGGATGAAATTAAAATTATCAATGAGATCGAAAAGCTGGCCGTAGGATACGAAAGAGGTACTACAGAACAAAGTGAGCTGGAAAACAAACTGGATGAATATATCGAACATGTGAAAGCACACTTTGCCAATGAAGAGCGTTTAATGCAAGAGTATCACTTTCCATCTTATGAGATGCATAAACTGGCGCATGATATGTTTTTAATGGATCTTCAGTATGCAACAAAACAGTGGAAAGAGTTTGGAGATATTAAAAAAATGATCAACTTTGTCGCCAAAACACCCGAGTGGATCGTGATGCATGTCAAGTCGGTAGATGCACCCACAGCAGATTATATTGCAAGAAAAATGGAACAACAGAACGAAGCGTAAAAGAGGGATTTCCCCTCAGTCTTCTTGAAAGTTTCAAAAAAATGAGATTGCGAGTGCAATGTATAAAAGCCTTGAACTTGAAAAAATATATGAGAATATACTAAGGATAAATAATGCTCATAAAAGATAAAGAAATACAACATGTTTCCAATGATATGATGAATATATTACACGAAGAAGAGATCAGAATCATTAATGAGTTTCATGATGCTGTAGTAGCCAAAGAGAGTGACAAAATAGATGAGCTCTTTAAAGTTGTTCAGTTTGATGTAGAGGATCATTTTTCAACCGAAGAGGCGATGATGGAAGAGAGTAAGTTTTATGCTATGCAAATGCATAAAAGTGAACACGATACAATGAGACAGAAGCTCGATAAACTCCAAAAAAACTGGGAAAGCCATAGGGACCCGGAAGAGATACAAAGGTTCCTGGAAGATGAATTCAAACATTGGCTGGTGCTTCACGTTGCAAGATGGGACTCAGAAACTGCAATGCATCTTGGAGATTCGATGTAAAAACATGGCTATATAAGCATAGAATCTACCTCAAGAAAAAATTCATCAAATGATATTACTTTAATATATTTTTGTAAAACTATAAGGATGGGGACAACTCCCATCTTTGTTTTGATCATTCCCCATGATCGAGAACAATGAATATCCTAATCTTAAATATCCAGCCGTTTAATCTATGAACGAAGATCTTCTGTTTACCATATTTTATAGAGGATTGATTTTTTAATTATTTTATATTATTATATAAATATATTATTTTAGATAAAGGTTGTGATACGGAATAAAGAGTTAGTGACAAGGAAGGAATATATCATGAAGAAGTCTGTTTTGTATAAAGGGTTGATTTTAACACTTTTCGTGCTTGCTGTAGGTAGTCAAACTATTGCAGATGCACCTAGTTCAAATTATGATGACCCCAAATATACAGGTGATATAGTGGGCCAAATTGATACCTGTTTGGTCTTAGGGTCAAATGAAGGCGTTAGGATCTACATACCTGGCTCCTCCTTTGAAGCAATTACAGGTTCAGTTGGCAATTTTAAAATGAGTCATGTCCAGTCAGGTACATACAATTTAACCGTCACACAAAATGGACACCATATAGGTACTATTCCTAAGGTCACTGTTGTTCCAAAACAAATTAACAATATTGGAACGGTTACATTCTGTTTAAATAATAACGGTAATGACTTATACGAGCAGTGATGGAGAGATCAAAAGTTCAATCATTGTAGTGGCTAATAGACCGTATATATAACAAATGAGTATAATGTTCTACTATATTCATTGGCTGTAAAACTTGATAGAACTTAGTTTATCAATGTTTCTTGAAGCTTCAATGCGTAACCATAACTTGTAATATATTGCATCATATGCTACTGCATGAAAAAAACGGCTATCTGTAGAGTTATCTCGTAGATCACCCAACATAAAATAGTGTTTATCTGTAATTTTTGTTTTTGGATAGGTAAAGAGAAACTTTGGTCCTACTATATTATCAAAATGTGTGATTGTATAGTAAGTAGCGTATGGAGCTTGAATCCAAATTTCACCATCAAGTTGTATAGTTTTAAGTAAGTGTTTTTTTGCATATTGACGGGTTAGGTTTTCATCTGTCGCAATTTGTAAATAAAAAATTTTATTTTTTTGCATCACGCTATCACCAGGTAAGGCCACACATCTTTTAATGTAAAGTCGATTATCAATTGGATGTTTAAACACAAGAATATCACCACGTGAAATACCTTGTGGATGCTCATATATATGTTTATCAAAATACCCAAAGAAACTTGGTATTTGAACACCTGCACTTATATTTTCAACAATGACATAATCACCATCTATCAATGCAGGATGCATGCTAATATCTTCAACCTGATAGATGCGTATAAAAGAAAACAATATGGTTAGAAATAATGCTAAAAACCCGATTTTCATCATTAAAGACAGTGTATTTTTTAATTGCAAATTTATAATCTTTTTCTAAATTTTATATTACATCATTGTTTAATATTGTATCTTTAAAATATTCTTTTTCAAAGGTGATGTTAAAGATTGGGAAATGAAGGTTTAATAATTGTGGTAGTAAATAGGCAGTTCAGACTGCCTATTTATAGGTATTTAATAAAAATCCTCAAAAGAAACACTAGGATTACAATTTACATATACTTTTGAAGCACAGTAGGGATTGTGATGCTTCCATCTTCGTTTTGATAGTTCTCCATAATAGCAATTAGAGTACGTCCTACCGCAAGTGCTGAGCCATTCAAGGTGTGTACGAAACTATTTTTCTTGCCATCTTTAATACGGATCTTTGCACGTCTTGCTTGGAAGTCTCTTGTGTTAGAGATAGAAGAGATCTCGCGGTATTTGTTTTGTCCAGGGAGCCAAACGCCATCGGATATATTATGTGTAAACTGCTTTACAGTATTTGTTTACAATACTTTGCGTTATATTTGAAATTTTATTATTTAGGTTTTGGGCAGTGTATAGGCAGTTAAGTTAGCGATTTAAGTAGGCTTTTAATGGCGTATTAGAGCTAATCCAAGAAAGAAAACCTATAATATATGTTAGATTATAAGGTTATGGTTTTATTACTCCCATACCCATGTCAATTTGTCTATTGTATTTTTTAAATGTTGCATTGTTCATTGGAATAATTTTTCCATCTTTGGTTTTCATCTTCAAGAACTCTCTTGGGTTCCTAGAAGCATTGAAGTAGTGGTTTTTATCTTCAACATACCATGCATTATTACGTTGCCAAATTTTAAAGCGATAGACTTCTGTTTTTTGTTCAAAGTTGGACTTAGATAACTCAAGAATATACATTTTTTGGTCATCCAACCTATAAAGAGCTAATGTAAAACCTTTATCACTTGTACTGGTTGAAATAGTTGAGTATGTATTATGAGCCCAAATATGTTTCATATAGGTTTCCCATATAGCAGGATCAAATTTAGCTTTATACTTATCAAAATAGACTTTTCTACTTTCGCTAATAGTTATAAAATCTAAAGCATGTTTTTGAATGTGTTCAGATTTTATTTTATTCCATGCTTTTTCAATCATTTGATGTCTGGAATTTCTTTCGAAAGAATTATCGTTTAAAGTATCTACTACTTCTAAAGTTTTTAAATCAAAAAAATAAGCTTCAAAAAGATAATTAACAAAAAGGATATTATCACCTATCAACATGTTCATTGCAGAGTATCTTGGATCTCTATTTTCTCCATCATACTTTTGATTTCGTGGCAACTTCTTCTGTTTTAGCATTGTTAGGGTTTTATCATCCCATAATGTTAGTTGACTATCATAATCCAATGTTACAAAACCATATTTACTGTTCGAAGCCAGCCACCATTTTGTTTCACCTTTGATTTTTTTGATTAAAATACGTTTTTCAAGATCCCATAATTGAATACCCTTTGTGGAATGGAAAATCAATCGTTTGTTATCACTGCTAATATGAATACTTTCTCTAAAGGGCTGTCTTGAACGAGCATTTTCTTCAATTTCAAATGAATCAATAGGTTTAATAGGGTTTAAATGCCAAATGGTTACTTTACCATTTTGATAGGTATAAAATCCCTTTCCATCTGGCATTAACACTGCACTTGATATCCAACCACTTTGGCTTATCATATAAGGTGTAGCAATCTCTTCAGTATCATTTTGTATAGCAGACGTCTCAGTTGCATACAGTCCTAAAGATAACAATAAAACAATCAAAAATACTCTCATATAACAGCCCTTCTCTAAGATTACGATACTTTCAGCATTAAGAGTATATCAAATTGTCCTATTTTCAAAACCTTATAAATTTATAAGGTTTTCTCTTATAGCCATTTTTTGAGTGTGTCTCACAAAGTCAGAGTATTGCCACAGAATGATAAAAAATCAAATAACTATTAAATAGTATGTCTACGATTATGTCTTATATAAATGTCTTCACACCCTTTAAAATCAAATTTTCCAATTACTATAAAATAATATAAAACGTACTCATTGAAGCTATACGTACTTTACTTCTTCTTTTGTATAAGTAATGTCAGATTGGTTACTCTAAAATTGTCTATATCAGACGAAACTATAGTCAATGAAGAGAATTAAAAAAAGCATAACAGAAAAAGAATATAAAAAGTTGATGGCTTACGCGAGAGGTGATAAAAAAAGAAAAAGGTTCAAGAATTGTGGCAGCAAATAGGCAGTTCAATCTGCCTATTCATAGGGTATTTAATAAAAATACTTACTAAACTGATGAGAAGTCTGATCTACATATATTTTTGAAGAACAGTTGGTATAGTAATAGTACCATCCTCATTCTGATAATTCTCCATGATCGCAATCAAAGTACGGCCTACGGCGAGTGCTGAGCCATTCAGGGTATGGACAAATCTGTTTTTCTTGCCGTCTTTAAAACGGATCTTTGCACGTCTTGCCTGGAAATCTCTTGTATTTGAGATAGAAGAGATCTCTCTGTATTTATTCTGTCCCGGGAGCCAAACTTCTAAGTCTATAGTGGTTGCGGCAGAGAAACCTAGATCACCTCCACAAAGTTCTACAACTCTGTGTGGTAGTCCAAGTGACGTGAGTATATCAGAAGCATTTTGAACCATCATTTCAAATACTTCATCACTTTTATCCGGATGCGCAATGGCCACCATCTCCACTTTATCGAACTGATGCTGGCGTATCATACCACGTGTATCACGCCCTGCTGATCCCGCCTCTTTTCTGAAACATGGTGTATAACCTGTCATAAGTACAGGCAGATCTTTTTCGGCAAGTATCTCATCGTGATACATATTAGTCAAAGGCACTTCGGCTGTAGGGATAAGATAAAGATCCTCTTCCTCGATCTTAAAGAGGTCATCTTCAAACTTAGGCAGTTGTCCTGTACCTTGAAGCATGGCAGCATTATTCATAAACGGTACACAAAGCTCTTCAAACCCTTTAGTTGCATTTGTATCAAGAAAAAAGTTGATCAGTGCTCTTTCCAGCCTTGCCGCCTCACCACGAAGTACAGAGAAACGACTCTTGGCAAGTTTAACCCCACGCTCGAAGTCTATCCATCCATTTGCCTCGGCTAAAGCCCAGTGCTCTTTAGGCTCAAAAGAGAATGTTTTTGGCTCGAGTACTTTTCGAAGTTCTACATTATCTTCTTCATCAGCACCTTCTGGCACACTGTCATCCGGGAAGTTAGGCATCGCAAGGGCTACATTATAAAGTGCTTCTTCCGCTTCTCTGGCTTTCTCCTGAAGAGGAATCATCGCTTCTTTATTTGCATCCACTTTTGCTTTGAGTTCCGTAATATCTTTGCCTTCACGCTTATACTGGCCAAAAAGTTTAGACATACTGTTCTGTTCTGCTTTTGAAGCTTCCAATGTCGCATTGGCTTCTTTCAGAGAGGCAAAAAGCATTTTAAGGTTTTCAAGCGTAGCTGTATCTACACCCTTTTTTTGCAGTTTCGCACTGGCTTCTTCAAAGTTGTTTTGGAGATATTTTAAATCGATCATCATCTTTACCTAGATATGGAATATTTATGAAATTATAGTGGAAAGTTTAAAAGAAGTGGATTAAGCCCCTTCACTAAAGTGAGAGTAAGGAATCTTAACCTATCTGGCTTCTCAAATTACTCTGATCTCAATAGTGTAGGCAGTTGCTCATTGATGAATGTTTTAAACCCCTCTTTTTCACGGATCGTATCAAAACTGCTTTCACTATCAATATCATTTGCAAGTACCGGAGAGATTTTGATCGCTTTGATGATGTCACTGACTGCATTCTCTATATTTCCCATTTCTGCATTCACACAACTTCTCTGCCAATAAGAATAGGCATATCCGCTATCTAATTCCAGTGCCTTATTACACAAGTTCAGTGCCCACTCTTTTTGTCCTAATTCCAGTACCGCATCTGCTTTGTAGGTCAATGCCTCTACATTATTCTTATCAATTTCCAGGATCTGATCATAGATCTCGACTTTTGCCTGAACATTATCTTCAAGGTTACTTCTTCTCCAGAGCGCATGTATGGCATTGGATCGGGCTATACTCTCCTGGTTATTCATAATATCTTCAGAACGGCTCTGCATCTCAGCTTCAATTTTTGCAAGTTTTTCTGCATACTCTTTCGTAATCTCTTCCAATTTTTGCTGCACAACGAGTTTGGTCTGCTCTTTGGCATCCCTGACACTTTTCCATCCTAAGATCGCGATCAAAGAGGCTATGGCCGTAAGGATCAAAAAAATATTACTCACTGTACTGGTCATATAGTTCATAGCACGATCCGAAACATCCAAACGGGCCTGTGAGATCTTTTCATGCATCTCCACACGTAAACTTTGCTGTTCTATACGCAGATTCCTAACCTCATCCAATAGATAGCGTTCGACCAATGGTTTATACATAGGCTCCTTTAAAGATGCTATCTCCTTTTGTGCTTCTACTTCATTCATTTCTGAGGAAAAAGAAAAAAGTGAGACACATAGATAAAATAATATAACCCGCATTACAACTCCATTTTTCTTTGAGTGTAACATATTTTTAAAAAATAGACCTAATACACAATAAGACACGTTCATTTTTTAGATTGACATAAAAACAATGCTCTGTTAGAATAGTATAGTTAGTACCGTAAGGGGCTATTCATATCCACAAGGATCACCGTATGGAAGAGATGCAAAAGATCATCAACTATCATAAAGACTCAACGAAATGGAACAAATGGGCCATACTTTTCATTCTCGTCACACTCATATCTATCTATTTTTTCTTTTTCAGAGAAACACATGGAATGAAGTATCGTTATGTCTCAGAAGTATTGCAAAAATCTGATCTTTCTCTTACCGTATCAGCAAGCGGGTATATACAGCCGCTTGAAAGTGTGGATGTGGGTACGGAAGTATCAGGCACTATCGAAGAGGTCTATGTCGACTATAATGACCAGGTAAAAAAAGGAGAACTGTTAGCCCGTCTGGATACGACCAAATACCAAAGTGCCTATGATAAAGCCAAAGCAGCACTGCAAATGTCAAAAGCGGCATTGGAAAGTGCACAAGCACAATACTATCAGACCAAAACAACCATCGAGCGCTATAACAAACTCAAAAACGCTTCCAAGGGAACACTGCCCACACAAAGTGACTGGGACAGGGAGTGGGCAAACTATCTGCTAAGCAAAGCGCAGATCGCTAATGCACAAGCCCAGATAGCCCAAGCCATCCACACTTTGAAATCCGCACAGTATGACTTGGAACGTACCAAGATCTATTCACCTATCACTGGGACTATTTTGGTTAGGAATGTCGATCCGGGACAGACAGTAGCTGCGACATTCCAGACCCCTGTACTTTTCAGCATTGCAAAAGATCTGAGCAAGATGGAGCTTCAGATCAGTATTGATGAAGCAGATATCGGAAAGATACAAGCAGGGCAAAAAGCAAGTTTCGGTGTTGATGCCTACCCCGATACTACCTTCGATACAAAGATACGTCAGGTCAGGATCAATTCTGAAGTACTAGAGAGTGTCGTCACCTATAAAGCGATCATGGAAGTGGACAACAAAGAGCTATTGCTCAAGCCAGGGATGAGTGTAGATGCTGATATTGTGACAAAAATGCTCAAGGATGTATTTGTAGTAAAACGGTCTGCGTTGCTTTTCATACCTGTCAAACCAGCATCTCAATCCTTTTTTGGCGGGGAGAGGGGTGAAAAGATAGAGGTGGATCCAAAACCTCATGTCTGGATACTTGAAGATGGGCTACCTAAAAAGGTCTATGTCAAAGTACTCGGCAACAACGGCCCTTTGAGTGCGATAGAGAGCAGTGATCTTCAAGAGGGACAGAAGGTCATCATCAATCAGGAAACTGCACAATGATCACTTTAAAGAATATCAGTAAAGTGTATGGAAAAGGAGATGCAGCAAGCACCGTACTGCATGGCATCGACCTGGAGATAAAAGAAGGTGACTTTATCGCTATCATGGGGCCCAGCGGAAGCGGAAAATCGACACTTTTGAATATTTTGGGTACGCTCGATGTACCCAACAACGGCGAGTATACGTTTTTAGATACACAGATAGATTCTCTAAGTACTGACCAACGTGCATTGTTCAGAAGGCATATTTTAGGATTTATCTTTCAGGGTTATAACCTGTTAAAAAAGACGACTTCACTCGAAAATGTGGAAGTCCCTTTGATCTATCAAGGGCTCGACAGCAAAGAACGCAAGCGCATGGCAACCGAGGCACTCAAGGATGTAGGCCTGGAAGATAGACTCTATTATGACCCCGGCCAGCTTTCGGGAGGACAGCAGCAGCGTGTAGCGATAGCCAGAGCAATGGTGACACGTCCAAAGATCCTCATCGCAGACGAACCTACAGGAAACCTTGATACCAAACGAGGTCATGAGATCATGGAGTTGATCCGTACTTTTAACCAGCAGGGGATCACCGTGATCATGGTGACACATGAAGATGATATAGCAGCCTATGCTTCAAGGACGATCTATCTGCGGGACGGGGCAATCGAAAAAGAGGTCAATCGTGTTTCGTAATGCATTTTTACTGGCACTGCGTGAGATCAAGCGTAACCTTATGCGTTCACTGCTTACTGCCGTAGGTATTGTGATTGGTATTGCTTCGGTGATCGCGATGGTCAATATAGGTCAAGGTGCCAGCCAGTCGATCACACAGAGTGTGGAGAAGTTGGGGAGCAATACACTCTATATTATGCCAGGACAACGTAGAGGCCCCGGAAGTAGAGGTGTGATCGAAAAACCTTTTAAAAAGAAGGACCTTGAAATCATTCGCTCCTCGATCTATGCGCTTGATGCGATCTCCCCCGTGGAGAACACTTCCATGACGGTGATCTACAGGGAACAAAATTACCGTACCAGTATCAGGGGTGTTGAAAATGAGTATCTACAGATACAGAACTGGAAGATAAAAGAAGGAAGAGGCTTTGAGAAGAATGAACTCAGAACAGGACAGAAAGTATGTATCATGGGACAGAGCATCATCAAAAATCTCTCAGCCACTCCCGAATCGATCCTAGGCAATAAGATCCGACTGAAAAACTTTTCATGTGAAGTGATCGGTATTCTTGAAGCAAAGGGTGCAAATACATTCGGACAGGATCAGGATGATGTGGTGTTACTCCCTTTTGCATTGTTCCAGCGTCGTATAGGTGGAACTGACAATCTTCATTTAATGATGGCTGCGGTAAAAGAGAATGTCCCTTTGGCGGAAGCAAGAATCCAGATAGAAAGAGTACTTAGAGAACATAGACATATAGAAAATCCCATAGATGATGATTTCCAGGTTCGAAGCATGACAGCACTGCTTGATACTATTTCACAAGTGACGACCGTACTGACAGTGATGCTGGGAGCTGTAGCCGCGATCTCTCTGATCGTAGGAGGCATAGGTATCATGAATATCATGTTGGTCTCCGTAACGGAACGTACAAGGGAGATCGGTATACGTATGGCCGTAGGCGCCATGGCAAAAGATATCTTGATACAGTTCCTTATCGAATCGATCGTACTTTCAGGCCTTGGAGGGATTGTAGGTATACTATCTGGAGTACTAATCACCTTTGGTGTGGCACAATGGCTTGATATCGTACTGGTCATTGATCCTTCCATTACGGTGATCGCACTTGTGTTTTCCATGTTGATCGGTATCATCTTCGGTATCATCCCTGCACGAAAAGCTGCTGCAATGAATCCAATCGATGCCTTACGATATGAGTAATAGCTTAGATGAAATTAAGAAAATTTTTTATATAGTGTTCACAAATTATCATTTAAAAAGGAATAGACATGAATAGAAGAGATGCATTGAAAGTAGCAGGTGTGACAGTAATGATGGCAGCAGTCAGTGCTGAAGCAAAGATGTCTGTGGAACATATGAACCGCATGGAGATGAAACCAAAAGATCCATCTAACATGGATAAAGGCGAACTCAAACACTCTCCACTTGTCACTATAAAAGAAAAAGATGCCAACGGATATACAGATGTATATATCACTGTAGGCCAAGAGGGGATCATTCATCCAAGTACACCGGACCACTGGATCGACTTTATAGAACTTTATGCAGATGATAAACTGGTAGGTAAAAGTGTCCTTGAACCAGAAATTTCACGTGGTGCAGCTTCTTTTGCCGTAAAATTGGACAATGTTAAAGTACTGAAAGCAAAAGCAGGCTGTAATTTACATGGTATTTGGACAACAACCGTAACTTTATAATTTGATATAGACTACTTCAAATAAACAAAGGAAGTAACCATTGGCTTACTATATAACAAAACTGGTTATTACCACGGTTTTAATTGTATTGATCTCCGAGATCTCTAAAAGGAGCAGTCTGGCCGGAGCCATATTGGCTGCTATCCCTCTGGTATCGATATTGGCTATGACCTGGATGTATATCGACACAGACAGCAGTAGCAAGGCAGTGGAGTTTTCACAGAACATTGTCTGGCTTATTGCCCCCTCCATGACGCTATTTATCACTTTTCCTCTTTTGATCAAAAAAGGACTCAGCTTTTATCCGAGTATGCTCATCTCGATCTTTTTAACGGTTTTAGCCTATTACAGTGTGATCTTTCTTCTTCATAAATTAGGTATTAGATCATAAGAATAAAGGTATTTTTTTCAACACCTTGCTTATCTACTCTATCTATTTATGCATAAAGCGTGTGTTCAATGAGAATCTTTAAACCGATCATGATCAAAATCACACCCCCTATTTTTTCAGCCTTCTCTTCTAAAAATCCGCCGGCCTTGGAACCAATATACACACCAAAAAACTGCATATAAATGTCACCATCCCTATAATGATCATAGAAATATATGGGTCTAACTGAAGCAGATTGAGCGTAAATCCTTCTACGATGGCATCTATACTTGTGGCAATAGCTAGATATAATGGCAAATTTTATTTTTAAATATTATCAAAATAGAGCCATAAACCTCTTAGTAATGATTTGCCTTAACACAGGGTCACTCCTTACAATTTCCTATGTGTCCCATCACAAAAAGGAAGATTCTCACTTTTTTTACAGGCACACAGAGAATATTCCTTTGTTGTATCTACGGTAAATGGTTGTGGTCTATAGGTTGTTCCTTTATGGCTGCCGTCACACAATACTCCGTCTGCACTTTTCCTACACGTACAGAAATAATGTGTTTTATCTGCTTCCAATCTGACTTTTACCGGTGTTGCCATGATCTCTCCTTTTTTAAATAGTATATATCTTTGCCTATGTTTTCATACCTTCAATTGCAAAGTGGGTCTTTACCACACACCTACCAGAATACAAACTTATTTCCACTACATACTATAGGTATTATGACTTATTGTACCATGAAGTTCAAATTTTGTAAAAATAGAAGCAATATACTTTATAGGGTTCTGAGTAATCAATCATTTATAGTGAAATTTTGAGAAGGAAGAAGGTAACTTTTTAAAGTTTTGGACAAGATTAAAGGAAGCATACAAACAAGGAAGCTGATGCAATCTAAAATAAAAAGTTACCAGAAAACCAGAAGTATCAAAAAGGGGAAAGAGTCCTTCATGGAATTCATAGTGCAAGTATAGTCCTATTGTGTGAAGTAAGTATGAAGTTGGTAAATAAGGGGTTGTTGATTATTCTAATGGTGTCAAGAGAGATTTCCACCCTCGGACTACAGCTTATTGAGTAAGCTAGATGAAAAGACTATGTCCTATATAATCCTTCTGAAAGATCAGTTTCATAAAAAACCGTTGGGACAAAAGCGGGTCTTTTTTTGGAGTCTTTCAAGGTCGTTTCAGATAGTTTGACTTGGACAAACTTTTTTGAACTATACTGAAAGTTATTTTAAAGAAAAATACACCATTGTTTGACCTTCATGATCTTATAAAATACACTTGCTATAGCACATTTTATAAAGTTTTCATTTTCTTTAAGACTTGGAGAAGAAGTGTTTAGTTAATTGAAGTCATCCTCATAAAGTCATTATTATGGTCTTAAATTTTGTTGTTTTATGAGGTCAGTATTATCTAAAAGTTGTTTGGCATTACTTAGTGATAAGCCTGATTTTGAACAGGCAACATCAAATAGTTCATGATTATTTAAAAGTCTAATCAATACATTTAGTTTAATCATTTTAGATATATTTATTGTGTTTATTGACATATTTTCTCCTTGTATTTTATTTAATTGGTTGCGGAAGATGGATTTGAACCAACGACCTTTGGATTATGAGCCCAACGAGCTACCGAACTGCTCTATTCCGCGATAAAAGTAAGCATGTGTAAATGAAAAATCTAAAAAACAGGAGGTTAAAAATAGCAAGAATGTATCTATATAAACATAATTGAATAAATATTTTTAAACGAAAATAATCTAATATCACCATTATCCTTGTTAATGGTTGTTCTTTATGATTAATAGGTGATTTCGAAAATTGTCTAAACTATGGACAGAACTCTCTGTCCATTGATGCTCTTAAAGACCAGTAACGTTCTCAGCCTGTGGGCCTTTTTGACCTTCACCGATCTCAAAAGTCACTTTTTGACCCTCATTAAGAGAGACACGGTCGTAACCATTGCTATTAATTTGACGATAGTGTACAAATACATCATTTCCGCCATTTTCTTGTTCGATAAAACCGAAACCTTTTTCACTGTTGAACCATTTTACGGTTCCATTTACTTGAGTTGCCATTGCAATTCCTTTATTTGTTTATACATTTTATGATTAAAATGTTCAAAATATAATGTGGAGTGTTCTTTTGGGAGGATAATACTGTAAACTGTAAGTAAGCAATAAGAATCTTGCCTAAGATGAAACTCTAGATCATCTTTGATAAATTCATTATAGCTGAATCATTTAATAATAGCAAGGCTATATAGAATTTAATATCGATTGGCCTAAGATGATGAGAGTAAGGTTAAAAATTAAAGTATAAATTGAATGTTATTTATTAGATTTGCCGTTAGACTCTAAAGACCACTTATCAGTAGCACTACAGCCAACATCACAACTCACATGAGGCGTAATGCCCACAGCCTCAGGATTGATTGCCACTGTAATTAGAAAGTAGTCACCATCCCCTTTTTGTGCAGTAAAGTTGTGTGTACCACAAAACTCTTCATTCATAAGTTCAGCGACTGTGGTTGCATACTTGTAGGCATCTTGTTGTGTTTCAAAGGTCATATTATTGGTGTATTCACTTTTTTTAAAACATCCACACTCTTTTTCCATTTGTACTGTATACATAGGTGGTATCCTTTTAGATATGAGATAATCCTTTTTGGCATAATAACATTATTTTCTTATTCTTATACAAAAGATAAATAATACTTTTTCTAGATCCCATCGAGACGATCAGAATAAGATAAAAACTTTATAAAATATATAACTTTATGAAGTTTTTATCATTCTATTTCCTTGATTTTTTTATTTGCTTTCCTGAATAAATTCTTTCGCTCTATCACCTCGTAAAGTATCTGCGGTTCTAAGTAATCCATCACTCAAATATCTCACTCGATATCCTTTGAAATATAAAAACATTCTAGCAATATTGGCTCTATCGTTGTGTGGGCATGCTGTGATTATGAGTTTGTTTTTATCCAACTCATTCAAACGTTTAGGTAATTCATTGAGAGGAATATTCTTAGCAAATCCCATACTCCAGGCCTCAAATTCCTCTTTGAAGCGTATATCAATGAGCTGTGCCTCATTATTTGCTACTAACTCTAACATTTCATATGTAGAAATTTTCATCTCTTTACGTGCTTTGTAATCAAAATTTTTAAGATAGGTATCAAAGTCTTCTGCATGTATTAGTGTTATAATAGAAATTAAAAATAATAAGGTCTTCTTCATGTATACTCCTTATACAATTACATTTATAATCATTCTACTATAGACCATATCAAAAATTTCTTATCTTTGCTAACCTTATAAAATATATAATATTATAAAGAACTTTTGTCCGTTATGGTCTATGTTAGATTATAAGAGTTACAATCATATTCATATTAAAGTGTAGAATATAACAGAGGAAAAATATGAATGTAATAAAAACAAATATTAAACATATTTATTGTGGGACTGTAGAAGAGATCAATGATGGGAAAAGAAAACAATATCCATCTGCTTACAGAAAAAAGAAAATTGACCCGCATAAAAGCCTTTTTGTCAACAATTTAGGCTTGATTGATGATATGCAAGGGGATAAAGTAAATCATGGAGGAGCTGATAAAGCTGTATGTGTGTATAGTCAAAAATACTATGACTTTTTTAAAAATATACATAGTTTAGAACTACCAGAATGTACATTTGGAGAAAATATAACAATATTAGATTTGGATGATAGTGATGTTTGTATTGGTGATCGATTTCAATGTGGTGAAGTTATTTTTGAAGTATCTCAACCTAGGCAACCTTGTTGGAAAATATCATCAGTTACAGGGATAAAAAATCTCACTTCATTAGTGGTTAAAGAATACAAAACAGGATTTTATGTAAGAGTGATTCAAGAAGGCTTTATTGCCACACATGATACTTGGGAACTTATATCAAGGAAATACCCAGAATTTACAATTGAGTTTGTCAATCAATGCTCCCTTAATGCGAAAGATAATCAAGAAAACATCAAAAAGATCTTAACATGTGAAAAACTAGCAAAAGCCTATTATGAATCGTTATTAAAGAGATATAAATTTAAAGAACATGGAATTCAAAACTGGCAAGAAGATGAATACTTTAGTAATAATGAATAGATCATCTCAGTCTGTAAAGATATGAGTATCACAAATATGCCTTATTCATAAAACCTTATGCACTATATAAATTTATAAGGTTTTCTCCACATAAGAATTTTCCGTTTTTTTCAGTAAAAGGCACTAAAAAAGACCCGAAGAATTTTCAAAATATATACAAAGACTTTGTACATGGGTCTTAATGACAATTCAACCACAGACTCATCTATTTTTTGGAGACAATATTTTTCATCTGGACAAAAAGTAGAGCCTAGGCTCAAAAAGAGGAAAATATAAATACGTGAATTATTTTAATTAATCTTCACAAATCTTTTTCTATATTTACATATTGAATTAGTAGTTTTAGTTCTAATTTTTTCCAATGCATATGCTGATATTCATTAAGTAAAGCATAAAATTCTCATTCAAATGTTTCTTACAAAGGTTATATATGTGTATATTATTATTGTAAAAAAAATCAATATAATATTCGTCATTAACACTAGTAAACATGATGATTTATCCTTTTTACACCAATTATAAATACCTTTTAATATGTTTTTCACGCTTATTATCTCCCTCGTAAATAATTGACTATGATACTGAGCATTTGTAAAATTAATGTAAAATTAATATCGGGACAAACATGGGACAAAAAAATTAGACCCGTGGCTCAGAAACTGGGAAATACAAGTACGTGAATTTTGATCATTCTTCAGAATGTTAAGTAAATAAGGGGGATTGTTGATAATTTAAATGGTGTCAAGAGAGGGACTTGAACCCTCGACCTCCGGCTTATGAGACCAGCGCTCTAACCAGCTGAGCTACCTTGACATCGTTGTGAAGAGACGGAATTTTATCTAAAGATACCTTTATTGTCAACACATTTGATAAAAAAAAGGTAAAAAGGCCTTAATATTTTATAGACAACAAATAGTTTAGTCAATATCACTCATATTTGTTAAATAATTTAAAGAAAGTTATTGACATTTTTGGAAAAAATGACTACAATGCAACTACAAAAATTAAATCATATACAAAGGAGTCACTATGGCATTTGAACCATTAAAAGACAGACTGCTTGTTCTTCGTGAAGAGCAGTCAAATCAAACCGCTTCTGGGCTATATATTCCAGATACAGCCAAAGAAAAACCACTGGAAGGAAAAGTCGTTGCAGTTGGTCCTGATGCAAAAGAGGATGGTATTAATGTAGATGATACTGTAGTCTTTGCAAACTTCAGTGGCATGGAAGTCATGATCGAAGGTACAGAGTACCTGATATTAACAAGCAAAGAAGTGCTTGGATTAATCAAATAATTTAAGGAGATAATATATGGCAAAAGAAATATTTTTTTCAGATAAAGCAAGATCAGGTCTCTTTGAAGGTGTCACAAAGTTAGCCGATGCTGTGAAGGTGACCATGGGGCCTAGAGGTCGTAACGTTCTGATTCAAAAATCATATGGTGCACCACATATCACAAAAGATGGTGTTTCAGTAGCACGTGAGATAGAGCTTGCAGACAGCCTAGAAAACATGGGTGCACAACTGGTAAAAGAAGTTGCTTCCAATACGGCTGATGAAGCGGGAGATGGTACAACGACTGCAACCGTACTTGCACATGCTATCTTTAAAGAAGGTCTCAGAAACATCACTGCCGGAGCAAATCCTATAGAAGTAAAAAGAGGTATGGACAAAGCATCTGCTGCCATCATCGAAGAGCTCAAAAAGATCTCTAAAGAGGTCAAAGATAAAAAAGAGATCGCACAAGTGGCTACGATCTCTGCAAACTCTGATAAGACGATCGGTGATCTCATTGCTGAGGCTATGGATAGAGTCGGAAAAGATGGTGTCATTACCGTAGAAGAGGCAAAAGGGATCAACGATGATCTTGATGTCGTTGAAGGTATGCAGTTTGACAGAGGGTATATCTCGCCTTATTTTGTAACAAACACAGAGAAAATGACCTGTGAGCTTGAAGCACCTATTATTCTTTTAACGGATGGTAAAGTGACTTCACTGAAAGATCTGGTGCCTATGTTAGAGCAGGTACAACAAAGTGGTAGGCCGCTTCTTATCATTGCAGATGATATTGAAGGTGAGGCGCTCTCAACACTCGTTCTTAACAAGCTAAAAGGTGTACTCAACATTACTGCAGTGAAAGCGCCAGGTTTTGGTGACAGAAAAAAGGAAATGTTGAAAGATATCGCTATCTTGACAGGTGCGACACTGATCACTGAAGAACTTGGTCTTACACTTGAGAAAGCAACACTTGCAGATCTTGGGCAAGCAGCAAGAGTGGTCATTGACAAGGACAATACTGTCATCGTTGATGGAAAAGGTGATACCAATGCCGTTGCTGCGCGTGTAAATGAGATAAAAACACAAATTGGTACAACCACCAGTGAATATGATAAAGAAAAACTCCAGGAACGTCTGGCGAAACTCTCTGGCGGTGTTGCCGTGATCAAAGTAGGTGCAGCCACTGAGACTGAAATGAAAGAGAAAAAAGACAGAGTGGACGATGCACTCTCTGCTACAAAAGCTGCTGTGGATGAAGGTATCGTTATCGGTGGTGGGGCTGCACTGATAAAAGCAAGCCAAGCTGTCAAACTTGATCTTAAAGATGATGAAGCGGTAGGTGCAGAGATCATCTTAAGAGCAGTCTATGCACCAGTGAAGCAGATAGCACAAAATGCAGGATTTGATGCAGGTGTAGTAGCGAATGAAATCGCTAATTCAACCGATGCGAATTTAGGGTTTAATGCTGCAACAGGAGAGTATGTCAATATGCTTGAAGCAGGGATCATTGATCCGCTTAAAGTAGAACGTGTAGCACTTCAAAATGCTACATCTGTAGCTTCATTGCTTCTGACAACCGAAGCAACTGTTTCAGATATACCTGAACCACCTTCAGCTCAGCCAGATATGAGCGGCATGGGTGGTATGCCAGGAATGATGTAAATTCATTCCTGATTAGTACTCAGAATATTCAGAGGATCTGCTGAACATCCTGTTTGGTAGATCTTTCTTCATACTCGCTACTTTCTTACTTTTACACTCTACTTATGCCTAAATGAATGACCTTTTATGATATTTCCTTATCGATGAAAATAATGAGATTGAAAATCTATAGAAATACTATTAAATTTACTTAGGTTTGTACAATCCTTTACGAAGAATTAACACTTCTTTGCTATACTTCCAGCCCAAAATAACTTAAAGTATAGAAGCATACTTCTCTGGTAGCCCCTTCTAGATAAGACCATAAGTGTTTCTGTCCTTTGTAACTTTTTCCGTCACTTTTTAAAGATGAAATGGTGTATGGCATGAGTTGGTTATTTGATAATTAAAGAAGAAAGGACGAGAATGGAGTTACAATATATCTTTTTTGGTATCCTGACAGCATTAGTAATTACTACAGGTGCAATTGTGGCAATAACTAACGCTAAAAACTAGACAAGAGAAAAGGACAAGACATTCCGACTACGTCCAAAATCACAAAAAGTCATTCATGCAATCATAGATAATAAAAATAGAGACTAATGAGGGGTAAAAGCTACCGAACAGATTGTTCGGTAGCTTCTCTCTATATTCTAATGATTGTCAAATACCCATTATCTGATCAGTTTTTGAAATTCAAACACAGGTAAGGGTTTTGAAAAATGGTATCCTTGCAGATAATCACATCCATAAGAAGTTATCATATCGACCATTTGTTTATTTTCAATACCTTCCACCACTATCTTCATGCCTAATGTATGTGCCAGTTCGATGATCGCTTTTACAATTCTCTGATCTTCTTCGTTGGTTAAGATATAGTCGACCAAACTTTTGTCAATTTTTACAATATCTGCAGGAAATTTTTTCAAATATCCAAAAGAAGTATACCCTGTACCAAAGTCATCCAATGAGATACCCACACCCAATTTTTTTAATGCAAGAAAGTATTTGACAGTCTGCGCTTCATTGAGCATAGCGATACCCTCTGTAATTTCAAATTTGATACATTCCGGATCAAGCTGATGCTCTGCAAGTTTTTTCTCTACATGTTGAACAAATTCACCCGTATTGATCTCAATCATAGATACATTGATCGAAACCTCGATACTCTTAAAATTGAACAGTTCCCAGCGTTTTTGCTGTTTCAGAACTTCATCCAGTATAAATTGGCCCAACTTCACAATAAAACCTGTTTTCTCCATTAAAGAGATAAAGACATCCGGAGGGATCATACCATATTGCGGATGCTTCCATCGGATCAGTGCTTCAGCTGCAACAACTTCCTGATCTTTTGATCGGACAATTGGCTGATAGTATACTTCAAATTCACCTCTGCTTAATGCACCCGGCATATCACTGTGAAGTCTCAATTCATCATACGCAGCTGTAAATTTTTCAGGTAAGAATATAGTGATATTATTATCACCCTCTTGTTCTGCTTGTGCCAACGCTTTATATGCATGATCAAGCAGTAGGCGTATATTTCCACTATCTGGATATATGGCTATACCTGCTGAAGCAGTCAGATGTAAATGTACACCATCCATTTTATAAAATGTGGCCAATTTTTTCTGGATATTTTCTATAAATATTTTTGCCTCATCTATAGAGTGCAAGTTCGTTACTGTCATCAAAAAATGATTATCAAACGTATGATATACAGATACATTTGCATTCTTCGTCAAAGTCTCCAAGTATGTAGCAAATTTTTTGAGTATATCATTAGCCTGTTCATCTCCTATAATGGATCGTAACCTTGAGAGATTGTCTAAACTCATAAGCATTAAAGCCAATTTATTTTTTTCTAAATGTGCTTTTGAAAAAAATGCCGGCAGGTCATTGTAGACCTGTAATTGATTGGGTAAGTGTGTCAATGGATGTTTAAAGTCCGCAGCAGATCGTTCCTTGGCTTTGCTTAGATCTTGAATCGATATCACATCACACAAGACACCCTTCGGCATCTCCATCACTATAGTATCTAAATATACATTCACAGGTATCTCATCATCTGCTGAAATTTTTAATGTAATATGAGGATAAGTACGTACTTTATTATTAGATGTGATACGATGTTCTTGAATAAATTGATTTAATCCTGCCCACTCTTTTTTTACTTTGATTTGAGCCGTGCTTATAAATGTTTTCAATAAAAAATCACTTTTTAGATCCAGCAATCGTACCATGGCGTTACTTGCATATATCACTTTATTTTGGGGAGAAAGTATCAATACAGCATCATCAGAAAGATCAAATGCTTTTTGAAAAACCTTTAAGTTATTTTCAAGTGTTATTTTTAATTTCTTTTGTTGTCTTGAAAGCAGATACGTATAGAATACAAAGAGAATAGATAAAAGCACTATGGCCATTGTTGCATACTCTTCACGTGTGATTTGAGCTATAATGTCTTGAAATCTTGTCAATATGATATCCATCCCTGAACCCTAAAGGTATTAAACTAAATTATATTATAAATATTAAAACTCAAGCTTTACTTAAACATAAAGCTTCTATTCGTGTTTCCGCATCTTGGACCGTAAATTTCTGATTGACTTCAATGGCACTCAGTTCAATGGTCTTCTCCTCTGCAGATATTTGTGCCCAACCTTTACGACACTGCAGTTTAGGATCATTCATCTTTAATTTTTTATCCATATATTCCAGATACTGGTTTTTCTGCTCAAGAATGAACACCAAATTCTGCCTATACTTTGTGTACATTTCAGGTAACAAAGAAGAGAAACGCTCTAACTTATACGTCATGATTCGCTTAAACTCCTCTTCTAAACGTATAAACTCTATCTGTGTCTCTTTGAGTTGTCTGCTAGGTGAACTACGCAACAGTATCTCTTCTGTATGTTTTAATTCACGTACAAGATGCTGCAGTTTTTGATTCATCGCATAGGTAAATCGTTCAACCAGTTCATTTAAAGTATATAGTATCTCTCTCATATCCGGAAGTATCATCTCCATAGCAGCACTTGGAGTCGGCGCACGCAGATCTGCGACAAAGTCACTTATCATCACATCCACTTCATGTCCCACGGCACTCACTACAGGTGTTTGCATCGTAAAAAGAGCATCTGCTACCATCTCCTCGTTAAAACTCCACAGATCTTCTGCACTACCCCCACCACGTCCTACGACCACTACATCCACACTTAAACTGTCCGCATAGTGCAAGGCATGGGCTATCTGGGCAGCGGCTTCATCCCCCTGTACCAATGTATCGACTATCACGACTTCTAGTAAGGGCCAGCGATGTTCAATGATCTTCAGCATATCATGTAGAGCAGCACTCTCTTTTGCTGTGACCAATGCTATTTTTCTAATATGTTTAGGGATGGGTTTTTTTCTTTGTGCATCAAAATAGCCCTTTTCTTTTAAGCGTTCTTTGAGCTGTTCATAGGCCAATGCCAAAGCACCCTTTCCGTAAGGTTCGACATGCACCGCATAGAATTGATATTCACCCCTGGGTGTATAAACGCCTATAGAACCCTCTATGACGATATGCATCCCTTTTTCTATGCGGAATTTCAATTTCGAAACCGAAGAGCGCCACATGACACATTTGATACTGCTCTGCTGGTCTTTAATGGAAAAATAGATATGTCCTGATGTATGATAAGTTACCGACGCCACTTCACCTTCCACAAGAATATGCATAAAGGTGGCTTCAAGCAGTGATTTGATTTTTGTATTGAGTGAGGAGACACTCATCATTGATTGACTCATGGTACTCCTTTTTGATCTATGCGTTAAATTTTTTGTGCAACGAGAAGGGTCGAGATACCCATAGAGAAAGATTTGATATACTTCATCTCAAATCCGGCTTCTTCCAACTCTTTGGCCAGCATTTCTGTGGTTAAGAACTCTTCGATCGAGTCCGGCAGATATTTATAGGCTTCATAATTCTTGGAGATCAGTCCACCTACACGAGGAAGCACCTTTTTCATACCAAAATCAACGATCTTGTTGACCACACCTCTTCTGTCTTGTTTGGTAAATTCGAGGATAATTACAATACCATGTGGTTTAAGTGCACGGTTGAACTCTTGCAGTGCCTCTACCCTATCTACCACGTTACGAATACCGTAAGAGATGGAGATCACATCCGTACTCTCATCTTCTATGGGCAGCTTTTGGGCTTTTCCTTCAATGAACTCTGCGAAATCCACTTTTTTTCTTGCCACGTCCAGCATACCTACAGAAGGGTCGATTCCTACATATTTGTCAATCTTGACACCATTCTTTTTGGCTTGTTCTTTCCAGTAGATTAGCAGGTCTCCCGTACCCGTAGCCACATCTGTCACCTGTGTCAACTCTTTTTTATCCAGGATCTCAAAGGCTTTGTCACACCCTTTTTTGCGCCACTGGATGTCGATGCCAAAACTCAATACCCTGTTCGCCAAGTCATACGTTGATGCAATATCATCAAACATTGTGACAATTTTTTCTTGTTTCTCTTCTTTATCCGTTAATTTCTCAATGCCCAATTTTTTTGCTCCATATCATCAGATCTTTATCTTTTTTATCTTGATACAAAAAATGTAAATTCATAGTTGTATTATAGGTTAAATTATTCGTAGAGAGCTTAGGTGTCTGGTAAATAAGCATCCAATCTATCTTCTCTTGAAGTGCCTTCAGCATACCCTCACCACCTTCTACCAAAACAAAAGACGGTGTCTCTAAAAAATCCAATCTAGTGATAACTTCTACACGCCTATTCTCAACAGTGAAAAGCGGGATCTCTCTATCAAGGTTGTCTTCTTTGGCATAGATCTTAACGTCAGGTGCCTGTGCTTGGATAAATCTGCAATCCAAAGTTGGCCTGTCTACTCTTACCGTATTTCCACCTATAAGCAGTGTATCACACACTTCTCTTAACTGATGTACGTGGGTCAAGGATGCCTGAGAACTTAAGTAACCCCCACCGATACGCCCATTGGTCGTCTGCGCCAGTTTAAACAATACAAAGGCCCTCTTTTGCCAAATAAGAAAAGGTTCTATCAGTGCCTGACACTCCTTTTTTAGTACACCTACAGTTACATGTTCCAACTGCTTCATCCCCCCGCCATGTCCCGCTATAGGATCCTCTGTACCTATGACTACCCTGTGCAGTGCAAGTGACTGCAGTAAAGAGGCACAGGAAGGTGTTTTTCCTTCATGTGAACAGGGTTCAAGTGTCACATAGATACTACATTGAGCAAAAAAATCTTTGGGAAGTGCTAAAAGAAAGGCATGTGCCTTATGGGAATCATAGGGATCAAAATCTATAGATCTGTGTGAAAGTGTTTCGTAGGCTGAGAGCAATGCCAACACTTCCGCATGTGAAGTGCCAGCTTTTTGGTGCGCCTCTATGGATAAAATGTTTCCCTCTAGTACAACGACTGCACCTACTGCAGGGTTGGGGTAGGTCAAGCCTTGGTATTCCCAGGCTTTATCCAGGGCAAGTTGCATATAAAACTCATCTCTCACAGCAACTTCTCCTTTTTGTAAAAGTGAACTCTAGTTCCAGTCAAAATAGGTTTTTGCTGTACCTAATGCTCCATATTCAAAGCTTTCATCACCCTGCTTTGTCTCTACAACGATACCATCGTTATCAGCACTTTTAAGGGTTCCTTTCACTTTATCACCGCCTGAGATCTTGAGCTTCACTTTTTCACCGATCGCATTTTTAAAGTGCACTGGTTTTGTGAGTTTTCTTTCAATCCCTGGAGAACTGACCTCCAAACGGTATTTCTGACTCATAGGAGGATGCACATCTAAAAAAGGAGAAAGTTCGTGAGAAATATCTGCACACAGATCAAGATCCACACCACCCGCTTTTGTTATCAGAACACGAAAAATCGTCTCTTCAAACTCTGTCACTATCTCTATATCATACAGGGATGCACCATTGGCTTCTATAATTTTAGCGATTTGTGTTTCAAGATTCATCTGTAGACTCTCCGTCATCTTTTGTTTTTCTCGTACTTATTTGTTTAAAGAGATCTTCTATTCGACTCACTTTTTCTAGCTGATGATCGAACTCGAAAGTAAGTCTTGGCGCCTTAAACCACCCTTCACTCTGTTTACAATGGTTTTGTATATATCCTGCTACAGTCCGTAACTGTCTAAGCGCTTCATTCTGTTCTTTCTCATTAAGGAAGGAGGTATCAAGATATACCTTCGCATCCGACCTACCTTTTGAACACACCACATCAGTCACTGTCAGTCCGTTGATACGCTCATCATCCAAACTACCGAGTGCCTCAGGAATAATCTCTTTAAGTATAGATTCTACACGATGTCTTTTGATCTCTTCATGTGTCATCTTTAACCTTTCTTATACATAATGCGACAAGTCGTCACATAAGCCAACGCCTGAAATGACATCAGCGTCAGCATTGTCATTTGGACTTTCTTCCAATGACGTCTTATAGAGTCACCTGTTCTTCAACATCTTTGAAGGTTTCGATCACGTCACCCTCTTTGATGTCGTTAAAGTTTTCAAGCATGATACCACACTCATAACCGTTCTTCACTTCTTTTGCATCTTCATTGAAACGCTTGAGTGAAGCGATCTTACTTTCATAGATGACTACACCATCACGGATCAGTCTTGCTTTAGAGTTTCTAGTGATCACACCGTCAGAGACTTTACATCCGGCGATCGTACCCACTTTACCCACAACAAACGTCTCACGTACATCTGCCTGTCCTGTTACTTCTTCGGAAATAACCGGACTCATCAGTCCACCAAGAAGCGCTTTCACATCATCGAGAAGGTCATAAATGATCGTGTAGGTACGTATCTCTATACCTAACTCTTTGGCTTTCTTTTTCACTGCACCAGTCGGACGTACATTAAATCCAAGTACCACTGAATGTTCAGATGCATCTGCAAGTGTAAGATCACTCTCTGTTACACCACCTACACCTTCATGAATGATATTGACTTTTACCTCTTCATTTCTAAGCTTCTCTAAACTACCTTTGATCGCTTCAAGAGAACCTTGTACATCCGCTTTGATGATCACAGGAAGTGACTTGAGCTGCCCTTCAGCGATAAGTGCAGAAAGATCATCGAGTGATGCTTTTGTACTCTTAGAGAGTGCTTTTGCTCTATCATACTCCGCTCTTTTTTCAGCCAATTCACGTACTTCTTTATCTGTATCCATCACGATAAGTTCATCACCGGCTCCAGGTACTTCATTCAATCCTACGATTGCTGCCGGTGTACTTGGCCCGATCTCTTTAGCATTACTTCCATCATCAAGTTTGATCGCTTTGATACGTCCGTATGTCTTACCTACGATCACATTATCACCTACATGTAAAGTACCATTCTTGATAATGACATTGGCAACTGGTCCAAAGCCTTTTTCAAGTGAACTTTCTACCACAACCGCTTTTGCTTTTCTATTTGGATTAGCTTTGAGTTCCATCACTTCTGCTTGTAGAAGAATCGTTTCAAGCAAGTCATCTATTCCCATACCTGTGTGTGCAGAGACAGGTACGAATTCATACTCTCCGCCCCAATCTGCTGCCATGACACCTATTTCAGAAAGTTGAGCCTTCACATTGTCTGGATTTGCACTCTCTTTGTCCATTTTGTTGATCGCAACGATAAGAGGGACTCCTGCTGCTTTGGTATGTGAGATCGCTTCTTTGGTCTGAGGCATAACACCATCATCCGCTGCAACAACAATAATAACGATATCTGTCGCCTGTGCTCCACGTGAACGCATCTCTGTAAATGCTTCGTGACCCGGTGTATCTACAAAGGTGATCTTCTTACCATTCTTCTCTACCTGGTAAGCACCCACGTGCTGTGTAATACCACCCGCTTCTTTATCTGCCACTTTTGAAGTACGGATTCTGTCAAGAAGTGAAGTCTTACCGTGGTCAACATGTCCCATGATCGTGATCACAGGTGGTCTCTCTTCAAGATTCGCTTCATCCTCTTCTGCATCATGATCTTCTGCAATTTCAAGTTCATCAAGAGGATTGACAGTCGTCACTTCCACTTCAAACTCTTCAGCAAGGATTTCAATTTCATCTTTACTTAAAAAGTCGTTCTTCGTTACCATCATACCCAACGCAAAGAGTACACCGATCACTTCACCTACAGAACGGTTTACTTTTTCAGCAAACTCATAAACCCTTACATTCTCAGGGATCTCTACTGAAGTCACCACTTCTGTGCTTTCAGCTTTCTCATACTTCTTACGTTTACCTCCACGCTTCAGTGAACGTTTCTGTTGAGGACGGAATGCTTGTTTGCCTTTACCAGTTCCTACACCTGCAAGCTCTCTTTTCTTCGCTTCTTCTTTACGTTTCTGCTCTTGACGCATCATATCTTCATAAATATTTTTATCAGAGAAATCTAAGAGTACGACTTCTTCTTCACCAAAACCACTATCGATATCACCACTCATACTGTCATGGTTGAAAATGTCTATCTTGGTACCGCTGTCTCTTGCTTCTGCAACTTTTTTAGGCTTCTTCTTTGATACATATGGTGTCTGTTCATCCATAGAAATCTTCGTTGCAGCTCTTACCGGTGCAGGTTTTGCTTTTCTTACAATTTTAATGCCACCTCGAGAAAGTGTTTTTTTCTGTGGTTTATCTTCAGACTCTTCTATCGTCGCAGGTGCTTCAGTTTCTGTTTTCTTACTTACAACAGAGATACCTTTACGTTTCTTCACTTTCTTAACTGCAGGTTTTTCAGTGCTATCGGGAGCCACTTCCTCAACCTTCTCTTCTATCGTTACTTTAGAAGTATCAACTGTAGTTTCAGCTGCCGGTTTTGCTACAGTCTCACTTTCATCTGAAGGTGTTGAAACTTTTTTCTCTACAGTTTCCTCTTTCTTCTTGACGACAGTAATTTTTGCTTTGCTACCAGGTTTCTTGAACCCTTTTGGCAATGTTCCGCTAATCGCATAATCTACGAGGATACCAGCATTTTCCATACTAATAGTACTATTGGCTGCTTTGACATCAAACCCTAACTCTTTGGCTTTGTCTAGCAAATCTGCGTTTGACAATCCTGCTTCATCTGCTATTTCTTGGATTTTAACTTTATCCATTCTTGATTAACTCCTTTAATATACTGCAACTAGTTGCATGTGTCGGCTTCATTTGCCAACGCTTTTAACAACTTGGTAAATCGTTCTTCATCCTGTTTAAAACGCTTCACTAAGCCTTTGATTTTTTTTTCATTATTTACACAAATATCACAGAGGTAAAAGCTTCTTCCTTTACCATCAAATCCTACTACCTCGCTACCCTCTTGTTTTAAACGAATCAAAGTGTCTTGAGGAAGTCTACTTCGGCAGGCGATGCACATACGTGTTGGCTGTGATTTATTCATGCGTATTATACCTAAAAAGAGATTAAGCGTACAGCTTAACTCTTCGTGATGACACCATTATTGTCTAAAGAGAGAATAAAAACCCTGAATTGCGGGAAACGTGCTTGCAGTGCCTGTGCTATTTTATTGGCATCTTTCTCGTAGGTAAGGTTAAAAAATGTAGAACCTGAACCTGAAAGTGTACTCATCAGTGCACCATGCTTCAGTGCCAACTTCTGTACATCAAACAATTCAGGCATCATTTTCATTCGTCTTGCCTGATGGAGCTTGTCTTTGGATGCAATACGTAAAAGGTCCCAGGATTCGCTCATAAAAAGTGCTGTCATATAAGAAGAGCGGGAGAGAGAATAGACTGTCTCTTCTTTTCTGTACATTTTAGGTAACACTGTACGCGATTTTGCCGTCGATATAGTGCGGTTAGGTACCACTACTACCGCTTTCAGATAGTCAGGCATACGTCTTTTTTTGCTGTAGACCCTGTCACCCTCTACACAAGCGACATTGAACCCGCCCATGACTGCAGGAGTGATGTTGTCCGGATGATGTTCATAGCGCAGTGCATGGTTGAGTATCTCTCTTTTATTGTATCTCTTATCTGCTGCCGTATACGCTGCACTCAATGCAGCCACAATCACTGCAGAAGAACTGCCGAGTCCTCTTGAGATGGGAATACGGTTATGAAACTCAAATCTAAAATTATCATCTCTTCCGGTAAGTCTTTTATAATTTTCATTAAAAATACTTAAAAACAGAGAATTCTTCTTTATTTTAGGATTGTCATCACCCTCTCCATGAGTAGAAAGACTCAAAAATTTTGAAGGTGTGATCGTAATTTCATTTCTTAGGTCTACAGCAAGACCCAAGGTATCAAATCCGGGGCCTAAGTTTGCAGAGGTTGCAGGTACGCTTATAAACATCATTGTCCTTATTTTGAACGCTTTTGGAGATTTCTCCCAAAACTACGCTGACACTTTGTCAACTCCAGCTGTCGATCATGCAACTGATCACAGGATTCTAAACAGCTGGCAGTATGTACTCAGGTGTTGATTCTTCATCTAATTCAAGATCTTGAATACTCTGAGGCAATGTAAACTTCACATTGATCGCTTGTTCAAATTTTTTTGTAATTATAGTCTCTTTTTCCTTGATAAAATAAAGGTTTCCTACCGCTTTGATAGGTTCCCCACCATTTAAGGCAAAACCACTACACCCAGCACACTTTATACCTTGCAGAATCTCTATCGTTTTAAGCATGATATAGGTGAGTTTGATAGCCATATACGAACCAGGACCTCTGGTATAGATGATCCTGCTGATATCATATTTGTCAAGAGACTCTTTGATCAGGGGTAAAAGGATTTCGGAAGTTTTTAACTCACTGGATATCGTCTCAATAAGCCTACCCTCTTCATAGACCCCCAACAACAGAGGTGAAGAGATGGATATAACGAGGAGTTCGTATCTCTTAGGCAAAGCTTTTTGCAAATGTTCTACTTTGTAACTCTTCTACTTCTACAAGATCATAGTTTTTACTGTCTGAGAGTAATTTGGATGTAAGTTTATAATTGAGATCATGACTGCCTGCAAATGATTCATATTTACCTAGTATATTATGACCGGCGACCAACATATCACCCATGGCATCCAAGATCTTGTGTCTTGCAAATTCATTCTCGAAACGCAACCCTTCAGGATTAAGTACTTTATGGTCATCCAGCCCTATGGCATTTTGCAGTGTTGCACCAAGCGCCAGGTTCTGACTCTGCAGATACTGTATATCTTTGGCAAATCCAAATGTTCTTGCTCTTGCGATCTCTTCTACAAACGCTTTGGTACTGAACTCAAAATGCTCTTTTTGATCACCGATGACGGGATGATCAAACTTGATACGAAAATCAAACTCTGCGCTCTCATGCGGTAACAAACGCACAAATTTATCACCTTCTCGTACCTCAACAGGCTGCTTCACACGGATAATTTTCTTTAGAGCATCCTGTTCATGGATACCTGCCTCTTCCAATAAAAGACAAAAAGAGATGGAGGATCCATCCATGATAGGCATCTCGTTTCCATCCACGATCACACGCATATTGTCTATACCATACGCGTAGACGGCAGAAAGAAAGTGCTCGATGGTCGAGATATACCCTTTCTCATTCCCTATGACCGTAGCCATACGTGTATCAATGACCGAATCGGGAGAAAGCAGTATTCTCATCGCTAGATCTTCACGATAAAAAATAATACCGGAATCTACATCAAGCGGTTCAAGTCTCAACTTGATCGGTTCACCTTTATGCAGACCTATACCTACAACTTCCACAGCTTTTTTCAGTGTTCTTTGTTGCATAGCTCCCTCCTTTCTCAATTTTTTATTGGCGTATTATAGTATAATATAATAATTATTGCAAAGTGTATACTTTTACTCTGTATAATTTTTAGTCTACTTCCCCTGAATGATCTTGTCAGCAGCTTTAAAAACATTGTCTACATTCTTTCTGATCCACTCTTGATCGAACCACTCTACGGGTCTAACCTCTATACCTTGAACCAAAAGACCAAAATGGAGGTGATCACCCAATGCCAGACCTGAAACACCTGTTTTTGCTATGGCATCTCCCGTCTTCACTTCATCACCTTCATTGACCAAGAGTTGAGAGCAGTGCCCATAGAGTGAATAGAGACCCAATCCATGATCGATCATAGGCATATTTCCATAGATCCCATTTTCATTGGCAAAGACGACCTTACCGGGATTAGACGTTTTTATCGTCGCCATTTTTGTACTCGCCAAGTCATACCCGACATGATAAGATTGAGAAACTTCATTCTCTTTGTTTCCATAGTAGTAATGTCTTTCATCCCCATAGCTGGCAACCTTTTGTCCATTTCTAAGCGGATAGAATTTTTTTATTTTCCAACTTTCCAAGACATCTGAAGAGACCTCTTTGCTTAAGGAGTGGATCAGCGCTTCGTTTTTCAAACGCATGGTCTCATTGATTGCTTTTAATTTTTCCAATTTATCATCGATATGCGCATACTCAGGATCACTTGACGCAAGATCCGTGATCTTTCCATCTATGAAGTGGTCTTTTGCTCTGATCCATGACACTTGATACTGATAATTTTTAAGATAGAAAGGAATATCAGCCATACGTTCGTTTTTTGCAGCATCTATTGCAACTACCTTCGCTTTAAACTCTGTCTGAGTGAAAGCCCATGCTATCAGTGCCGCATAGTATCCTTCTTTTTTATATGGCTGTGCTTTGAACTTTGTATCACCTGCTTCTATATAAAGTGTCTCTAGATTCTCGTCATCTGCTTGAAAGACAACCAAAGCACTTCCGCCTTGTGTAATACTGTAAGAGTTTGCGACTACATTGACATTGGGTCTTGTGAAATCAACATTGATGTCGATCACTTTTTCACTCTTATTCCCCTGCGTAAAGTTCCACAGACTGCTGTCAGTGACCAAGACTTTTAATTTTAGTTTGGTTGCTTTTGGATCCAGAGTCTTACTTTGAGGATAGTTCACCAGAAGCATTTGTTCTTTTGGTTTTCCTTCCAAAGTTCCCTCTCCAACGATCAGGCTGTTTGTACCGTCACTCAGGATCAGTTGAAAACTTTTCAATCCTTCATTGTCAGAAAGTTGCACTTTCAATGGATCTTTACGGTTCCAAAAGACATTTTGTTCACTATGTACTGTCGGGACTACTCTTTCAAATTCCGGTGCAGTATAGACATACCCTGCTCCAGCAACTAAAGCTACCAATACCACTAAAAATAATCCACCTGCTAGTTTTGCTCCGCTTTTTTTACCACTTCTATTTCTCATCCAATAATCCTAATTCTTCTATCTTTTCTAAAATTGTATCGATACTTTCTTGTAACCCACTTTGAGCAAGTATGAAGCCTGCAGCTACCTTATGCCCACCACCTCCAAAAGCCATAGCCACTTTGGAAACATCTACTTTTTTACTGCGTAGAGAGATACGAATACCCTTCTCGAGTTCCATCGCAAATATCGCTATCTCAACCGTCGCTAAAGATCTGGCATAATCTACCACACCTTCCATATCAGGTACGGTCGCACCTGCTGCACTTATATCTTCTTTTGTTACCATAAGTGTAGCTATCTCCGCGTCATGGTATAAAGATAAAGAGCTTAAAGCCCTTTGTAAAATGCGCAATGAACTCAATGGTCGTCTCTGCGTAAAATGACACGCAATTTCATCAGGTAAAGCACCCGCTTGAACAAGCTCTTGTGCTACGGTAAACACTTCTTCATTGACTGAGGATGTTGTAAAGAACCGTGTATCAGAAAGGAGTGCTGTGTAAAAGCAAGTCGCTGCATCAGCCTTGATAGGACACAGTGCTTTAAACAATGCAAAGGCCACCTGTGATGCAGAGGCATACTCTGGTATCACCACGTTGATACTTCCATAGCATGTATTACTCTGATGGTGATCGATATTGATAATATCTCGACCCTCCAGATCAAACCCCAGTCTATCCACACTCCCGCAGTCACAGGAGATTATCAAACTGTCTGCATAATCCATATGATGCTTGATCTTTTTAAAGTGTGGTAAAAAATTAAGATACAGGGGTAACTCAGTTGAAGCATTCACTATTTCAACTTTTAACCTTTTGTCTTTACTTAACAATGCATAGATACCCAAAGCCGTACCCAAAGTATCAGCATCCGGATTGAGGTGCGAAAGTATGCTGACAGAATGTGCAGACGCTATCTTAGATCTGACTTCTTCATAAGGGATACTCTCAATCATCATTTTATTCTTTCATGGTTTAATTCACACAGTCTGAGATTATATACAAAGAGTGTTAATGAAGTGTTACTACTCTACCTTCATAGACAAATCTATCCAATTTGCCTGATGAATAATAGCTCCCGAACTAATAGCATCGACTCCCGTATCGGCAATCTTTTTGATCGTATCAAGTGTCACATTCCCACTGGCCTCAAGCAAAATATGAGGATAATGTTCATTTCTATATGCAACAACTTTTACGGTCTCTTCTGTAGACATATTGTCGCACATCACGATATCTGCTCCTGCTTGCATGGCTTTCTTGGCCATTTCCAAACTTTCACACTCTATCTCAACCTTTGAAGTAAAAGGTATTTTTTGTCGTACCTCTTTCATAAAAGCATCAAGATCCTCTATGGTCTGTAAATGTGTATCTTTGAGCATAAGACAGTCATCTAAGCCCATACGGTGATTGATCCCCCCACCGCAGCGTACGGCATACTTCTCAAACTCACGCAATAAAGGTCTTGTTTTTCTTGTATCCAGCAACTTCACGCCCGTATCTTTAATGGCATCCACATAGGAAGCCGTCAAGGTCGCTATAGAACTTGCATGAATGACCATATCCAAAATAGAACGTTCTAAAGAGAGAATGGTTTTTGAGTCTCCGGAGATAAAAAGAAGCTTTTCACCTTTACTAAAACGGCTGCCATCATTTTTTTTCCACTCGAGTGTCAGGTCATACATTTTTGCAAAGGCATCTATATACTCCTGACCTGCCAATACACCATCACTTTTTGCAATAATATATGCGCGTATGGGCTTACTGGTACTGATACGAGAGAAGAGGTCTCCACGTCCTAGGTCTTCGGCCACTAAAGCCTTTAAAAATTTCTCTTTTAACATTATTTTATCGCCAGCATGCGTTCTAATGCCACATTGGCATATTTGATCGTATCAGGGTCCACTACGATCTCATTGATAGGCTTGTTATCCTCTATCGATTTGAGTGTATTGTAGAGATCTTCCAACGTTGTTTCATTCATCGTAGGACACTCCGGTTTAGTGGAGGAGAGGACATAAGTATTCCCTTTTCTCATTCTATTCACAAGATTGTACTCTGTACCGATGGCTACTTTTTGTTCAGGGTCAAGATCATTAACATACTTGATAAGCTGTGAGGTAGAACCTGAAAAATCTGCTGCAAGCACCACACTTGGATCACATTCTGGGTGTACAGCGATTTTAATGCCAGGGTACTTGTTTCGGTAGAACTCAACATCATCTACTGTAAAGAGCTGGTGTACAGAACAGAAACCATTGAAACAGATGATATCTGCCTCTTTAGGATCACACTCTTTCCCTTCTTCCTCTACACCGATCACACAAGATTTCAATCCCATCTGTATCGCAAAGTTCTGCCCTAGACATCTATCTGGGACAAAGAGGATCTTTTTCCCGCTCTCCAAACCTTTCTCAATGATCTTGAAGGCATTGGAAGAGGTGCATACAAGTCCACCCATCTTTCCTACCTTTGCTTTGACTGAAGCATCAGAGTTAATATAGGTAATAGGCAGGATATTCTCTTTGGCAATACCTCTGTCTACCATATACTGTACCGATTCGTCAAAATACGATCCATCCATCATACGTGCCATAGCACAACAGGCGATCTTTGGCATGAGTACACGTTTTTCAGGCGCAATAACCTTGACGCTTTGCCCCATGAAACCGACACCACAAAAAACGACCCAAGGGTTTGTATCTGCCTGACATCTGCGTGCCAGCTCGAGACTGTCACCCGTGATATCAGCCATTTCAAAGACTTCATCACGCTGATAATAGTGTGCCACTACTGTAACATCCAATTCTTTTTTTAGTCTGTCTATTTCTGCTTTATAATCTATACTCATCTTATATATCCTTATCTATTGTGGCTATTTTATCAAAATTCGGTTAAAATTGCAGTATAAATTTTTATTGTGGACGGATCATGGACTTTTTAACAAATCAGAATATTTTACTTTATCTCGCAGCCTATCTTATAGCCGGGATCCCTTTTGGATACCTGCTTGCTAAACAATTTGCAGGGGTTGACATCAAAGAAGCCGGTAGCGGTAATATAGGTGCGACCAATGTGCTTCGTGTAGTAAAAGAGAAAGATCCTAAACTGGCAAAAAAACTAGGGGCGATCACACTCTTCTTAGATGCTATCAAAGGTGCGCTTGTGATACTCGTAGCAATGATGCTTGATGCACCCGAAAGCGTACTCTGGACCCTTGCAGTACTGGCTGTCGTGGGTCACTGTTTTTCTGCATTTTTGTTTTTTGAAGGGGGAAAAGGCGTGGCTACCGGCTTTGGTGTACTGCTTATTATGATGCCTATCCCTGCGTTGATCGCTATTGTTGTGTGGCTGATCGCAGCCAAAGGATTGAAGATCTCATCACTCTCATCACTGATTGGGCTCGTAGCGTTCATTATCGCCTCTTATCTCATCTATCCTGAAGTACCTGGAATAGGTTCTCATGCACCTATTTGGATCATTGCATTTATCATCTTTTATAAGCATATTCCAAATATCGTAAGACTCTTCAAAAAAGAAGAAGGCAAAGTCTAATATGACCATTCACATAGAGGATCTAACTTTTGATGTGATCATCGGCTTACTGGACTTTGAGCGAGACAGACCTCAACGTGTTATCATCAACCTTCAAGCTTCCTATGATTACAGCGATGATCAGTTCATTGATTATGCAGATATGGTACTGCTGATACAAAATGAACTTAAAGAAAAGCGCTATGAACTTTTGGAAAATGCGCTTTTAGGGCTCAAAGAGATCCTCTACACTACCTACCCACAGCTACAAACACTTTCACTCAAGATTTCCAAACCGGATATCTTAACCCAATGTACAGTTTCCTTAAGTAAAACTTGGAATTTTTAAATTTTTTTTAAAAAGCGCTATTTTTTATGCTATAATATTAAATAAATCTTAAAGATTCAAAAAAGGTGCATGTTATGAGAATATTGATCATAGAAGATGAAGTGGCACAGAGTAAGACACTTTCAGATACGTTGACACAGGAAGGTTATCAGAATGATGTAGCTGAAAATCTTGATGATGCAAGATATTTTCTGCAGATCAGAAACTACGATCTAGTACTACTGGGATGGCCATCTGGCAGTGATAAGAATCTGGATATTATCTCTACTATCAAAACAGAAGCACACAAAACGTCCGTCATTGTTCTTTCTGAACGGGAGGACAAAGAGAGCGAGATCAAAGCACTGAGATCCGGTGCCGATGATTTTGTCAGAAAGCCTCTTGATTATGATATTTTACTGGTACGTATTGAGGCAAAACTAAGATTTGGTGTTTCTAACATTATCGAGATAGAAGACCTCATCATTAATCCTGAAGAAGAGAAGATCATCTATGAGGGTGAAGAGATAGAACTTAAAGGTAAACCATTTGAAGTCTTGACACACTTGGCTATGCATAAAGATCAGATCGTCTCTAAAGAGCAGCTGCTTGATGCGATCTGGGAAGAACCGGAGCTGGTAACACCGAATGTCATTGAAGTTGCCATCAACCAGATCCGTCAAAAGATGGATAAACCTTTAGATATCACTACGATCGAAACGGTCAGAAGACGCGGTTATAGATTCTGTTTTCCTAAAAAGATCTCATAGATCAAACGCCCCTAAGAGCACATTGAAGTATTTTCCTCCTCATTTGGATGAAAATACTTCATTCAGCATATAAAACTACTCCTTTTTACCATGCTATAATGAGAGATAGAGTCTATGATTTCATCAAAAAATATGGTACAAAATTGCTGGAAAAATAGATGATACATCCTGTTCTATTTTACCGAAAAACTACCAAAGTAAAATTTTATTATAAATTCACAGATAATTTAATTTAAGCATAAGCTTTGTTCCGTTATAACTCGTATAAATAACATAAGACAGAGGAAACCATGGCATTAATGATTACTGACGAATGTATCGCATGTGATGCATGTAGAGAAGAGTGTCCTAATGAGGCAATCGAAGAAAATGATCCGGTTTATATTATCGATCCTGACAGATGTACAGAGTGTGTAGGTCATTTTGACGAACCTCAATGTATCGCGGTTTGTCCTGTAGACTGTATTATCCCCGATCCTGACAATAGTGAGACCGTTGAAGAGTTAAAATTCAAATATGATAAACTGCAAGAAGAAGAGTAAATAATCTATGTCAAAACGAACTGCTATCATTGATATCGGTTCGAACTCAGCAAGACTTGTGATCTTTGAAAAAACAAGTCGATATGGCTTTCATCTGATTTGCGAACAAAAATCCAAAGTTCGTATTGGTGAAGCTGCTTATGAAAAAGAGGGGTATCTTCAACCCATCGGTATCAAAAGAGCCTACTTCACCTTAAAATCCTTCCTTCATACCATAGACAAATATCAGGCAAATAAAACACTTTGTATCGCTACGTCTGCACTGAGAGATGCACCGAACGGAAAAGAGTTTGTCCAGTGGATACAAAAAGAACTTGGACTTTCCATCAAAGTGATCGATGGCAACAAAGAAGCAAAATATGGTGGTATAGCTGCAGTGAATTTACTGCCTATCAGTGAAGGGATTAGTATAGATATCGGAGGGGGGTCATCCGATATGACACTTATAAAACATGGATACATCGTCGATACCTACTCCCTTGATCTTGGTACCGTAAGACTCAAAGAACTCTTTTTTGACAAAGGTGTGAACCCTTCAGAGATCAATGAAAAAGCTAAAGCATACATACAACATGAATTAGAGAAGCTTCCAGAGCATTTTAGACATACACTGGCCATTGGTATAGGTGGGACTGCAAGAACACTCTCTAAGGGTATTATGAAACAAGTTGCATACCCTTTAGATAAACTCCATGCTTTTACCTATAATGTGAGTGAACATAGATCCTACCTCGATGCCATCCCGCTCTCAAGTGCCAAGAACCTTAAACGATTCGGATTGAAAAAAAACCGTTATGACACCATACGTGAAGGGACACTGATCTTCAATGAAATACTCTCCCATATTGGTACAGAAACGGTTATTTCAAGTGCAGCCGGTGTAAGAGAAGGGGTATATCTTGAGCAACTTCTTAAAAAAGATAACCTCAAATTTCCAAGCCGTATTAATCCCAGTGTTACCTCTATCTTAGATAGGTTTCAACCTCTGGTCAATATACAAAAAAACCAGAAAACAAAACGTAAACTGGCTTCAAACCTTTATACAGTGCTGCAACAAGATATTAATGATAATAAACAGTATGAAAAAGAACTTCTATGGGCAGTAAAACTCTCCAGTATTGGACAAACACTGACGGTTTATAGATCACATCAACATGCCTTTTATATCGCCATGCAAGAGCTCAACCATGGTTTTACCCATGAAGAGATACTTCTTATATCATTCCTGTTGCGGATGAATGAAAAAGAGCTTTTAAACAAACCTCTCTTTACACACTACAAACCACTTCTTCCGGAAAAAAGTACACTGCTTTGGCTAAGCTTTATCTATACGCTTACCGTACTTCTACAAGAAGCTTCTAACAATGCCGGCATCACATTTACCTATACAAATAAAACGCTTCGTATCATCTCTGACAAACCCTTATACTTGGCAAAAGAGAAAGTAAAAGCTTTAGAAAAACCCATACCGTTTGCCATCATTATAGAAGATGAAAGTACATTGCCTAAAAATAAAAAATTGGGGATTTAAATAGGAGGTAGCGAGCAAGGAGTAAACCTTGCCTTTTGAATGGGGTGATTCTAGAATTTGGTTCCCATGGAGAACTCAAATGCTTGTGTTCGATCATCAACTTCTTCATCTATCGGATACGAGAATACGAGATTGATCGGTCCAAATCCTGACTGCCACTCAACCACCACACCCGTAGATGATCTTGTGATCTCATTAAAACTATCCTCACCGATCATACCGTAATCATAGAAGAATGCCAGTCTCATCTTTGCTGCCTCAGAAAGAGGAATACTGGCTTCAACACTTGCAGAGGCTCTATGTTTACCCCCCGTACGTGTATATGTCGTTGGATCCAATGGAGAAAGAGAGTAAGGGTTATACCCTCTGACTGATCCTATCCCCCCTAAAAAGAGTTTTTCCGCGATTGGAAGATATGCATCATCATCACTTAGAATCGTTGTCATTCTTCCTTTAAGGCGTAAGATAAGATCATAATCGATCCAATCTTCCAAGCCATAAAAGAATCCTACTTTTGCACTTGTCTTAAAAATATCTGCAAAACCACTAGGATATTGCGTCGCATTATAATCATCTCCATCCAATTGTCCATATTCAAAATTCAGTGCTGCGATCATTCCTTCTCTTGGTACATAGAAATCATCTGTGTTGTCAAAACTTATACTTGCAAACAGGGAAGTCTTTTTATACTGATCATTATAAAGATTAAAATAATAGTTATCGAACAATGTGGAATTTGTATCATTCATTGTTGACTGATTATCGACATATCCCAACCCCACGGAAGCATGGAAATATCTATAAAATTCCCTTCCTATGTTCACTGATCCACCTAACTGATCTTGTGTATAATCTATATACTCATACTCTTTTTTGTAAAGACTTACACCCAGACTATACATACTGTCCCACACTTTTGGATTGACGAAAGAGAGCGTATAATTAGTTGACCTTTTTGATACTTCAAAGCCTATAGTCGTATTGATACCCGAACCAAAGAAGTTTCTGTCTGAAATAGAGGCATTAAACATTAACCCTTCCCAACTTCCGTATCCACCACCCGCAGAGATCGTACCTGTGGAGGTCTCTTTTACTTTTACAAGAAGATTGATCTTGTCTGCTGAGATCCTTTGACTCTCAACATCGACTTTTTCAAAGAATCCTGTTCTTCCCAATGCATTCTTTGAGTCTTTAAGATCTCTGGCACTGAATGTATCTCCAGGTGCCAAATAGATATAACGGCGGATCACCCTGTCTTTAGTCGTGTCGTTACCCGAAATGATCACATCATTGATCGTCACAACTTCTCCTGGTTGAACTACATAATTAAGGTTAATGATCTTCTTTTCGGGATCTTTATGCATTTGCGGAGAAACTTTGACAAATGCATAACCAAGGTTACCGACCTCTTCTTCCAAAATACTTATATCTTTTCGCATACGCTTAATGTTAAATATTTTACCTTCTTTCAATATCAGTTCATCTTTAAGATCTTCGGTATCAAGCCCTTTGACATCCTGGGAGATGCCTATGGTTCCTACACGATACTGTACACCCTCAATAACTTGATAATCTACTTTAGCCTTATAAGAACCAAAATCTACCCTCATCAGCGGTTTACTTACATAAGCATCCAAATACCCATGTCTCATATACACATCTTTGACTCTATACGCATCATATTCAAGCTGGTCTACCGTCGCTTCACCATTATTTCTCCAAGGCATCCAACCAAGGAAATCTTTTTCTTTGTTCGCCAGCTCTAATTCAAGATCACTTTGAACCAACTCCTCAGCACCTACGAAGTTTTGTTCCTCGATAATGATCTTCTCACCTTTGTTGACATCAAACGCGATCGCAATACTGCTTTCCCCTATAGGTGTTGTACTCACATCAACCACTGTGTCGTAATAGCCTTGACTCTCCAACTTGGCGATCAGTGTTCTTTTGGCTTTCTTCACACGTCTCTCATCATAGAGATCACCCTTTTTAAGGCCTATACCCTCCAAAAGCTTCATACCATCATCACCTGATCCATACCCTTTGATATCGACATTTGCGATAGCCATTTTTTCTTTAAAATGATAAATCAGTATCCCACCCTGTTGGTCTACCCACACATCTTTAAAATATCCTTGCGCAAAAAATTTTTTAATAGAAGTATTGATCTTTCCAGCATTTATCTCTTCACCTACATGGATGCCGGCGATCTCTTTTGCAGATGTTGGAGAAAGATGCGAAAGACCTTCAAATTTAATCTGTGTGACTTTCTGAGCTGAAAGGAGTGAACCTATAAGCATCCAAGAAAGTAATATCTGAGCCAGTACCGTCTTTTTGATCATCATTAAGCCTTCGTGTAATTTGCCACTATTCTATCTGTTTTTCAATAAGAATCTCATAAGAAACAGATAAATCATGCTATACTCTTTCAAAAAAGAAAGTAGGTATTTTATGGCTAAAATCAAAGTCGGTATAGTTGGTTTAGGTCTGATGGGTGGTTCTTTAAGCCTTGCGCTTAAAAAACATTCCAAAGACTATTATTTCATAGGACTGGACCATAATGAACTTCATTGCTCACAAGCACTTCAACTCGGTCTCGTTGATGAAATCTGTACCTCTACCGAAGCACTCAAAAGCTGTGATATCATTTTTCTTAGTATACCTGTAGATGGCATTATCTCCGTTTCTCAACAATTAGGGCCTTTAAATGATAGATGTACCGTGATTGATCTGGGCAGTACAAAAGAGAAGATCTCTCTTTCTATTCCTTCAGATATCCGGCATCATTTTGTGGCGGCACACCCTATGACAGGTACCGAAAAGTTTGGGCCTACTGCGGCACTTGAAGACCTCTATACGGACAAAGTTGTCGTACTTTGTGACCTTGAAAAAAGTGGGGTACATCAACAAAATGTTGCCAAAAAACTTTTTACCGACATAGGCATGAATATCGTCTGTATGGATGCAAAGGAGCATGACAGACATGCTGCATTCATCTCTCATATGCCCCATGCGATAAGTTATTCCTTAGCAAACTCTGTCATGGCACAGGAAGATTCAAAAAGTATTGTTGCACTGGCAGGCGGTGGATTTAAAGATATGAGCCGTATCGCGAAATCTTCTCCCAATATGTGGGAAGATATCTTCCGACAAAACAAGAGCAATGTGCTTGAAGCCATCAACTCATTTCAGTCAGAACTGAAAAAATGCCAAAAGATGGTAGAGAATGAAGAGTGGGAGACGTTGAACGACTGGATGAGAGAGGCCAATACGTTACATGATATTTTAGACTGACACAGCCTACTAGCATTATGAAACTTTTCACGACTGCTTAACGCGATCCACCATCTCTTTAAGTATTTTTTTGTCTATCTGGACAGATGTATCACCGTTTTTACGGGCATAAAGTTTACGGACCATCTCTTCTATTTTGGCATCCTCGCTCATATGACCATACAGTATCTTCAATGCTTCTGACTCGTTATAAGGACTTTCCGTTCGTCTTATGACTAGAGGCAACCATTTTAGTGTAGACATGAACAGCATACCTAAAGCAAAAGCTGCTGCCAACATCCACCATGCTACACTTTTTACCTCTACCTCTTTTTCTACTACCACCTCTTTGGTCTGTACAGGTTGTGATATCTTTGTTTGCACCACACCGTTTGTATGGGGTTTTGCACTTGATGAAGATGCAGCCGATGACTTCTTAATGGTAATATCGTAGGCATTCACAGCTAGCTCTTTGAGCTGTTTATCTTTTGGTCTTAACATAGAAAAGCTTCGTGTGGGGATCCTAAAATCCTCTTCAGCTATAAAGGCAAAACTTTTACTGTAATTGCTATAGAGCTCTCCATCAATCACCTTCGTCTCTACCTTAGCTTCATCGCTATACACGGTTACTCCAGCTATCTCATATTTAGGGAATTCAAAACTTTCCAGGTTACCCTTCCCCTCTATCTTCACGGTTAGATTGACCGGTTTGTTGGCTTTTACCTCCTGTGCATCAATCGTTGTATCGATCGTGAAGTCTCCTACGAGATCACTCTCTTGAGCCTGAGGGAGAACTTCTATCTGCAACGTGTTTGATGCTGTCTGCTTCCATTTTGTTCCAAAGGTCATCCCGAAGATATCTCTTCTGCCTCTATCTGCTACACCTACTTTGGCATAGGCCGGGCTTACTGTAAAATTCCCTTCTGCTTGAGGGGTAAGAAGATAGCGTACCTCTTGAACCTGATAGTTGCCTTTGATATAGGCATTTTGATCACCCACATCTGTGACGGTAAATCCCGGGAAACTTGGCGGTGTATACTGTATATCCTGTGAGAGTCTTACACTGTTCTTCAAAGCAAAATAGACCGTCACCATGAGAGATTCACCTACCATCACCTTTGTTTTATTTGCACGCATCTGCAAAGAGAACATATCACCGTTCTGCCCTAATGATGCGCTGGATTTAACGATCTTTATCTCAATAGGCTGGGTGTTATACTTTTTGCCATCGATCTTCACTTCATAAGAAGGGATCGTTACATTTTGATCAGGAATAAAAGTAAAGGTTTTAGTCGTCGCATGCTCACTTTTCATTTTTCCGTTGATATAGCTATAAGAACTGCTACTTCCAGAATTCGTCCCAATGACTTTATGTCCATCGATCTTTTGAATATCCGGGAATTCTGCGTCATCTCCTATGGCTTTAATGCGTAGCTCAACAGCATTACCACTGACAACCTCTGTACTTGATACCGTGGCCTCTACACCATCGGCCCGCATCACTTGTAAGACCAATGTCAACACCAATAATACTTTACCAAGGTTTCGCATCTTCACTCCTTTGACCTTTTTTACCTTCACCCATCTGATACATCATCGTAGGTGTTTTTTTCTGTCCCATCTTTTTCATAAGACGTTTTAACTCTTGCTCTTTAAGCTTCTCCTCTTTACTCATCTTCTTGGGTTCTTTGGCTTCAGATGATTCGTTATCACCTTTTTTCTCTTTTTGGGCATCTGATTTTTCCTTATCACCCTCTTTTTTCTTCTGATCTTCTTTCTTTTTTTGACTTTTGTCTTTTTGATCTTTTTTTTGCTCTTGCTGTTTTTTATCTTGATCTTTTTGCTCTTGATTCTGTTTTTGATCCTGTTTCTGCTTCTTGTCTTGATTTTGTTCCTGGTTTTTATTTTGGTCCTGTTGGTCTTGTTTCTTTTGTTCTTCTTCTTTTTGCTTCTGTTTTTTTGCTAACTCAAGGTTGAATTTTGTATCTTCATCCTCTTTCACCTTCAAGGCTTTTTCATATGATTCAATAGCCTTATCCCACTCTTTTTTCTGGAACTGAGCGTTACCGATATTATGTAATCTAGTTCCTTCATCTACACCTTCTGCCTTTTCATAGGCTTTGATCGCATCATCATATTTTTTATCTTTGTATAATGCATTTCCTATGTCATACTGTTTTTGAGGACTCTTTGTATCTAAACTGTTTAACAGAGCGGCACTCTTACCATACTCTTTTGCCTCATAAGCTTTATTTGCCTCTTTGATGGTTTTGAAGTCGGTAATTCCGGCATGAAGCAAAGCACCTGTACTTAGCATCACTAAGATCATCCTTCTCATACTTTTCTCCTTCTGGGCATCGAACTCAATGAAATAAGCAGAAGCAACAGTCCAAGTCCCAATGGATAATAAAAATACTCCACACGCTCTTTCACGGTCACCTCTCCCTTCTGCTGGTTTTGATATTTGCCTTTTATCACGGAAACCAGCTGCTTTATATCTTCTTTTCCTGTACTTGCCACCACATATGCACCATCATTCTCTTTGGCTAATTCACCCAATGCATCGTTTCTTTGAGTGATCGCTATGGTACCGTCTTCAAGCGTGAAAGGTTTGCCATTCTCGTCGATCACAGGTGCTCCTTTTTCAGTTCCTACCAGTACAACATAAAGGTCGATCTTATTTGATTTCAGTATCTCTGCAAACCCTGCAATGGCTTCTTCATCTCCACCATCTGTAAAAAGAATAAGTATCTTAGGTTTCTTTTTTTCTAGTAAAGAGCTTGCCAGCTCACCCAAAGCGGAGAAATCTGTCGAACCCATGTTGATATAGCTGTCATCTACACCTTCCACCATCATTTTCAAGGTCTCTTTGTCACTCGAAAAAGGTGCCAAGACAAAAGGACTGTATGCAAAGGCCACTACACCTATCTCATCGCTCGGCATGGCATCAAAAAAGGTGTTCATCTTCTTTTTTGCGAAGGTCAAACGGTTAGGATAGACATCGGTACTCCGCATAGAACCGGAGATATCCAGTGCAGTCAACAATGTCAATCCCTGCACCTCTACTGTTCTGTCACCTTTTTCAATCACCGGTCTGGCCATTGCAACGATCATCAGAAAGAGTGCTAAGAGCATCAGTATGTTACGTACAACCATAGGCATACTCTCATCTGTCGCACTCAAACGTTTCAGTACCTTCTCATCAAAGATACGGGCAAGTCTCTCCTTATTTGTAGAGATGAGAAATGCAAAGATGACAAAAGGCACGATCAGTGCCCAAAAAAACTGCGGATTGACAAAACTCATCGCTATAAACCCCTACTGTTTCTAATATAGACAAACATCAACAGACTCAAAATGGCCAAGAAAAGCGGGTAGATATAGAGGTAGGTATGCTGTACGATCTTTTTGTCATCGATCTTTGTTGCCTCAAGCTTGTCTATCTCATCATACACTTGAGAGAGTGTCGCTGCATCCTGCGCACCAAATGCCAGTCCCTTACCTGCATCTGCCAATGCCTTCAGATACTGCGCATTATAATCACGGGTATCACCTACACCGATGGCATAGAGTTTGATATCACGCTTCTCTATCAAACTTTTCACATCTCCGAACGGTACCTTGCTCATATTATCTATACCATCGGTAAGTAAAATAGCGATCTTGGACTGGGCCTTGCTTTTGCTCAAAAGATTGTAACTCTGTACTATCGCATCGTTGATCGCCGTTCGTTTCCCTGCCATCCCCATCTCTTGCATTTTTGTGATATCTGTTAAAAACTTCTTTTCAAAGGTAAGCGGTGATGCGATAAAAGCAATGTCTGCAAATGTGACCATACCTATACGGTCATTCTCTCTTTTTTCTATAAAGTCACCCACGACTTCCTTAACGACATCAAACTTGTTTTTCCATGGATCGGAAGGGTCAAACCCTTGCTGTCGCATCGAATCACTTGAATCAATGATCAGTACGATGTCGCGTCCCTCTTTTTTTGTATTCGAGTAGCTTTTTGTAAGTACCGGAGAAGCCAAAGCGACCACAGCGGTTGTGATCCCTACCCATTTTAACACGGAGAGCAGGGAGGACTTACCTGCACTCTTAGCCATCAGTGTATTGACATGAGGGAAAAAAATAGCGCGGCTTCTCTCTTTACACCAGTGGCTGCAAAGAATGAATATGACTAATACCCCTAGTAGGTATGGATACTCAAAACTAAACTGACTCATCCGCCACCTGCACATAAAGGTTAAATTTATTCAGGGTATCCTGATCTACCGTATCTACCTCTTTTTTATATTTATACTGTTCAAGTAGTGGTTCGAGTTGAGAAAAAAGTTCTTTTCGTCTCTCATCTGTTGCCAAAAGTCTTGCATAATGTGTGGCTTCATACGCAGACTTCTTCGTCTCTTTCCAGTCTATCTTTTTCATGGCTTCAAGGTAGCCTTTGGCAAGATTGATCTTTCTGTTATCCCAAAGTTTTTTCGCTATAAAAAATACAATAGCCAGTAGCAAAAAAATAGCAAAGTCGATCAAACCCCAATAGATATAATAAGAACTGTCCGGTATCTCAAGTAAAGGTTTAATGTCTCTAAGTTGCTCGTTTACATTTGCTGTTTCATTCGTATCCATTACTATCACCTCATTCTTTTCATTAATTTGAGTGCCGGTTCTTCATGCGTATAGATCTTGGAGAACCGTATCCCCTGTTTTTTGAACTGTTTATAGAGTTTTTCATCATTGTCATGTAACGCTTTCTTGTAGTTTTTCAGTGTAGCACTGTTCACATCTCCTTCAAAACTCTGTTTACTCTCCATATCTATGAGTCTGAGATACCCAAGTTCAGAAGGATTCTCTTCAAACCTGTCACGTACCATCACGGCAAAGACATCATGTTTTTTACTCAGCAGTTTCAAGTCTATATCACCTACAAAGTCAGACACGATAAAAAGCAAAGACTTCTTTTTTAAACGGTTATGCAGCGTCTCGACCAAGGCAGAAAAATCACCCTCTTTTCCTATCGGGTCAAATGCATAGACATCTTCCACTGCTTTATGTACGGAAAAAAGTTTTTTACTTGCCTTGCTTGCTTCATACAGCTGATCTGCAAAGATCATATGTGAAAAGAGATCACTGTTCTTTACAGCAGAAAAACCAAGGGTAGCCACGACTTCAGCGATAATGTCCGACTTTTGTTTTACGGTGCCAAAATAGACAGACCCGCCGAGCATCGAAACCACCACGACATTAAGCTCCCGCTCCTCTTTGTAGATCTTTACAAAAGGTTTGCCTAGTTTTGCCGTTGTTTTCCAGTCTATCTTACGTACATCATCACCATAGACATACTCACGGAGCTCTGCAAACTCAAAGCCTTCACCCTGAAAGAGAGAGGCATTGTTTCCCAGCATATCTCCATAAACCTGCTTTTTGGTTTTTAGGATAATTTTCTTTACAGCTTTGTTCAAAACAAATACCTCTAAGGAATTGGAACAGCAGCTAAAATCTTCTCTATGATCTCATCTTGTGTCACCTCTTCTGCCTGTGCTTCATAAGAGAGTATGATACGATGGCGAAGGATCTCTTTGGCGATATACGCGATCTCTATCGGTGACACATAATCCTGCCCTTTCAAATAAGCGATCGCACGCGCAGCCTTATACATATCGATACTCGCACGCGGACTTGCGCCAAATTCGATATACGCTTCAAGCTCTTCAAGGCCGTATGCCTTAGGATCACGTGTTGCAGAAATAAGTTCTATGATATAGGCTTCGATCTCTTCATCCATATGCACCTGAAGCGCTTCTTCTCTGATCTTATTGAGATCTTCAATGGTCGCTACCTGCTGGATCTCTTCAAAGCTGTTATTCGCTACTCGTCTTGCGATCTCCAACTCTTCTTCTTTGGTGTTATAACCGACCACCACTTTCATCATAAATCTGTCAAGCTGCGCCTCAGGAAGTTCATAGGCACCTTCTTGTTCTACCGGGTTCTGTGTCGCCATGACCAAGAATGGCAGATCAATTTTGAAGGTTTCGTCTCCGATGGTCACCTGCCTCTCCTGCATCACTTCCAAGAGTGCAGACTGTACTTTGGCCGGAGCACGGTTGATCTCATCGGCAAGTAGAAGGTTGGTGAAAATAGGGCCTTGTTTGATCTTAAATGTATTGTTGGATGGGTCATAGATCTCAGTACCTATGATATCAGAAGGAAGTAGGTCCGGTGTGAACTGAACACGTTTAAAGTTCAGTCCCAGTGTCTTTGCCAATGCATTGACCGCGGTCGTTTTTGCAAGTCCTGGGACACCCTCTAGCAGGATATGTCCGCGACAAAGTAAACCTGCCAAAAGTCCTTCGATCATCTTATCCTGTCCGACAAGGACTTTAGAGATTTCTGTTTTGATGTTTTCTATGGTTTGACTCAAGTTACTCTCCTACATTTTTATGTGAAAAGTATACTTTTGTGAGGTTAATTGAAGGTTAATATCTGAGTCTACTACTTCAAATACCCCATGGCTGTAGCGATAATGTCATCATCATCCTTACTAGGTGATTTCAATACCACTCTCTCTTTGGCCTCATCTATGAATTCGATAAAGACATTTTCACCATACGAAGAGACTTTGGAGATACCTTTTTCTCGTGCCAGGACCTTCATCACGATCACATCAATGAACTGTCTGGTGATAACATCGAGCTTTCCAAACCGGTCTGCTATCTCTGCCTCGATCTCATAGACCTCTCCTGTAGTTTCGCAGAGTGAGAGACGCCGATAGAGTTCGAGGCGCAATCTGTCCTCTTCTATCAACTCTTCATTCAAATACGCATTAATGGAGAGTTTCATATCGATATTCTGTGCTACTTCCTTGTCTTGTCCTGAGAGTTCTTTAATGGCATCTTCAAGCATACGCAGATAGAGGGAATACCCTATCTGCTTGATATGCCCGGACTGTGCTTCACCAATGATATTCCCTCCACCCCGTATCTCAAGATCATGGAAGGCAAGGACTGCACCGCTTCCCAGATCGGAATGTGACTCCAATGCAAGCAGACGGCGTTTTGCATTCTCTGTCAACCGTTCCTTATCCGTGACCATAAAGTAGCAGTACCCCTCCTTAACTCCACGTCCCACACGTCCACGAAGCTGATGCAGATCTGCGATTCCAAAATTGTCCGCACCATCCACGATCATGGTATTGGCATGCGGCATATGTATCCCTGACTCTACGATCGAAGTAGAGAGCAGGACATCATACTCCCCGTCTCCAAAAAGCATCATCTCATCTTCCGTCTCTTTTGCGGAGATCTTAGAGTGAAGCACTGCGATGCGCAGTTTGGGAAGTATCTCAAGCAGTTGCTTCTTTTTCTCTTCTATCCCAGCGATAGAGTTAAAGACATAAAAGATCTGTCCGCCGCGCCGCATCTCACGGAGTATGGCTTCTTTTATCACTTTATCATCATAACTTTTCACAAAGGTACGTACCCCTTGACGCTCTGTAGGCGGCGTAAGGATCTCAGAGAAAGACTTGACTTCAGACATTGCAAGATTCAAAGATCTTGGGATCGGTGTGGCAGACATGCTAAGAAGGTGCACATCGATAGAGATCTCCTTGAGAGCCTCTTTTTGTTTTACACCGAATTTATGCTCTTCATCGATAATGACAAGTGCCAGGTTCTTGAACTTTGCTTTGAGTAGCGCATGGGTGCCTACAACCACATCTATAGTTCCTTCCTGCAACCCTTTAAGCGTAGCATTCTTCTCTTTTGTCGTAGAAAACCTGTCCAGTTTGGCTACTTTGATATCATGACCGGAAAAACGCTCTTTAAGGCTTTTGTAATGCTGTGAACTCAGCAGAGTCGTAGGGGCGATCATCATGGCCTGGTAACCATTTTTGACCGCTACGAACATCCCGTTCATTGCCACCTCTGTTTTTCCGAATCCTACATCTGCAGAAAGCAGTCTGTCCATCATCCGGCCTGAACTCATATCGTCCAACATATCGTTGATGGCACGTTCCTGGTCTTCGGTATGTACAAAACCGGCCTCTGCCATAAAGATAGCATGCTCTTCCATGTCGATTTTGAGTTTGATACCTTTTTTCAAATGACGTTGTGCAGAGAGGTTGATAATCTGTGAAGCGATCGCAAAAAGCTTCTCTTTGACTTTTTCTTTGAGCTTCTTAAAACTGGCTTTCCCCAGCTTGTCAAGTATCGGTAATACACCGCCTTCAGCTACATAACGGTCTACCACTTCAAGGTTCGAGACGGGGATGAGCAACGCATCTTCATTTTGATAATGCATCACTACAAATTCACTGGTTGCACCCAGTACATCACGTTTTTCTATCCCTTTAAAGATACCTACACCGTAATTTTCATGTACCACATAGTCACCGGGCTTCAGTTCATCCAGTACCAGTGTGGCTTTCTTTACCTTTTTACGTTTCACAGGTTTATTGAGTGAGAGTATCAGCCTGTCTGCACCTAAAAGATTGACGATACCCTCTTGGTAGACAAACGCTATATTTTGAAACGACTCCAGCTCTGACCCACGTACAATACTCTCATTTTTAGCGATAATCGTGATCTTTTTGTCTTTGTGTGATTGGAGTAATTTATTGGGGTCTACTGCTTCTAAATCACAATATTTATGCCCTTCCGGAATGGCTGGAAGTAAAAATGACTCCCGTGGTACAAGTGGTGTACCCAGCTCATAGACTTCTTTGAGTTCATCATCCAAAGCAGATGCCAAAACGCCGTCAAAAAGTGTTAAAGCACTCTCCCCCAGATCATCGAGGTGCCATAACCCCAATGAATCGATGTCTTTGACAAAGGTGTCATAATTGCTTCGTTCAGTTCTGCTTTTAAGGGCTTCATGCTGGGTTTTATTAAGCGCCAAAAATGCCGGTGTAAAAGTCAAGGATTCCAACTCATCATTGGAACGTTTCTGAGTACCTTCATCATAGTACTGGATGGTCTCTACTTCCTCATCAAACAAAGAGATACGGTAAGGTTTGTCTGCATCTATAGGATAGATATCTATAATATCACCACGAAAAGAGACCTCCCCATGACTCGCAGCAATATCCGTAAAATGGTATCCCCACTGATAGAGGGTATCCTTGAGTTCCTGCATATTTAAAGTATCACCGAATTCTATAGTGCGGGTCTCAAACAGTTCTGCTTTTGGGAAAGGGATAAGCAATGTACGCAACGGTGAGACAAGTATCTTTTTCTTTGTACTTTTATAGAACGAAGCCAACTGTATAAACAATAGATGTATCTCTTCATCATACGCACGCAGATCTTCCCCTACACTCACTCGAAGGTCTGGTAGTACAAAGGTGTCAAATCCAAGTAAAACGGCTATATCCCGTATCTGAACTGCTTCCTTGTCATCTTTACAGATAAGGAGTTTTTCTTCCTGTAACCCTTCTAGGTATTCGTAAATATTACTTTGGTACATCACTCTTCTTTTGCATCCTGTTTAAAAATTCTTCTACAACATAAAATGACCCAAATACCAGGTACTGCTCATTTTTGTCTATCTTACCCTCAAAGTAGCTATAGTCAATACCTACTTTTTGAATGGCTTTTTCTATCTCGCTTAAAGTGGTCGCTCGTTGTGAATCGATGGGAATGATCTCCACATGTTTGACTTTGGGTTTCAGTGTTTGCAGCACTGCTTCATAATCTTTATCATCAAGACTGTTATAGATGAGAACCACCTTTTTATCTAAAGCTTTCTCTATGGCCTTTGCCGCTAAAGGATTATGTCCCACGTCGATACGGATGTTTTTTGTCAAGGGATAAAAACGTCCAAAAAGTTCCAATGTGCGTAGATCATCGATCTGATAGGAGATATCCAAAATATCCAAAGCCTGTAGTGCCACTGAAGCATTCTCTACCAGATAATTGCCCCAGGATCTTTCCTCTGCAATAACTCCTAATTGTGTCACTCTCTCACTTGGACATTTGGAAAGATAGAGTTTAGCACCCTTCACCTCTGTTATCTCTTTGGCAACTTCTAGTACCTCATCATAGACTTGTGGTGCCAGTAACACCTTTTTTTGGATACTTCGTATCTTTGTACCGGCTATGGCTTCGATACTTTCACCCAAAAAAGCCTGATGGTCAATGCCTATAGGCGTGATGACAGAGAGTGCTTTATCACAGACATTCGTCGCATCAAATTCTCCGCCCAATCCAGCTTCCAAAACCATCAGGTCGCAATTTTCAAAGACAATAAAAGCCAACAGTGTCGTATACTCAAAGTAACTCAAACTTTCACTCAACGCTTTACCCAGGATACCAAAAAGTCTTTGATGCGCCACTTCAAGCACTTCATCTGTACTGTCACGGCCATTGAGCCAGATACGTTCATTGAACTTTAAGATATGGGGGGATGAGAAGTGTCCCACCTTAAGACCGCTTTTATAGGCCAGATGCGCGATCATACGGCCAGTTGAACCCTTTCCGTTGGTACCTACGATATGCACGGTTCTAGGGTGTTTAATATGAGATTTTAATTGTCCGTAGGCGATGTGTACACGCTCGTGGTCTATCTCTTTATAGTAAAGAGGTTTATTTTGAAGAAATGTATCAAAAGAGTCCATCATTTTACTTCTTTTAACATTCCTTTAGCACTCACATATGCCAAGAACTCATCCAATGCTTTCCCCAGTCCTATACGTATAGCGTCTATTCTCAATGCAGAAGAGGTCAATGAACTTGCCTGAATATCTGATTCAACAATACTACTAATGGTTTTCGTTTCTCTACCTGCTTTAGTTACCATATCAAACTTCACTCTGATAACTGCACGGTACCGAGTGACATAACCATTTTCATAGGAAAGTGGTATAAAGCTGCTTCCTGCATAAGAGAGTCGGATTTGACTTTGTGCCTCTTCTTTAGAAACGATACGCCCCTTAAATCGTGTGTAGACCAGACGGTTCATCTCATCTTTTACATAAGGTGCATTTTCAGGCTCAGCCCTATCAACAAGCACCTCTACATACACAGTATCGGAAAAAACATGTTGGATCACATGAGAAGAGGGTTTATATCCGCATGCACTGACAAGTAACATCATACTAATAGTCATCCAAAATTTTACAGTAGTACGCATACGTCCCTCTCTTCTTATCATTGTTTAGCTCGGTTTTACAGCTAAATTGACCAATTTATTCGGTACAACGATCTCTTTGACGATCTGCATGCCCTCAAGCCACTTAGCACCTTCTTCTTTAGCTTTTGCAAGGATCTCATCTTGGCTGGCACTAGGAGAGATCTCAAACTCCGTACGCTTCTTCCCGCCGATCATCACAACATAAAGGATGCTCTCTTGAACAAACACCTCTTCTTTTACTTCAAGTAGTGCTTTGAGGTTTTCCCTTTCAAAGAGTACTTCACTCAGTTCACTTGCTGCATGCGGGATGATAGGCTCAAGGAGGTTGAGCATCACATACATTCCCTCGCTCCATACCTCAGTGCTTTCTTGTTTATCAAGCGCGTTCATCGCCTCCATACACGCTGCAATCAGTGTGTTGAACGCAAATGTCTTTTCGTATACATCTGCTGATTTCTGTAATGCCTCATAGATCTTTTGACGTGCAAGTTTAGACTCTTTTGAAAGGGCTCCGTGCTCAATCACAGGCAATGTTTTACTTGTGACTTTATCCGCTCTGTCATAAAGTTTTTTAATAAATCTGAAGGCACCCTCAACAGCATTATCATTCCACTCAAGCTCTTTTTGCGGTGGCGCAGCAAAAAGGATAAAGAGTCTTGCCGTATCTGCCCCATACTCTTCGATAAGCTTATCAGGGTCTACGGTATTCCCCTTGGACTTACTCATCTTCGCACCATCCATGGTAACCATCCCCTGTGTAAGCAATCTGTTAAACGGCTCATCGATATTGACATATCCCAGGTCACGAAGTACTTTCGTGAAGAACCTTGCATATAGTAAGTGAAGGATCGCATGTTCGATCCCGCCGATATACTGGTCAACACCCAGCCAGTAATTCGCTTCTTCTTTATCGATACCTACCTCATTCCACTTCTTAGGATTGGTTGCATAACGGAACTGGTACCAGCTTGACTGTACAAAGGTATCAAGTGTATCTGTTTCACGAATAGCCTCTTCTCCACATTTTGGACACTTACAATGTTTCCATGTCGGATGGTTTTCAAGCGGATTTCCTTCACCAGTGATCTCTACATCTTCAGGCAGGGCAATCGGAAGATTTTCTATCTTTTCAGGTACCAGTCCACAAGATTTACAGTGAACAAACGGGATCGGCGCACCCCAGTAGCGCTGACGGCTTACACCCCAGTTACGTAGCTTGAAGTTAGTCGTACCCTTACCAAATCCTGCCTCTTCAAAGGTTGCGATGACTTTCGCCTTAGCCTCATAATTATTCAATCCGGTAAATGCAGCGGAATCCACCAATTCACCCTCACCCGTATATGGCAGTTCTTCTCCACCGCTGATCACTCTTTTGATCGGAAGGTCATACTTGCTTGCAAACTCATGATCTCTCTCATCGTGTGCAGGTACAGCCATAACAGCACCGCCACCGTAACTTGCAAGTACGAAGTTCGCTGTCCATACCGGGATTTCTTCTCCTGTGAGTGGATGAACTACAGTGATTCCAAGCGGATATCCCTCTTTGTCTGCCTGTGCTCTTTCACGCTCACTCATATTTGCAATCACTGTGATCTTACCTGCTGTCTCTTCATCGATTAAGTTATGCTCTACGATGTACTTCGTAATAGGGTGTTCTGCAGCAAGTGCCGAGTAGCTAACACCGTAGATCGTATCAGGACGGGTAGTAAATACTGAGTATGTGTCAAACTTGCCGTCAAGCTTTGCCTTACTCTCTTCGCTCAGTTCAAATTCAAACTCGAGTCCCTGAGACTTTCCGATCCAGTTGTTTTGCATAGTAAGTACCTGGTTTGGCCATTTACCCTCAAGCATTTTCAGGTCTTCAAGCAGTTCATCGGCATACTTGATGATATCGAGGTAATACCCCGGCATCTCTTTAAGTTCGACAGGGTTATCACAACGCCAACAGCATCCCTCTTCCACCTGCTCGTTCGCCAAAACCGTATGACAATCTTCACACCAGTTTACTGTCGTGGATTCACGAAAGAGCAATCCCTCTGCAAACATCTTGATGATAAACTCCTGCTCCCACTTGGTATAAAGCGGATCACAGGTAGCGAACTCACGTGTTTTAGAAAAAGAAAGGCCTAACGAGTTAAGCTCTTTTCTCATATAGTCGATGTTAGAATAGGTCCAATCTTTTGGATGACGTCCATGCTTGATCGCAGCATTCTCTGCAGGCATACCGAATGCATCCCAGCCGATCGGGTGCAGTACGTTGTAGTCTTGCTTTCTGTAGTAACGCGCGATCGCATCACCGATTGCATAGTTGCGTACGTGACCCATATGCAGTCTTCCGCTAGGAAAAGGAAACATACTCAAAATATACTTTTTCTTCTGAGTTAAAGAATCTGATGGCTCAAATGCCTGCTCATCGTCCCACTGTTTTTGCCATTTGGCTTCAATCTCACTTGGATTGTAACTCATATTTTCTCGCTTCATTGTTGTGATTATTTAATAAGGGGGATTATATCCAATATGGGGTTAGAGATGCATTGAAAGGGATAGATATCTTATCCCCCCTCTACCTTATGTCCGTGTGTCAAGAGTTACTTCCAGAATCCAAACTTATGTAAAATATTATTGTCACTTTTATACCAATCAAAAGTAAAATTTAACTACAATAATAGCAATAAAACCAAGGAGTTTGTTTGTCTTTAGCATTAGCAAGAAAATACCGTCCTGCAACCTTCGATGACCTCATCGGACAAGAATCAGTTTCACAAACACTCTCACTTGCACTTGAGGGCAAAAGACTCTCTCATGCCTACCTTTTTTCGGGACTAAGAGGAAGTGGTAAGACATCGACCGCACGTATCTTTGCTAAAGCACTACTCTGTGAAAAAGGTGCGACTTCACATCCTTGCGGTACCTGTACACATTGTATGATGGCAAGTGAAAGCAGCCATATGGATATCATCGAAATGGATGCCGCTTCCAACCGTGGTATAGATGACATTAAAGACCTTATTGAACATACCAAATACAAGCCGAGCTCCGCACGTTACAAGATCTTTATCATCGATGAAGTGCATATGCTTACCAATCAAGCCTTTAATGCCCTGCTTAAAACACTTGAAGAACCGCCTGATTTTGTGAAGTTCATTCTCGCAACGACAGATCCGCTAAAACTGCCTGCGACCATCCTCTCCCGTACACAGCATTTCAGGTTCAAAAAAATCCCTCAAAACCTTGTACTCAAGCACTTGGAACATATCCTGGACCTTGAGAACATCGAGTATGAAAGAGAGGCTTTGGACATCATCGCGCGTTCTGGTGCGGGGAGTCTGAGAGATTCTCTAACGTTGATGGATCAGGCCATTGTATACTCTAAGAATTTCGTTGATGTGAATACGGTTACAGGGATGCTTGGTATCATTGAACCTAGTCACTTGGAGACATTGCTCTCCGACATCATGGCCAAAGACACGGCAAAAGTATTAGCCTTTATCAAAATGGCAGCAGACTATGAAGCTGAAATGATCCTGGATGAATTGACACTCTATCTCAAAGATCTGCTGCTCAATGCCAAAGGCAAGTTCAGCCCGATGATCATAGAGCGTTTCTTCAGGGTAATTGCAGAATCTAAAAGCTTACTTGCTCTTGGAAGTGATAATGGATTTGTACTCTCCCTGGCGCTCTTTAAAATGATGGAGTCTTTAGAGATCAAAGATATCGATACCATGATACGTGGCTTGGAACAGGAGCTCCAAGGAGTTGAAGTCTCTGAGATCATGGTGACCACTCCCTCAAGTGATTTGACTGCATCCTCTGAGGTCATCACGATCACTGAAGAGGAGATTGACGCTACACTTCCTAAAACTGCAGCACCTAAAGCAGAACCTGTCATAGAGGAGAAAAACGATGAAGCTTCACCTGAGATTACAGAAACACCGGTCATAGACAATGAACCTACTTCTCCTATACAAGCTGCACAAGAAGAAAAAGCTCCTGCCGATATACAACCGGTAACCCACCCAGAAGTCATACAACCTTCTACACCAGCCATAAACCCACATCAAAAAACATTTGATGCCCTGGTACAAAAACTGTATGACAGAGACTATGATCTAGGTGCCTGTTTCGAACGTAATATCTCTTTTGAGAACTTTGAAGATAATAAATTGACATGGGCTTCTATGGCAGAAGGTGAAGATAAAAAAATGCTCATTACACATTGGGGACTGATCAATATGTTCGTGAAAGATATTTTCGGTTTTGAAACGAAGATTGTAAATATCCCTAAAAAAAAAGTGAATAGTGCTCCCCTAGAGGAAGAAGCAGAGGAGCCTCAAAAAGAGGCTCCTGTACATCAGGATGCAGATTCGGCTTCCATGATAGAAGATATCGAAATGAAAAGCTCCTGTATCGCTCCGGATGCCGGAGAGACAGAAGCAGCCAAAGAGAAAGATCCCTCCACCTTGCTGGAAGAACCTATGATTAAAGAAGCTATCGCTCTCTTTGATCCTAAAAAAGTAAGGATTAAGCGTAATACCTAAAGAGAGTTCTTCTCTTTAGATATCCATCCATGCCTGTGTCACAATTTTGGGTTTATCATCATAGATCTTGATTTTCTCAGCCCCTATACAGCGCCCTTCATCATCGAGTTCAAATACAACCATTTGAAGGAGTGCTTTACATTCATCAGGTACATTGAAATGACCTCCAAGTCCTGTAAGTACTCTTTTAAGTGGTACTTCAGAATCCATTCCTATCACACCGTCCCGACAACCGGTTAAGCCTACATCTGTTACATAACAGCAGCCTTCATGGATCTGCAGATCATCTGTCGCAACATGGGTATGGGTTCCAAGTATTGCAGAGACATCATCTTTAAGCATATGCAGGATCACCTGTTTCTCTGAACTTGCTTCAGCATGCATATCAAGAATGATGTGTTTAAAGCCTTGTGCTTTTAACTTCTCTACCTCTTCAACGATCATCGTAAACGGATTATCAGCCATGGGCATTGTATAATGCCCCATAAGATTTAAAATCGCTGTTTTATGTCCCAGAAGCGTTGTTTCATAAATACCTTTGCCCGGTGTAGCCTTAGGATAGTTCATAGGACGTATAAGAGGGTAACGCTCAAAGATATCAAGGATCTCTTTTTTATCGAAACTATGGTTACCACCCGTCATCATATCGATGCCGTACCCCAGTAGTTCAATGCAGTTTTTTTCCGTTAAACCAAAACCATGACTCGCATTTTCATAGTTGGCTATCATAAAGTCTACAAAATGCTCTTGTTTGAGACGTTTTAAATGACGTTTGATCATCAAACGCCCTGGTTTACCTACAATATCACCGATAAACCCTATTTTCAATTTTATACCCTATTTAGTGTTTGATTTTCCAGTAAAAGGAAGCAGTGCACTGGCCCATGTTAAGCCGCCACCGAAAGTATCGAGTAGCATAAGATCACCTGTTTGTAGTCTGCCTGATTCCCAAATATCATTCAATGCCATAGGTATGGAAGCAGCAGAAGTATTCCCGTATTTACCTACAGTAAGAACCACCTGATCCTCTCTCATCTTCAGTGCATCCCCTACTGCTTTGATAATACGGTAATTTGCCTGATGCGGGATAAAATGCGGTATATCATTCGCATTGATATTATTTTTGGCAAGTATCTCTTTGACATCTTTTGTCAATGTTTTCACTGCCAGTTTAAAGGTTTCATTTCCCTTCATTTGCACAAAATTAAGCCCTTGATCAATCACCTCTTGGCTTGCAGGATGCACTGCACCAGGTGCAGGTGTCACCAAAAAGTCTGCATAAGATCCATCTGCACTTGCATGGATATCAATAAAGGCTTCATCTTTATTCGATGTAGCCGAGATTACTGCAGCACCTGCACCGTCACCAAACAGGATACAAGTACTCCTATCTGTATAGTCAACAACGGAAGAGAACTTTTCCGCTCCAACCACCAGAACATTTTTCTTCATTCCAGACTCTATAAATGCTTTTGCGATCGTAAGCAGATAGACAAATCCACTGCATGCCGCAGAGATATCAAAGGCTTGAACATCTCTAATACCGATCTTGTCTGAAATAAGACATGCTGTAGAAGGCATATTGAAATAATCAGGTGTCACAGTTGCACAGAGAACCAGATCTATCTCATCTTTTGAGAGACCTGAACGCTCTATTGCCAATTCACAGGCTTTTGCAGCCATATCACTTGTATACTCATCTTCTGCAGCTATATGACGCTCTTTTATACCCGTACGCTTTACGATCCATTCATCGGTGGTATCTACCATCTTTTCAAGATCTGCATTGGATAAAATCTTTTCAGGTACATAAGCACCTATAGATCTGAATGCCGCATATATGGGTTTAATTGGTGACATAGTTGTCCTTAACGAATAATATAAAGTCTGTTATTTTACCATAAATTTATAAGTTTTAGGGGGTGTTTTCACTTGGTGGCTGGTCTAAGGTACACAGGTACCTTAGACTTATTTATTGTCAGAGAGAAGAATTTCTATGGTTTTATTGACATCTGACTCTGTATAGCGAATCGCCTGGAATATTGCATTTTTGATAGCTTTAGCGTTAGAACTACCATGAGAAATAATGGCACATCCATTAATACCCAAGAGCGGTGCTCCACCATACTCTGCATAGTCAACTTGCTTCTTCATATTGCCAAACACTTTTCTTTTCATCATCAGTGCACCGATCTTTGCCGGTAATGACTTTCGGATATGTTGTCTCATAAGCGTAAAGATAGTCGATACCACGCCTTCACTGGTCTTCAGTAGTATATTACCTGTAAAACCGTCACAGACCACTACATTCACATTCCCGTTAAAGATATCTCTACCTTCGACATTCCCCACAAAACCTTTTAAACCTTGTAAGAGTTTAAAGGCTGCTTTTGTCAAAGTATTCCCCTTGGAATCTTCGGATCCATTCGATAAAAGCCCTACCTTAGGTGATGCTATACCCAGGATCTGTTGTGCATAGGCTTCACCCATCGCACCAAACTCATACAGGTTTTGAGGAGTACAGTCTGTGACCGCACCTACATCCAGTACCAATGTTTTGGTAGATACAACACTTGGCATCAATGTGGCTAGTGCAGGCTTTGAGATATGCGGTAATCGCCCTATACGCAATGTAGCCAATGTCATGGTTGCACCACTGTGACCCGCTGAAACGACAGCAGATGCTTCTTTCTCACGTACAAGTTCTACCGCTTTATAGATAGATGACTCTTTACGCTTGAGTGCATCCGTTGCCTGATCACTCATCGATATGACATCTGAAGCTTCAACAATTTCAACTTTGTCTGCATAATACGGGGGGAGGAAAGAGCGTATCTCTTCAGTGTTACCTACTAAAATAGGGAGGAATTTTTCAGTTTCCAGTGCTTGAACCACACCTTCTATAATAGGCTCAGGACCAAAGTCCCCGCCCATAGCGTCAATCGCGATCTTGATCATTAAGATTACGCTTTAGTTTTTTTGTACTCACCAGTAGTCATATTCATGTGGTGAGGCATTCTCCATGTTCCATCTGCATCTTTCACTGGCATTGGTAATGTCAATTTGTAATGTGTTCTTCTTTTCGCTGCTCTTGTGTGGCTCACACGTCTTTTAGGTACTGCCATTTTATATCCTTTGTTACAATTTTATTTAATATTCTACTTCAAAATCTTCATCACTATCGACACATTTGCTACAATAGTTATAAGCATTTTTAAATGTATTTATTTCGCTCTGTAGTATGTACGAAAGATCAATTTCGCCATCTAAAAACTCAATTATATCTAAATCATCTTTATCTTCGGATACTATATCGCTCAGTCTAAGTTGCAGTTCATTGTCCACGTCATAGTTATATGTGTCTCCACATCTATCACAGTCCAACTCGATACTGCCACTCATGTGTGCATCTAAAGTTACTTGATGATAACCGCTCTTCTTTAAAGTGCCTTCCAGCGTTATCCCCTCTGAACTCAGTTCAATGGGTTTCGCTGTAGAACCTACCTTGTCAAAAGCTATCTTCACAGTTTAAGCTTAGTGAATTTCTCTCTGTGCAAAAAAGAAGTTAATTTCATTTATTGCATTTTCAATAGAGTCACTACCGTGTACTGCATTTGCATCGATACTCTCAGCAAAGTCTGCTCTGATCGTACCAGGCTCAGCTTCAGCAGGGTTTGTAGCACCCATCAGCTCTCTGTTTTTAGCCATTGCATTTTCACCTTCAAGTACTGTGACAACCACAGGTCCTGAGATCATGAAATCTACAAGATCTTTAAAGAAAGGTCTTTCTGCATGAATCGCATAAAATGCTTCTGCATCTACACGAGAAAGTCTAGTTTTTTTCGTTGCTGCAATTCTAAGGCCTGCTGCTTCAAATCTTGCAAGAATCTGTCCTACAACATTTTTAGCTACTGCATCTGGTTTGATGATTGATAATGTTTGTTCCATACTTATATTCCTAAGCGATTAATTTACTTCCAAAATGAGATGTAGTGGAGAGTATTCGGGCGGAATTTTACCTAATAAAGTATTAAAATAAGTTTAAGTTTTGGGAGGGTTAAAGGGGTAACTATTGAGACTACCAGAAGGTAGTCTCTAAGAAGGACTAAAGATTAGTCTTCTACAACATTTCTATGTGCTGCTCTGTCTTCTAATGAGATATCATCTCTCATTGGCATTTCAGCATCTGGATTTTCCATTACATAGTTTAGACCATCAATGTAGTTTTCACCATTGAAGTGATCTTTATGTTCAGCTGTGAATGGCATATCCCAAGTAATACAACCTTCAGTTGGACATGCTTCTGCACATGCTGGAGAATCGAAGTGATCTACACACTCAACACATTTGTCAGGGTACACATAGTAGTACTCCTCACCCGTTGGATTATCATCCTCGTCTACAATTGCTTCTACTGGACATTCGTCAATACAAGCTGCACAGTTTATACATGTATCACCAATAATTACTGCCATATTTATTCCTTTTTATATAAGATAGCAAACTATAGCTAAAGATTTTTAAAAAAACATTAAACATATTAGATAATTTATTAAAATATATCAAAAATATTCAATTTATGACACGATACTAAACACTAAATATTTAAATATTTTTTGATATCTTCTACCCTATCTGTTTTCTCCCAGCTAAAGCCTTCTTCTTCTCTTCCGAAGTGACCATACGCTGCTGTTCTGCGGTATATAGGTCTAAGTAGATCCAACGCATCCATAATACCTTTAGGGGTAAGATCGAAAAGTGATTCTACACACGCTGTGATCTTTGATTCATCCACTGTTGCGGTCCCATGTGTATCTACATAGATAGACACCGGTTTAGCCACACCGATTGCATACGCTATTTGCAGTGTGGCTTTATCACATACACCTGCAGCTACAAGGTTTTTCGCTACATATCTTGCCGCATAGGCAGCTGAACGATCCACTTTTGTAGGGTCTTTACCAGAGAAAGCACCCCCACCATGAGGGCAAGAACCCCCATAGGTATCTACGATGATCTTTCTACCTGTAAGTCCGGCATCCCCTTGAGGACCACCGATCACAAAACGTCCCGTAGGGTTGATGTGATAGGTAATATCATCAGAGATCAACTCAGCTGGTATGACTGCTTTGATCACTTCTTCAAGTACCGCTTTTTGTACCTGTTCAAGCGTCACTTCCGGATGATGCTGTGTAGATACAACGATCGTATCTATCGCAACAGGTTTGCCATCTACATACTTCACTGAAACCTGCGCTTTTCCATCCGGACGCAAAAACGGGACAGTACCATTTTTACGAACCTCAGCCAGTTTAGCTGTGATCTTATGTGCCAGTGAGATAGGCAAAGGCATAAGCTCCTTAGTCTCATTACAAGCATATCCGAACATCAGTCCCTGATCCCCCGCACCGATCTCACCTGAAGCTTGATCCACACCTTGATTGATATCCGGGCTCTGTTCTCCTATGCCATTAAGTACTCCCGCAGACCTATAGTCAAAACCATAACTTGCATCTGTGTACCCTATCTCTCTTACAACCTCTCTTGCAATCTCTTGCATCGGTGCATACGCTGTTGTTTTTAGTTCTCCTGCAATAACACAAAAACCATTACTCAATAACGTCTCACAAGCCACTCTCGCCTGTGGATCTTTTTCGATGATATAATCAAGTATAGCATCTGAGATCTGATCAGCCATTTTATCCGGATGACCCTCGGTTACCGATTCACTTGTAAAAATGTATTCGTTAGCCATTTTTTTCCTTTATTTAGTTTCTCATTGAAGTATGGCAAAGCCATGCTTCAATTTCCCAGAGAATATACCCTTTGGAGTACCTTTCACTGAAGTTTCACCATTTGGTTCAGAGAATTTTGAAATATTTGTTCACTGTCACTGAACTTGATACAATACCTCAAAAGGTACTGTATCAAATACAGTTCCGATGCAGAAGAAACCTCTTCTACACGATTCTTTCTGCCAATTGTTCCGGCAATATCCCCAAGGACTCTTCTACCAACTTAGTATTACCATGTGTAATAAATGCATCAGGATACTCGAATGTTGTCAAGGCTACATCTTGTACCTTGTGTTGGCTTAAAAGTTCCAAGATCGCTGAACCTACACCACCTTGTGCTGCAGAATCAGAAAACACAAACCATTTTTTGTACTGCGTACTCAATCGTAAAAGCATCTCCTCATCCAACGGCTTTACAAAACGAAGATCCAATATAGCAGGGTTTACTTCAACCAATTCAGCCACCTTTTGAGCACGTCCGACACCATTACCATACCCGATAAAGAGTATCTCTTCACCCTCTTTGAGCAACACAGACTTTCCTAACTCATAGGCTGGACTCTCTGTGTCTTCTGCCAAAAATGCCCCTCTAGGGTATCTAAAAGCACAAGGATGGTCATACTCTTTGGCAAATCTCATACAATGTTTCATCGTTGTTTCATTGTAGGGTGCCAGCAGTGTCATATTAGGAATGCTTCTTAAATAAGAAATATCAAAAGCACCCTGATGTGTCTCTCCATCCTCTCCTACAATACCTGCTCTGTCCAGCGCAAAAGCGACACCTATATCCATCAGTGCTATATCGTGGATGACCTGGTCATATCCACGTTGCAAGAATGTGGAGTAGATCGTACAAAATGGTTTAAACCCTTCTTTTGCCAATGGACCCATAGAAGTCACAGCATGCTGCTCTGCTATCGCAACGTCCCAAAAACGTTCAGGGTATTTTTTAATGGCCGCACTTAAACCTGTACCGCTTGGCATAGCAGCTGTCACACCTACCACTTTGTCATCTTCATCTGCAAGTTCTACCAAGGTGTCTGCAAAAATAGCAGTTGCTGCCTTAGCCGCCCCTGCTTTTTTAGGTGCTTCACCTGTTTTAAGATCAAAAGCACTGACCCCGTGCCAATGCTCTTTTGTACCCTCGGCTATCTCATACCCTTTCCCTTTGGTGGTCTGTGCATGGATAAGCACCGGTTTACCCAGTGCTTTAGCTACTTCCATCGTCTCTATAAGAGATTCAATGTCATGTCCGTCTACGGGTCCAATGTATTCAATACCCATCTCTTCAAATATAATACCCGGCGTGATAAGCTTAAAAGACTCTTCAAACCTCTTTGCCATATAGGTCGCACCCTCAGGCAGATGATCAAGGACCTTTTCTACCCTGCCTTTGAATTTCTGGTAAAATGAACCGGCCATTGTTTGAGAAAGCAGTTTACTGATCGCACCGATTGGTTTGGCGATACTCATTTCATTGTCATTCAAGATGATCACTACAGGGTATTTTCTGTCGCCCAGTTCGTTCAGGGCCTCATACACCATCCCTGCACTCATACTTCCATCACCGATGAAGGCAACCGGTATTCTATCCTCACCTTTCAACGCTATAGCTTTAGCTGCACCTACTGCCAGTGAAATAGAGGTCGAACTATGCCCTGCCACATAATAATCATACTTGGACTCTTTAGGTTTGGTGTATCCGCAAATGCCGCCAAACTGCCGTAAAGAATCAAACCTGTCCCATCTGTCTGTCAAGAGCTTATGGGCATATGCCTGATGGCTGACATCAAAGATAAAAGGGTCCTTCTCTACATCAAACACTTTATGCATAGCCACGATCAGATCTGTTGCACCCATAGTAGAACTCAAGTGTCCCCCATTTTTACTTACCGTATCCAATATCTTTTGTCTGATATCTTCTGCTAAAGTATTGAGTTCATCTATCGAGTGTGCTTTTATATCTATCATCTTTTTATTTCCCTAGTAAATAGGCATTGAGCAGTTTTTTTGTGAAAACGATCTGTGTATCATCATACACCAAACCTAATTCATCTGCTAAATGTTTCAGTTCTTTTTTTGTTACTTTGTTCATCATAGTATGCTGGACTCTATGTTCGATAAAATCATCTAAAATAAAAGGTTTCACCTCTATTTCATCTGCTTTCACAACCTCTACTTTTTTCAAGCTATCACTTCTAAAAAGTGTTTAAAGAACACATCATTTTGTTTGACTGTTCCTATCGTGATTCTCATGGCATTCAACCCATAAGAAGCAAGGTTACGGATGATGACACCACGTTTAAGCAGAGCATCTGCTATCTTTGTAGCATCCATGGTTTCATCAAACATATAGGTGATAAAGTTCGTATAACTCTCTATATACTCAAATCCCTGCTCCTCTGCAAACGCCTCATACCGCTTGATCTGCTCCTGATGCAAAGCTATGGACTCTTCCACGAAACTGTTATCCTTGCATGCTTCTATAGCTACGGCCAAAGAGAGTGTAGAGATGTTGAATGGCGGTCTCATTTTATGGAGTTCTTTAATGAGTTCAGCCTGTGCGATACCGTATCCTACACGCATACCGCCCAAACCATGTGCTTTGGAAAATGTACCCAGATAGATGACATTCTCATACTTCAGCAGGTCATTTGGCGTAATTGCATATTGTGGATCTTTGGCTGCAGCATACTCCATATAAGCACCATCTACAACGACCAACGTATCCGAATCTACAGCATCAATGATCTTCAGAACCTCTTCTTTACTTGTTGCATCACCTGTAGGATTATTCGGCGTACAGAGGTAAATGATCTTTGGTCTATGCATACGGTAGGCTTCCATAAACTCATCATATTTATGCGTATAGCTTGCCGTACGAAGGATCTTTGCACCCATCTGTTTTGCATAGATCTCATACATGGCAAAGGTCACTGCAGACATCAGTACAGAAGCATTCTCATCCAAGAGTGCACGTGAGATGAACTCTATCACTTGGTCAGAACCTGCACCTATAATGATGTTGTTATCCTGAACATTAAACTTTCTGCTCAATGCAGCTTTAAGTTCGAACATACTGTCATCCGGGTAAAGGTGTGCAATATCCGCATTGGATCTGATCACTTTTGCAATAGCCGGGTTTGTACCTATCGGATTTTCATTTGATGCAAGTTTCACCACATCTTTAGCAGCAATACCAAATTCACGTACCACAAGCTCTATCGGTTTACCCGCTTCATACGTTTGTATATTCTCTAATACTTTGTTAAATTTCATACTGATTTTTCTCCCTCACTGCTTATTTCTTATTTTAAATATCGTCTATCTCTTTGACATAAGAACCTAATATTTTGATCTCATCTTTATGTTTTTCCAAAATAGGTTTGATATGTGCATCATTTTGGTGTCCATGAAACTCTATAAAAAAGATCGACTCCCCCTCTACGATATGCGACTTGATCTTTGTCAAATTCACATGTGCTTCTTCAAAATCATTGAGAAAATTCACTAAAGAGCCCGGTTTATTCGAAAGTCTTACCAATAAAGAGGTTTTATCATTTCCTGATGATGCATTTTCGAAGTCAGAGATAATGAAAAATCGTGTTCTATTGTTCGTATCATCTTCTACGTTATTGAAACGTATAGGCAGGTTATTCAACTTTGCTGCCACTGCAGGACAGAGTGCTGCTGCGGTTTCATCTTTCAAGGCAAGTTTTGCTGCTTTGACGGTAGATTCCACAGGAATATGTTCTACCTCATCCAGTCCCAGGTCCTGTAAAAACTTACGGCACTGTCCAAAAGCGATATCTTTAGAATAGATCTTTGTGATCTTTGTAATATCATCACTGACGGTAGCGAAGGCCATATGTACATCCAGACACACTTCAGCGATAATTTTTAGGTCATACTCATCCAGACAGTTGATCGTATCACTTACAATTCCGTTAGAAGAGTTTTCTATCGGAATCACACCAAATTTGGCTGTGCCTTTTTTTACTTCACGAAAAACGCCTGGTATAGAGCTGATAGGCAAGTATGCACTCATGGCTCCAAACTTGCTTTCAGCTGCCTGATGCGTAAAACTGGCTTCTGGACCTAAATATGCTACACCTTCAGGAAGCTCAAGATTTCTGGCTACAGCAAACATCTCCAAAAAGAGTGCATCGATCGCAGCATCTGTCAGTTTACCTTTATTTTGACTTTTCAGACGATTCAGAATGGCTTGTTCACGTTCAGGACGGTAGATAGGAGCCCCTGTAGTATTTTTAACTTCGCCTACCTGATGCACCAACTCCATACGTTCATTGTAGAGTTTTAGCAATGCATCATCGATATTGTCTATCTTATCTCTCAGCTCATCTAAAGTCATATCCTCATCCTGCCTTTTTGCTTTACTTTTCCAAATACTCAAGCTCTAAACGTACCTGATCTTCATACGTTTCACGCTGACGTATGAGTCTGTCTTTTCCACCTTGCAGTGCTACTTCTGCAGCTTTTGCACGTGTATTATAGTTACTTGCCATCGTAAAGCCATAGGCACCAGCAGAGTGAACCACGATAAGGTCATTATGTTCCAGAGGCGGAAGAGGTACATTTTTACCGAAGAAATCTCCACTCTCACATACCGGTCCTACCACATCAGCAGGTGTCTTTTCCCCCTCTTTGAGCACCGCTTCAATCTTATGATAGGCATTATAGAGGCTTGGACGTATAAGGTCATTCATCGCACCATCAACAATGACAAAACGTTTCCCGTCATTGACTTTTTCATAAAGTACCTTGGTAAAGAATGCTCCTGCATTGGCTACCATGTAACGCCCTGGTTCACAAAGTAGTGTCACATCAAGTCCTTTGGTCGCCTCAAATATCGCCTGTGTATACACCTCAGCAGGGATCGTGACTTCATCATCATAGACTACACCGATACCCCCGCCCACATCAAAGAACTTAATATCGATCTTGATCGCCTTGAGTGAACGTACCAGGTCTGCTACAATCATACATGACTCACGTATAGGTTCGATCTTTGTAAGCTGCGAGCCAATGTGGAAATGTATCCCCACAGGATTTAAAAACTCAGACTTATTGGCATAGATATACATACGTTTTGCCATATCTATCTCTACACCGAATTTGTTCTCATGCAACCCTGTTGAAATATACGGGTGTGTCTGCGGGTCGATATTAGGATTGACACGGATAGAGATACGGGCTTCTTTACCCAGCTCTTTAGCCACCATCTCTACACGTTTCATCTCCGCTTCACTCTCTAGGTTGAGAAGTAAAATATCCTGTTCCAGTGCTTCACGTATCTCATCATCACGTTTCCCCACACCGGAGAAAATGATCTTGTATTTATCCACACCTGCGGTCAGGGCACGTTTGACCTCACCGATACTCACACAGTCAGCACCGGCACCAAGCTTTGCCAAATGTGCAATCACAGAGAGATTTGAATTTGCTTTTACTGCATAATTGATAAGTGATTTTTTACCTGCAAACGCATCTTTCAGTGTGGTATATCGATTTTCAATATAATCAAAATCATACATATACAAAGGCGTACCATATTTGTCTGCCAATGCTTTATAATCAATATTCATTTATACTATCCTATATGCTCAATACCTTGAGTCTATTTTAGGGTGATTTTATCTAAAAGTTGATTAAAAGGTACATTTAACGTACTGCAGGGGATTACAGAAGGCTTCTTTCATTTGTAAAATAGATATACATAGCATAGACCCATAACATCATTACAGGCAATATCGCTGTCAATTCAGGTAGTAAGACACCGTTTGCACCCATTTGACTCAAACCAAACAATATCCCCCAAATTCCAAATGTTACCCCCAAAGAGAGTGCGATCACTCCACCCATATTCATCATTCTGGCATGAAACGGAAGTTTGAAAAATAAAATGAGTAACAGGGCCAGTGAAAAAAGTGGTACGATCACTTTATCGTACAAGGATGCTCGGATCTTATCCGAACTTAGATTTTGTTTATGTAACAACTCCCAAGTCATAAAGGCATCCCGTATATTCAATGCTTTCCCCTCATACAGTGACTCTATGATCTTAGGTTTATAGCCCTCTAATGTCTCTATACGCTCTTTATGTTCTACGGTATATCTTTTCAATTCGCCATTTTCATAGATATGTGTTTTCAACGTCGCATCATGTGCCGTCCATCTTGCACCATCAAATGTTGCTAAAGGCGCATTGATCGTATACTGTACCTGATACCCTTCGACTTTAAAGATCGTAATATCTTCTATCTTTTTTTCTATAGGATCAAGTTTGGTGATATAGACGAAGGTATCGTTGTATTTGAAAAAAAGGTCATTCACATCATAGGTACCCAATTTATTTTCTAAAAGGAATTCTGCTTTGTCTTTTGCATAAGAAAACTCTGTCGTATGTAAGATTAAAAAAATCATATAGGTCAAAGAGCTTACTGTGAACAATGGCAAAAAAAGTCTTTTTTTATCATATCCAAAGGCATGAAACGCACCCATCGTGTTATTTTTAACCAGTGAGAGCTTCGTCATAATCAGTGCGAAAACGATGGCCAAAGGGTAAAGTAATCCCAATGCTTCCTGCCACATGTAAAAAATATAGAGAATTTTATAGTTTGAAGCAACATCAAGTTTCTGTAGATGTTGAAAATAATCAATCGCAGCAAAAGCAAAAGAGAGTCCAAACAGTATCGACAATAGATTTTTACTATAGAGTTTGGCTAAATATCCAAAGTGTAATGAAGGATTCAACAGACTCATACACTTAAGCCTTCTATAGACTTCAAACTGTACTTTGACTTCACTTCATTGAGTTCCTCTTGAGATAACACTTTACAAGCTTTTGCAACATGTGTTATCAAACGCTCTAACATGAGATTTTCTTCTTGGGAAAAGTCATGCAGTACATAATCTGCTACCTGTGACTTGTGTTCGGGCTTACCCACACCTACCCTCACACGCAAATACTCTTTTGTAATATGTGCATCAAGTGATCTGAGTCCATTATGCCCACCATGGCCTCCACCTCTTTTAAAACGTACCGCACCAAAAGGGAGATCAATATCATCATGGATCACAATAATATCTTCAAGTTCCACTTTGAAAAAATGTTTGACAGGCTCTACAGAGCTTCCTGAAAGATTCATAAAGGTGGTAGGTTTTAAAAAAAGTGAATTGGCCGCGCGATAAAGCTTGCCCTGAAAAGAATTTTTGGAAATATCTCTGGCATGAAAGTCATTGACAAGCTTGTCAATGACTTTAAAACCTATATTATGTCGTGTGTTTTCGTATTGTGATCCTGGATTACCTAGACCTACGAAAAGTATCACAACTGTGCTTTCATGCTACGATTATTTAGCTTTGATCACACCACAGATAGCAACATCTGGTCTGTCCATCATTTTACAGTTTGCTGGTACTTCAACATCTCTGATAAGGATAGAGTCATCTCTGTTCAATGGTGTAACATCAAGATCAAATTTCGCTGGCATATCTTCGATAGTACCTCTTACTTTTAATCTTCTTTTAGACATAACAAGTACACCTTTGTTCTTAAGTCCAACTGGTGTTCCGTGAGTCACAACCGGTACAAGGAAGTTTGTCACTTGACCTGGTACTGCTACTCTTAGGTCTACGTGAGTCACATCGCCATTTACTGGGTGTAGTTGATACTCTTGAATAAATACATTGATCTCTTTATCGCCAACTTTCACTGGGAATGCAAGTGTCTCTTTATTTCTTACAGTTCTTGCAAATTCACCACGTTTAAATGCAGCGTTGATATTTTCAACACCATTTGCATAAATGTTCGCGATTAGATAACCATCTCTTTTAAGCTGCTTTGCATTACGCTTACCGATACTCTCTCTAACGATACCTTCTAACATATTTGTCCTTTGATACATGTGTATAATTTTTTACCCCATCAATTGCTTCATAGAGTAAAATAGACGCGAATTATACCCAATTTGTATTAAACTATGCTTCATCCTCTTTAAATCCAAAGACATCCACCTCTTTTTCATGGGCATGTTCATCCACGATCGCACCTTTTCCGACACCCTGCATTTTAAGTTTCATATCTGATGGATTTGTTGCATATTCAAGTGCAATCTCTTCTGTGATCTCACCTCTACGGAAAATATCCAAAAGTGCCTGGTCAAAGGTCTGTGTACCGTAGATCTCTTTCCCTTCAAAAAGAGCATCAGGGATCTCTGCATCTCGGTTCTCCGCTATGAGTTGTTCGATCCTAGCTGTTTTTTTAAGGACTTCAATCCCCGCAACCCTTCCTCCACGCTTTGTAGGAATAAGTCTTTGTGAAATCACACCCTCAAGTACCGAAGCCAAAGACATACGGATACGGTTCTGTTCTTCATTCCCGAACATACCGACAATTCTATCTATCGTCTCTTTTGCATCCAGTGTGTGCAGCGTTGAAAAAACAAGGTGTCCAGTGTTGGCTGCATGCAGTGCGATATCGATCGTCTCCAAATCCCTCATCTCCCCGACAAGTATAATATCTGGGTCTTCTCTCAGTGCAGCTCTCAGTGCATCGGAAAAGGAGTGCGCATCCGGACCAATACCTCTTTGGTTGATCAGGCATCCTCTGTCTTTGTGTACGAACTCTATCGGGTCTTCAACCGTGATGATATGTTTTTTTGATTCTCTGTTGATCTTGTCCAAGATCGCTGCCAAAGTCGTTGACTTACCAGAACCTGTCACACCGGTTACAAGTACAAGACCTCTTTGTATCTCTGCAAATGTTTTGATCACCGGTGGTAAATTCAGTTCATCCAGTGTCAATATCTTCACCGGAATAATACGGAAAACCGCGCTCAAACCATCCATTTGATAAAAGAAGTTCACACGAAATCTACTATCCTCTCCCATGACATAAGAAAAATCCAGGTTTCTATCTGTTTGTAGTTTCTCATATTGATCTGCAGTCGTGATCTCTTGAGCCAACTTATCCATCATCTCTGCACTGAGTTCATCTTTGCCCAATACTTTGAGTACACCATGTACACGTACTCTGACTTGTGAACCTGACTTAAGGTGAAGGTCACTCCCATTATGACTGATCATTGTTCTAAGATAGAGCTTGAGTTTTTCTTCCATGCTGGTCCCTTTAGCCTGTGATTTATTTTAAAGTGTCAAGCATCTCTTGGAATGCTTTTTCAAATGCTTCAAGTCCCTCTTTTAAGAGTTGACTATATACTTTATCCATATCAAACCCGTTATCAGCCAGTTTTGTGAAATAGCCCTTGATCTCACTCTCTTCCAAAGGGAATTGAGGTGCCGGTGCTTTTTTGGCTATGAAGGCTTCTATTGTTGCAAGAGGTGCTGTATTGACAGAGTGTGGTGCAAGCAATTCTCTCATATAGTAATCTGCCGGGAGGTCATCACCTTTCACACCAGTACTGGCAAAAAGTGTACGTACACTAGGCGTATGGTTGGATTCAATAAGATTATAAATCTTTGCAGCATTGTAAATACCTGTTTTTGAAACATCGATCCCCTCTTTTTCCAGATCAGTATCGAGTAGCCTGTCAAAACGGCTTACAAAAACAGAGATCACTGCTTCTGCTCTCAATCCGCCATCTTTTTCAAAACAATCCAAGCCTTTTTTCATCGCCTTCAAAGCTTTTTTGGTCTGTTTTGGGGAGAAGATAAGTGTGGCATTCACAGAGATACCTGTACTTAGAAGTTGGGTCATAGCATCATATCCTGCTTCTGTGGCAGGTACTTTTACCATCACATTAGGCTCACCGATAGCCTCAAAGAGTCTTTTACCTTCGGCAACCGTCCCTTCTGTATCGTTTGAAAGGAAAGGGTCGACCTCTATGGAGATATACCCATCATTTCCTTCATCATACAGAGGTCTTAATGCCTGTGCAGCAGTACGGATATCTTCTATCGCCAGTGCTTCATACTTCTCTTTTGGGCTTTTTCCTGTAAGAGAAGCCAACTGCTCTTTATAAGCAGGAGAAGTGGTAATCGCCGAAGCAAAAATAGACGGATTACTCGTAGCACCATTAATGATACCTTTTTCAATCAATGCAGAAAAATCATTTTTAAGGAAATCTCTTTCTACAAAATCTAACCATAAAGAGAATCCTATATCTCTATTTACCATCTTTGTACTCCCAGATAAAATGCTGCCATGAACCAAAATCTGTAGGTTTTTTAAGCGTCTCTTCCAGTGCATCAAGAAAGATATCTCTCTCAACCACCTCAGCCCCCAAGCCCATCATATGATCTGTTTTCATTTGACAATCTATAAAATCATAGCCTCTACTGCCTAAAACATCACTTAGTGCTTTAAATGCCACCTTGGAGGCATCAGGAACCAAAGAGAACATTGACTCACCAAAAAATGCTTTCCCCAGAGCAATGCCGTAAAGTCCACCTACCAGTTTCCCCTCTTTATAGACTTCCACACTATGTGCAAAACCCTCTTCATGCAGGCGACTATAAGCTTCTTCTATCTCACTGACAATCCAAGTGCTTTCTTGCCCTTCTCTATAGACTGTTGCACATTGTTTGATGACTTCCGAAAATCTTTTGTCAAAAGTGACCGTGAATTTTCCAGATCGCAACACCCTTCTAAATGATTTACGTACCTTAAAATTTTCAGGATAAAGAAGAAGACGTGGGTTGGGTGACCACCAGAGTATCGGATCCCCTTGACTGTACCAGGGGAATATCCCTTTTTTGTATGCTGCTATCAATCGATCAGAAGAGAGATCTCCTCCGTAGGCAAGAAGACCTTCATCAGAAGCTAAACGCGGATCGGGAAATGCGGTAGAATCCTTACTCAACGGAGGGATCAAATAGTCATCTTCCTCAAACACAGACGCCAACTATTTATCCCTTCCTCTTGGTAAGTCTATTTAACTTATTTACTATCAAATGAAAAATCTAATTTCTCATTCTTGTAGGTTACTTTAACTGAACCACCTTTTTTAAGTTTCCCAAAAAGGATCTCATCGGTGAGTGCTTCTTTGACCTTGGCATCTATCACACGTGCTATGTGTCTAGCACCATAACGTTCATCGTACCCCTCTTTGGCCAAATACTCTTTGGCTTTTTTACCTAAGGTCACTTTGACATCTTTAGGTTTAAGTAGCAGGTTGAGTTTATCTAACTCTTTCTCGACGATAGTGACAAGGGCATCCAATCCTAATGGATTGAACTCTATGGTAGCACTCAGACGGTTTCTAAATTCAGGAGAGAAAAACGCTGCCAGTGCTTTGTCTGTTTTGATCGACGTATCTTTATTGAATCCCATGACATTTGCTTCTTTAGTACCGATGTTCGAGGTCATAATGAGTATCACATTTTTAAAATCAGAGACCACACCATTGTTATCTGTCAACTTCGCACCATCCATCACCTGAAGTAGAATATTCATGATATCAGGGTGTGCTTTTTCAATCTCATCAAGCAATAAAACCGTATGCGGGTGTTTTTTGATCATCTCGGTCAACAATCCTCCCTGCTCATACCCTACATATCCTGGAGGTGCACCAACCAAACGGCTGATACTATGTGCTTCCATGTACTCACTCATATCCAATCGTTCAAAATGCACATGCATCGTTTTTGCAAGCTGTGTCGCAAGTTCTGTCTTACCGACTCCTGTAGGACCTACGAACAGAAAACTTCCTATAGGTCTATTGGGTGCATTGAGCCCTGCATAGGAACGTTTGATCGCCGTTGTCAATGCAGTGATCGCTTCATCTTGTCCGATGATATGAGAAGCCAGATCTTTCTGAAGTGATTTAAGTTTCTTCGTATCATCCGTACCTATCACCGTTGAAGGAAGCTTCATGATCTTCGCGACACTCTCCTCAATATCTTTAGGTTTGACTGTGACACCCTCTTCTCCTCTAAGCATAAAGTGCGCACCCACCTCATCGATGATATCCATCGCTTTGTCAGGCAGGAACCTGTCATGCAGATACTTTACAGAAAGGTCGATAGCTGATTGTAGTGCCTCATCCGTGAATGTGATCTTATGGTAATCCTCATATTTATGTTTGATACCCTGCAAGATCGTCATTGTATCTTCAAGACTTGGCTCTTCCACATCCACTTTTGCAAACCTACGACTGAGTGCCTTGTCTTTGTCAAAAAAGTTTCTAAACTCTGCATAGGTCGTTGCCCCGATACACTTCAGGTCACCACGTGCAAGTGCAGGTTTAAGTAAATTGGATGCATCCATGCTTCCGCCGCTTGTTGCACCTGCTCCTACCATCGTATGGATCTCATCGATAAATAAAATGGCATCTTTCTCTACAGTAAGTTCCTTAATGATACCTTTGAGACGTTTTTCAAAATCACCTCTGTATTTCGTACCTGCAACCAAAGAACCCATATCTAGAGCAAACACTTTTGAGTTTTTAAGAATCTCCGGCACATCTCCTTCAGAGATCTTCAGCGCCAAACCTTCAGCAATAGCCGTTTTACCTACGCCTGGCTCACCCACAAGCAGAGGGTTGTTCTTCTTACGTCTACAGAGCGTTTGCATCACACGTTCTATCTCGTCTACGCGACCTACCACCGGGTCTATTTTGCCTGTTTTGGCCAAGGCTACAAGCTCTACGGTAAACTGTTCTAAAAGAGTCTCTCCCTCTTTCTTCTCTCCTGTACCATCTTTGACTTTATCATAACGATGTGAGATCACCTCAAGTATATCTACACGGGCTATACCCTCTTTTTTCATCAGGTACACCGCATAGGAGTGTTCCTGCATAAAGATTGCTGCTATCATATCACCGATACTGGCCTCTGTCCTACCTGCACTGTGGATATGTGTCATCATATCATTGATAGCACGTGAGAGCGCTACAGTCTCAAATGGTTCTACCGCTTCTTTCAGCGAAGGGATGGTCTTTGCAATATGCTCGGTGATACCTGTCTCCAATCTCTTAAGATCTGCATCAAGTATAGAGAGTATCTCTTGACCCGCTGGACTTTTTACTATCGACAAGAATACATGTTCTACGGTTAAATATTCATGTCTGTTCTCTTTAGCATATCCTACCGCTGCCTTAAATACATCATTCAGTGCAATACTAATCATATTAACTATCCTCTTCAATGGTTGCGAGTAATGGGAACTCATTTTCTTTGGCCTTTTGCTTGACCTGCTGTGCTTTAGTTTGTGCTATCTCAAAGCTATATACACCACATATAGCTTTATCTTTTTCATGTATCTGCAACATGATCTGTTCTGCCTGTGTATGTGTCTTATGGAAGATCCCCATCAGGACTTCCACAACAAAATCCATACTCGTATAATCATCATTGTGCAGTAACACTTTGAACATTTGTGGTTCGTGTAACTCTAAATCTAGCTCTAACTCTTCTTCAAACTTTGGCATCTTATGTTAAAATCCTCATAAATTATTCTATACTATTATACAAAAAAAATGGAGAAATGCAAGTGCAATCACTTTTCATCACCGCCACAGGCACGAATATTGGCAAAACACATACCACGGTTCAACTCGTTGAAGCTTTTGCTTCCAAAGGTTTATCTGTGGGTGTATTCAAACCTATCGAAACAGGTGTAAATACCCTACCTGCTGATGCCAGTTTACTCTTAAAAGTTTGCCAAAAGGTAAACAAGAATTTCCTTGATCTTACTCCGGAAGATATCACTGCGTATACTTTTCCCCTCCCCGCAGCCCCTTTTTGTGCGGATACAGAACAGATCATTGACCTAAACAGGATCATGGAGAAGTACAATGAGCTAAGGCAACTCTGTGACATCCTTCTGGTTGAGGGTGCGGGTGGCCTTATGGTCCCCGTGACAAAAGAGTATATGATGATAAACTTGGCTAAAGATCTCAATGCAAAAGTTCTTCTGGTCACCCCGAGCAAACTGGGATGTATCAACGATACACTCCTCTCTATGAGTGCACTTCGAACCTATGATCTGGAGTTTGACTGGTGTGTAAACCTCTTTGAGGACAAAGAGAGTTTTGCTGAAGTCACACAGCCTTTTTATGATGCAGTCTTCCCTGACTGGTGGAGTGTTCAGGATCAGTTAGAACGATATACAACACTTATAGTTGATAAAAAATAGATTAATAAAAATCTAATGCTTTATGATCGTAGCACAATACATATACTAACATTGCGAGGGATACGCTAATAATGTTAGCATCACTACATACTTACTTATCTTTACTGAAAACAAAGATTACATCCTTTAAAACATCAAAGAATATACTCCATAAGTCTCTTTATTACAGTACATTTATTCTATGGAAAGTTACAAGTATTCCCTACCGATTTTTGTTTAGTGCGGAGTATCGGTCACTTATTTTATTAAAATATTTTAAAGGAGAGTATGTTCATCAGATATCAAACTATACAACATACAACAGATATCCAGATATTTTTTATAAAACTAAGGAGTTAATAGGAAACAAAAAAAATATCAAAATACTTTCCTTTGGTTGTTCAACAGGCGAAGAAGTATATACACTTAGACAATACTTTCCAAATGCATTGATTATCGGTGTTGATATTAATAAACACAATATTCAAAAAGCTATATCTAAAAATAATGACCCTAAAATTATTTTCTCGTACAAAATTGATGAAACCATCCAAAACAATGGACCATTTGATATCATTTTCGCTTTAGCTGTTTTACAAAGAACACAAAATAGACATGCAAGTACCTATGATAGTAGTCATATATACCCTTTTAACAAATTTAATACACAGATCACACAATTAAATTTCTATCTAAAATCAAATGGAATTTTTGCCATAGATTTTGCTGATTATCTTTTTGAAGATACTGATGTTGCATCACAGTACCATGCTTTAAAAGGATCACATAATGTTATTTCTGATCGATTAATGTTTAAAGCAAATAATCAAAGAATGAAAAATAATGTCTTACTACATCGCATATTTCTTAAAAAATAATTTGAATATATTTCAATATGCGCAATCATTTATGCCCTAAAAATTTTTAAAGACCCATATTTTTATAAATATATTTTACCATCAATCGGATATAATACAAAAACTAAAAAGGATCAAAATGCAACATTTGGTAGATACCACCACCCTATCTGATACACAAATACAACAACTACTTCATGATGCCAAAGCCTTTAAAGCCCAACGTCCTTCCCAACTGCTTAGAGACAAACTGCTTATTACCCTTTTCTTTGAAGCTTCAACACGTACACGCAGTTCTTTTGAAGTCGCGGCCAAAAGACTAGGTGCTGCTGTCGTGCACCTTGATCCGGGTAAAAGTTCTACTAAAAAAGGGGAATCTCTCGAAGACACCTTTGCAAACCTTTGTGCCATGGAACCAGACGGGGTCATCATCCGTCACTCTGAAAATGATGCACCGGGGATCTTAGCTGACATGCAGATGACTTCTGTCATTAATGCTGGTGCAGGCAACTATGCACATCCGACCCAGGCACTCCTTGATCTCTTTACCATGGTCGAACATTTTAATGGTGACATACAGGGGAAGACCATTGCCATTGTAGGTGATATAATAAGCTCACGCGTGGCAAGCTCGGGTATCCGTCTGCTTACACGTATGGGAATGAAGGTCATTTTGATTGCCCCCAAACCTTTTATGCCCAAGAGCGACCTGCCTCAATATGAAACACTTGAAGATGTCATAGACAAAGTGGATGTCATTATGTCTCTTCGAGCGCAACTGGAACGTCATGCTTCTCCTATCTTTGATGATTATCAGGAATATGCACAACACTACTGTATCAACCACGAGCGTTTAGGAGATAGAGATATACTGGTACTGCATCCCGGTCCGGTCATGAGAAACATAGATATCTCTGATGCAATGCTTAAAGATGAACGATGTAAGGTACTTGAACAGGTTAAAAATGGAGTCTATATGCGTATGGCTATCTTAAAACTTCTTTTATTGGATTCATAACAGATTCCTACTTTTTTTATTCTCAAGGTTTTATATTTACTTATTTAATGATAGCGAGGGAGCTCTTTATGACATGGCTTAATAAAGACAATGGTTTTGAACGGATCAACACCCTTGCTAAACAACGTACCCCTTTTCTTTTTATCATCTCTTTTGACAGTGAAAGGATCTTCGCCAAATCCCTTAATGAGCTGGATGATGACATTTTTTATAAACTGGAAGATTGGCGTAACTACCCTGTACAGAAACGTACCGAAACATTCACGTTCTCCAGATCTCCTGTGGATTTCATCACGTACAAAAAAGCGCTCGATAGCGTACTCGAAGAGATACGTTCTGGCAATACCTATCTGCTTAACCTCACATTCAGAACACCTATAGAGAGCTCTTTCACCCTTAAGGAGATATTCACCTATGCCAGAGCTAAGTTCAAACTCTATTTTAAAGATGAATTTATCTGCTTTTCTCCGGAACGTTTTGTAGAGATAGAAGAGAATATCATAGCCACCTATCCTATGAAAGGAACTATAGATGCCCATCTGCCAAATGCAAAAGAAACCATTTTGTCCGATAACAAAGAGATGGCAGAACATGTGATGATCGTCGATCTTATGCGTAATGACCTGGGTATCATCGGTTCAGACGTCAAAGTAGAGAAGTTCCGATATGTCGAAAAGATCAAAGCGGGGGAAAAAGAACTCCTGCAGATCAGTTCCAAGATCACAGCAGTGCTTCCTGATAACTGGAGAGATCATTTGGGTACGCTTCTCAGCCAGTTACTTCCCGCAGGTTCAATCTCCGGGACACCTAAAAAGAGTACGGTCAATATCATCAATCATGTAGAGAATTTTGAGAGAGGATTCTATACAGGTGTCTTTGGTGTTTTTGATGGTAAATCCTTACGGTCTGGCGTAATGATACGTTTCATTGAAAAAGAAAATGAAAAGCTTTTCTACAAAAGCGGTGGAGGGATCACTATAGATTCTGATGCCAAAAGTGAATATGACGAACTGATAGATAAAATCTATTTGCCCTTAGAGTAAAAGAAAATACAACTCTATGCTACTCACTTAAACGTTTCAACGTTGTTGCAATTTTTCCCAAAATTTTGTACACTGTTTTCTAAAATTGTTGAAAGGTGTATCATGTCTAAAGTTTTTTCAAACATTCTTTTCTCGCTTTTTTTACTGCTTCAAAATAGTGCCATAGCAGACGAAAATGAAACCAATGGTACCCAAACAGAGGTCATCCAAGAAAAGCAAAAAGTACAAGAGCCTAAAAAAGAACTTTCCGAAGCACAAAAAGAAGCTATCGCTGCAGAAGAGGCCGAGTTGCGTGAAGCAGGAATGGAACCTGAGCCTCTACCCGAATAAAATTAAGGACATCCCCTTGTGGGTCTGTGTATCCATACATAGTCCGGGTCATCCTCTACTTTGGAGAAATAGAGTTCTCCTGACTCTCTCCACGGATCTATGATGATCCCCTCTTTGATTTTTCCGCCTTTGTCTACCACCACCAGGGCATTATGTTCAAAAAAGTATTCTCCCACATTTGCACCTACTAAATGAAACTCAAAATCAGGATAGTGCTTCTTGGATAAATAGAGATACAAAGCATCACTCCAATGGTAACAAAGTCCTTTTTCACGTACACCCACAGTCACTAAAAAATTGTGAAACTGTGGAGGATAGGTCATTTCAAACGCTTCTGTCAGTTGTCTAGTTTTATGAAAAATATCTTTGGAGAGCTGTATCGCTTCACTTTGTGGGATAGTGCTGTCCATTGACTGAAAAAGCAGTGAGAGTTCTCTGATCTTGTTTTGTGATACTGTAGGGACAGTCACTGCACACCCTGCTAAAAAAAGAAAAAGGATGAGGAATTTAAAAGAGTATCTGTGCATAGTGATCTGGAAGATAAGAAATAATAGCTAAGATGAGTAGTACCATGGTACTACTATAAACCCATATCCATTTTGGATCTTTTGAAAGTACAAAACCACCTATAAATCCTACGATCAGTCCTCCGATATGTGCACTCACATCTATGGAAGGGATAGAAAATCCTATCACAAGGTTGATCGCGATGATGATACTAAAGTCTTTCATAAATGCTTTGGTATGTGAAGCTATCTTTTCTCTATGTGCCAGAAAAAATCCTGCCAATGCACCAAAAACACCAAAGATCGCACCAGATGCACCCACACCTACAGAGACGGGGTGTATATACAAAGAGACAAGTCCACCAATGATCCCAGAGAAGAAGTAGATGCTTAGGTATGACTTTGTATCAAAATACATCTCTGCACCACGGCCTACAAGATACAAAGAGAACATATTCATCAGAAGATGGGTCATACCGCCATGCAGGAACATGGCAGTCAACAGCCTCCACCACTCACCTTTAAGCACAGTCAATGGACCAAACAGTGCACCCATATCTACAAGCACCTGCATATCCATATCACTCAGACTCTGGCTTAATAGTGCAGAGAAAAGATAGACTACGCTACTGGATGCCAGCAGTATATAGGTAAGTCTGTAACGTTGGATATCACCCTTCATAGATAGCATCTGCGAAGATCACGCCATCCACACCACCTCTGGCAATCTTGCTGATCTCTTTTTCACTATGAATGAGCACAAGAATACGGGTATCAAAAAGATACTCATTCGCTATAGGCTGGATCATCAATGCATCATCTTCTTCACAGATAATATATTTTGCCCCTAAAGCATTCGCAAACAGTGCATCTTCCAAATTATTGGCTACGACTGCAAAAGGTACATTGTTTTCTTGACAATGTACAGCATAGGTATGAGAGTCAACTAAAGGTTCCAGTAAAATGATATCATCAGCCTGACTCTTCTCAATACCTTTGATAGAAAAAACTTTAAAAAAACGATTACTTTTTATCCATGGGTGTCCAATAATGATCATGTGTATTCCTTTATAGTTTTATGGTGTACATTCTGGAGAACAGTAATACTTACCGCTTACAATGATACTCTCTTTCACTGTCACATAGGTATGGCATGTTGCACATTCCACAAGTGTATCATCATCCAACTTTTTATCATGTGGGCTTTTCCCAAATGTCGGAAGTTTTCCGCCAAAAAACTTGTAGATAAGCACAGCGGCAATAGCAAAAATAAGTAGTTTTAAGATCATTCTTCAGTCTTTATATAGAGGTAATTTCGTTGATTTTTTTGTACTATATCATATCTTAGCTGATGTTGTACATCTTCTATCTCATCAAATACACGTGACCCTTTATAAAAGAGATACTCAGTGTGTGTATCACTGACCTTAGAGGTCAGATCTAAAAGCAGTTTTGTATTGGTCACTGCACGAGAACTGATCATATCAAACGCATCATGCTCCACGCTTTCAACCCGCTTGGCTTCTACAGTGACATTAGAAAGTCCCAGGTCTATGGCAGCATACTTTAAAAAAGAGACACGCTTCTTAAGAGGCTCGGAAAGTACTACCTTGGTATCGGGCTGTGCTATCGCAAGTACAAGCCCAGGAAATCCTGCACCAGTTCCTACATCTAACAGTGTTTTTGGTTTTTTGATAAAAGTCAAAGGGTAGAGTGAATCCACGATATTCACATAGATGGCATCGACGCTTTTAGCTCCCGTAAGATTATGGATCTGGTTCCATTCATTCAAAAGTGAAGCAAAACGCTCTAGCTTTACGATGATCTCACTTGACAGTAGGATCCCTTCTTTATCTAAGTGTTGTGACAGATTCAATTTGGTGTTACCTCTATCAACCCACTCACTAGTAGCTTATTCACAAAATCAGAAAGATCTTTTTCCAATACTTCTTCTTCCACATCGTACTGTTCCAACATAGCATTAAACACCTCTTGCAGAGTTCCATACTCCTGCATCGCCTGCCAAATAGCCGTACCTACTTCATCCAACCCGAAGTAGTTTTCACTCTCCATATCCAAAAGTACCATTTCACCGTCGACTTTTTGTGCGAAAACCGTCTCTACAAATATCACTGTTTGATTGAGGTTCATGTTATTTCTCTTATTTTTGATAAATTATAGCATTTATTTGAGTATAGGAGTATAAGTGTACTCACATAGATAGGTTAAAATTTAGCTTTTTGTATTGAACTTTCCACATTTAGATGATTTCTCATAAAAAATAATGCTAGATTCATGTATATCATAAATATAATTTAAGATTTTAAGAGTCATTTAATCGGAAATATACAATAATTTGTAATGTTTATATAAAAACTAGCTCTTTTTAAATATTATTTTGTTGTGCCAAACTGGTTGTGAAGCAAGGACGGACAGCAATGGGTCTTACACTGTAAAGATCGCCAGGTTACCAAATACATATCTATGTATTCCCTCTTACTTATCCTTTATTTTATCTCTATCAAATTTTATTTAATTCAATATTATTTTGGTGTGCCAAACTTGTTGTGAAGCAAGGACGGAAAGCCATGGGTCTTATACTATAAGATCGCCAGGTTGCCTAAATAAATTATATTATTTTTAACAGAACATAAAATATGATTATTGTTTTTTGGGAGAAAGTTATACATTTTTAGACTTTCTTTACATTCATTTGTTATGATTCCCCGCCAAATCAAATAGAAATGATAGTAAAACTATAATTTGATGTTGAAAATAATTTATTATTATAGGAGATATAATATGCGAAACAATAAATTCTTTAACCTTTATGCCATCCTTTTGTCTATATTGACTTTTACCTCGGCAATGTTTGCATCACCTGGAGAAACACCACGTAAAATCATCGTTTTCCAAAAAAGTTTCTCGAATAAAGCTGCGCAAGTAGACTTAATAAAAAAAACCGGTGCGATACCCATCAAACCGCTGAAGATCATCAACGGTATGGCAGTCTATCTTCCGGAGCAGGCACAAAGTGCACTTGAAGAGCATTTAGGTGCAGAAATCGTACGTATCGATGAGGATATTATAGTGCATGGAACTGCTCCGGGTGGAGGAGAACAACCACTGCAAGAGCTTCCGTGGGGCATTGACAGGATCGAAGCAGATATCGCCTGGGGAGACTCCAACGGTACTATGGTCAATGTTGCCATCCTCGATACCGGAGCTAATCTCGATCACTTGGACCTGATCGACAATATCAAAGGAAACTATAATGCCATCAGTTCAAGAAAAAGCGCTGCAGACGATCATGGCCACGGGACACATGTCACAGGTATCATCGGGGCAGTGAATAATGCTATAGGTGTTGTCGGTGTGGGTCCACAGGTAAATCTTTATCCTGTCAAAGTTCTTGACCGTAAGAACGAAGGATTTTTGTCTGATATTGTTGACGGGATGCAATGGTGTATCGACAATAATATGCAAGTGATCAATATGAGCTTTGGTTCTCTTGCTACAAACCAGGCATATCACGATGCATTCATCGCTGTCCATAATGCAGGTATTGTACAGGTCGCAGCTGCTGGAAATACCGGTGGTGCTATTCTCTACCCGGCAAAATATCCTGAAACAATCGCTGTCTCATCCGTCGACTTGGCAGATCAGCTGGCTGCAAGTTCAGCAAGAGGTGCAGAGATCGATCTTGCTGCACCTGGCGTAGGAATTAATTCTACTGCAATCGATGGATTATATACAACGATGAGTGGAACCAGTATGGCAGCACCTCATGTTACAGGAGCAGTTGCATTGTTGCTCGCTACAGATGGAACACTGACACCAAGTGAAGTCAAGGTAAAACTGAAAAATACAGCTGAAGATTTGGGATTACCTACTATAGAACAGGGAGCAGGTCTCATTCGTGCGGATCTAGCGATCCAATAGATATATTACAAGTGTTGAGAAGTATTTTCTTTTCAACATTTGTATAAAATGCAAAATATATGACTGCTTTTAATGATTAGGCAATTCTTAACATTCTATGTTAATGGTGGAGAAGGTGATATCCTATGAAACTTGTCCTACGGATTTAGGTGACCCATCCGGATGGCCATTATTTTCATTATTACTTCCTATCCCGCCCAATGTTTTATTGACCTGTAATTTATTGATGGTAGGCTTGTTCCATCTCTTACAAACTCTATTGAGTTCTGAATTTTTCAACATTTTTTATACCTTTTGTATGCTTCAATAGCTAATATCAAATTTGTAATTGCGGTAATTGTACCATAATCTGATTTAGATAAACTGTCTTTAAGGGAAAATTCAGCGATGTCATGAAAAATGGAATTTAACTTAAAATATTCATTTTTCTTATCTTTAATACTATAGTATTGCATCCATTTAGTTTGGGCTTTCTGAGATATTTCCATATATTTTTCCACTCTTTTGGGCTCATATTTTGTGTTTGACCAGATCATTTCATCTGGTAACAATCCATCAATAGCCTGTCTAAATAAAAATCTGCTTCTACCTTCTTGACGAAACATTTCTTCTGGTACACCAAGAGCAAATTCAACGATCCGTTTGTCAAGCAACGGATAACGATATTCTATTTTATGTGAGACCCCTGATGTATTCCAGGACTCAATTCTAGTTTGAATCAAACCATCATAAAGCGCATTCAACATATTGTTTCGTACTCCAACGGACATTAACAGTTTATAGTTAGGACCCAAAGCTTTAATTGATTTTTTCATAGACGGTTTAATATAATTTAATATCCTGTTAAACCTGCAGTAGGATCCACTATATATACGGTAAAGCCAATCAGGCATAGAAGGCAGTATCACTTCTTGGTAAAACCTTTTAATAAAACCTAAAACCGGATATCTTGATCTCAATCCTTCTACACGTAATGCGTTATACGCTCTTTTAAATTCTCCCCTCCAAAAAAACCCTGCGATATATCCATAGCTGTTATTTGAAATGAATTCATCACCACCGGTTCCAGATAAAATCACCCTAATATTCTTTTTGTTTACATATTTCTGTATTTGATGTTCATACCAGAAAGCTATGCTATCACCTTGTGTTATATCAACTGTTTGGTACAATTCAAAAATGTCTTCTTCTGACAGATCAATAGCCTGATGTTCAATATGTTCAAGTGAAGCAATCTTCTTGGAATTCCCCCATTCAAAATAATCCATATCTGTATCTTCATTTAAGACAGGGGTCCAATTGAATCCAGTCAGCTTATAGCCATTTTTACCCAGTTGTCTTGCTGCCAATACAGCTATTGAAGATGAGTCAATACCCCCACTTAAGTGCGAAGCAATTGGATAAATAGAACGAACTCTCACATTTACTGCCATCTCCAATAGCTCTTTTGCACGATCTATGTATTCATCTAAGCTGTTATAGTGAATTTTAGGACATTCTTCTGCTTTCCAATAGGTATCTTCTTTGTTCTCATCTACCATAATCGTAATACTTGTTGCAGCGTGTAACTTGTATATATTTTTATAAAAAGTCATATCTAAATCTGATAATAAACCAAACTTCAAATAATGAGCCATTGCATCATCATTGAGTACCTTTTTAATATCAAAATGGGACAAAATAACTTTAATTTCATTTGAAAAAATAAACTTATTATCATCCACATAATAATAAAATGGTTTTATACCTATATGATCTCTGGCACAAAACATCTGCTGCTTTTTTTCATCCCATATCGCAAAAGCAAAATCACCCAACAGATACTTTGGACACGCTTCACCCCATTTCTCATAGGCAGAAAGAATAAAATCACTGTCCGTTATCTGATCTATCGGACTATCTGTCATTTCAAGCTTCTCTGCCAACTCTTCACGGTTATCCAGACGGGCATCCATAGTAATGATTTGGGATTTTTTTCTATTTGGAAGATGTTCCAGTTTTGATTCGGGAGTGTTCCATAGCATAGTATGACCAAGTGCTACCGGACCATCTACCCATGTCCCTCTCTCATCTGGTTTCCAGTAGGACATAGCCTCAAGCATGGTATCAACGATCTTTTTATCTACAGATCTACCATTACGGTTAAAGATACCAAAAATACCACTCACATGTGTCCCTTTGTTAGTTTTCTATCATAGATATTACAATGATCCCTTTTCAAAATTATACCGATACCAATATTCCATATTGATAATAGTCCAAAGGATAACAATATATTTAATCGTTTTATCTTCATACTCTTGTCTGTACTTGTCAATAAGCGATTGTTCTATAAGACCAAGTTTTACTATATAAGGGTCATCAAGCAAGGCACCAAGGTCAATGGCATCAATTTGCTGTCTGATGGGTTCAGAGAACTCTGCTTTATCTTTTCTATCTCTGATCTTGTCTGGCAAAATTCCATCCATCGCTTTTCTTAATATCCATTTTATGGTTCTTTGTTTGTATTTCATTTCAGGAGGTAAAGAGAGTGCAAACTCTACCAGTTCAAGGTCAAAATAAGGATGGCGGTACTCTATACCAAAATGATTCTCTGCAGCGTGAAAAAGGTTACCATCCATGACTGTAGAGTAAAATGCCGAAGTTATCATATCTAAATCGTTTTGATATGCGGGGTTTTTCATACCAACTACTTGACTCAGGTCTTCTATCTCACTCCCTTCTTTTAAAAAAGGATTTGTCTCATTTTTACCAAGTAATACTTTTATAACATCAATAACTCTTTCACCCAACAAAGGTTTAATGATATAAGCTTTAATAACACTCCATGGCTTAGGATAAAACTTTAGCTCTCTGTAGAGTGTAAAAAATTTAAAACGTCTAAACAAATCATATAGAATATAAGGAGTTCCTGTAAAAAGATGGTCTCCTCCTTGTCCTGTGATAACAATTCTTTTTCCGTCAGTTTTCATCTTCTCAAGCATAGGAAGTGACATGGCAAATGTTAAAGTTATAGGCCAATTTGGACTGATTTTATAAAGATTATTTAATGAATATATTTTCTTATAATCTAGTTTTGATGTACTGATTTTCTGATGATGTAAGTGATATTTTTCCAAAATACTATCAACATACTTACCTTCATCACATTCTAAACCCTTGAAGTCCATAGAATAACTATCAATTTTGTAGGGAGTAATACTTTGACTTAGTACAGAAACGACAGAAGAAGAGTCTAATCCCCCACTCACTTCAAAAGCTGTTTTGTCTAAGTTTGAAACACGTTTCTCTATTGCATGTGAAAAAAATTTAATAAACTTTTTTGTAGCTTCATCTTTAGTGATTTCATAATTTATTTTAATCTTTTCAGGATACCAATAACGCTCTAGATATTCTTTCCCATCTTTGATAGTCAAAATATGCCCCGGAGGAAGACGATAGATCCCTTCATACATGGTGTCAGTATAATCAACAGTACGTTGATAAAGCATCGTTCTCATAGATTTTAAATTTGGTTTTTTTTGCATATGAGGAAGATTAAGAAGTTCATCTATATTGGAGGAAAACTTATAGCCATCTTCTGTCTTGGTAAAATACAGTGATTTTACTCCCAAAGGATCACGGGCACAAAAATAGTACTTATTTTCAGAGTCATAAAGAACAAATGAAAAGTCTCCACCAAGATGAGAAAGTAAATCATTTCCCCACTCTTCATAAGCATAACAAAGAATTACATTCCCTGAGAGATTAGCATCTTCTATATCTAATTTATTTTTTAAATCTATCGTATTATAAAGCGAAGTTTTTGAAAAAATAATATCCAGCATAAATAAAATTTAATTCTAAGATTGATTAGAACTAAAACCAAAACCATCAAATTGAAATGAAAGCGATCCACCTTTAGTTGATTCTTTTATTCTTCCTATCTCTTTTAATTGTGGTTCACTATAACTCTTTTTCTCACTGTATTTTTTCATATTGTCATTCTTCTTTGAAATTGGCACTTTATCTCCCTAAAATATTCGTAACACTCCATTAATCTAACACTTATCATAACTATATTAAATTTGGAAAAAAATTATACTGTGTTATATTTAAATAACAATAAGTATTATATTTTAATTTAATTCTTTACTATGAGCACAAATCATATCGTGGACTTCATCCAGTCTCTCCATATCCCATGGTACTTGCACATGGAAAACCTTTATGCTATTTAACATCTGAGAAAGATACTTTAGTCGTATCAGTTTTAGATGAGAGAACATATAGAGATAGTTGGGCAGAAGAAAATCAAACTTTGCAAAACCTTTAATTTCTTTTATAGTGATGTCTGCATCGCCTTCTACACCTTTAAGTGCATAAAAAGCATGAATGGCTTTAAAGTGTGTAGTAAAGTTTTCAACTCGATACCCCAACTCTTCAAATTTCCTGTAAGGTCTATGATAAGGATGTGACCCCACAGCCATAAACTTACCGTCATCTATGAAAGTCGGTACCTTGTCATCTGAGATGAGAGTATGCCCCTGTTTGATGAAGTAGTCTGTCATTGTAGATTTTCCACCCATAGATGGAGCGATGAAAAAGATAGGTTTCCCCTCCACTTCCACTGCTCCGGCATGGAGGAAATCATACATATTCTCCAATGTCATGAACAGTGGTAAAAGCAGATGAACAAACCAAAAACTCAACAGATTTACATTACCTTTTTCACCTATTTCATAGTAGATCTTCCTCTCTCCGCCAAGCCAGTAAAATCGGACCACATCCTTGACTTCATAACACCAAGGCTGCCCTGTTTCACTGCCATTAAATACACGGTCACTGTAAAGATAGACCTTACGACCATGGGCCCAGTATAATGGAAAACCACAGGTGATGGCACTTTTAAGGACATCAGGTACTTTTGCAGAAAGTTCTACTTCATACCGTGAAGCGGTCTCATGAGATAGATCTAGGGGAAAGTCGATATCACTTTTGATCTTTGTACCGTATACTGTCATTCTTTTCCCCATTCAAACGTCGAAATCACTGTAAACTCTTCATATCCTTTAGCACCCGTAAGTATGACATCGCCACACTGAGACCAGGCGTGTGCTTTCATCTTCTCTTCAACATTTTTATCTTTTGCTACCCCTAGATGAAAGACCCCTGGAATACCGCGTTTTTGCAGCATTTTTTGAGCGGTAAGTGACTGTACCAGACAAGCACTCTCCCAGGGAGTATGCGCAGCGGCTCTAGTAACTGTCTGCCCCACTAAAGTAGCGGTCTGCATTTCATCATCCGTTAATGGAGTCATCTCACCTTTGCTTTTTTGATGTTCCAAAGAATGGGTTAAACGTTTAAAAGAGACACTCAAAATCGCTGCACGCATGATGCCAAGCATCATATAGGCTTCCAAGAAGAGTTTTTTCTCTTTGTTTGTTAAGTTAACAAATTGTTGTATTTTTCTCAGCATCAAACTCTGCCTGTATCAGTCCTATTTTTCGAAGTTCTTCATAACTTCCCTCTGCCTTTACATACCCATCATCAATGAAATAGATATGATCTGCCTGCTTGATCGTTGTCGTTCTGTGTGCAATGATAATCGTGGTACGACCTTTAAGAAATGCCTCCAGTGTTTCATAGAGATGATACTCTGTTTCGTTATCCAATGCAGATGTTGCTTCATCAAATATAACGATCTTTGGATCTGAAAGTATCAACCTGGCGATGGCGAGCCGCTGACGCTGACCACCAGAGAGACGGATACCATTTTTACCGATACACGTTTCCAATCCATCTTCTAATTTGGCTACAAACTCTTCAAGTTGTGCAGCTTTCAGTGCTTCGTAGATCTCTGTCTCACTTTTCTCTTTAAAAAGAGTGAGATTCATACGAATAGTATCGTTGAAAAAGAGTGCTTCTTGTAGCATGAGTGCCGTATTCTCGCGTACAATGGGTAAGCCTATCTTCTCTATAGGAACATCTCCATAAAGTATCTCTCCCCTATGTGAAGGATAAAACCCTACCATGATTTGAGCAATGGTTGTTTTCCCGCTTCCACTTGGACCGATGAGTGCGATCTTTTGCCCTTCTTTTGCTTTTAAATTAATATTATGCAGTACTTCTTTCCCATTGCCATAGGAAAAAGATATCTCTTTTAATTCTAGGGAAGTCGTTTTTTTATCTTCAAATGGGTTACACTCATGTGGATAATGTGGCTCATGGGAAAGAGTAAGTAATGTATTGATACGTTCAAGTGCCGGTTTGATAGTTTGATAGGAGATGACCAATCCCATCAATTGCTGCATAGGAGAAACAAGCGTAGAAAGGTAAAAAAGAAAAGCTATCATCATTCCAACGGTTAAATCTGAATATGCCACTGCAGCTATACCCAGTCCTCGAAAGATATCCACTACCGTATTGGTCAAAAGTGTAGATGAAGTTTGTGCAACAGAAGCTTTGTAACCATAGTCAAGTGATGCCGACTCGATCTCTTTTGCATGTCCCTGAAGAATACCAAAGAAGCTTCGTTCCTGGTTACTTACACGTACTTGTACAAATAGTTCTAAAGTTTCATTGAGGAGTTCATGATAAATTTCATAGGCTTTATATTGACGTCGAAGCAGTTCTCCTGTCTTACGTCCCAAAAGTTTAGAAAAAGCTAAGAAAAAAGGGTTGAGTAAAAACACCAATAATGCCAAGACCCAGTTCATCCAAAGCATGATCACAGCAATACCCAGCAGCATGAGAGAAGCACTCAAGAGTGTGGTAACTATCTGTCCGGAAAAACCACTGATACTCTCTACATCCTGCACACTCTTTGAAGCGATGTTCCCCGACTTCAGTGACTCATATTCTGAAAGTGAGATACGTTCTAAATGATGTAAGATTCGATGTCGTAGTAGATAACTTATCTTTTGTGTGATTTTAGTTGCGTAGAAAGTTTTTTTGTTATTCAAAAAAAATGCTAGAAATCTCAATGTGAGTATCACTGCGAGTATCACAGAGATATACAACCAAACTTCAGAATTCCCAAAGATACTGGAAATGAATTCTGTCATCTTCCCTGGATGCCCGAGCAGGACCTCGTCTATCAAAAGAGGCATAAGCATTGGTATAGGAAGCAAAAGCAACGTTGCACCTATCCCCAATAGGTTGGTACGCCAAAAATCTCTCTCTTGTGCCTTTATCTGATCATGGAGTGTTTTAAATGTATACTTGCCTGTCATCTTAACCTATTGTTTTATTCCGTACATTAAGTTAGGTAACCTGGCAATCTTCTCTGTTACTATCAAATGATAGTATGAAAGACCCATGGCTTTCTGACCCTGCCTCACAACAGGTGTAGCATTTATCTTATCAATTTTTATGAGTATATCATAAAAATTGATATTTTTTTAGTAATGACGTTAAAGCAGATGTCCCATCTGGTCTTTTTTCACTTGTAAATACCCCTCGTTATGAGGATTAGGCGTGATCTGGATAGGAAGTCGTTCTATGATCTCAATGTCACCCAGGCTCTCTATCTTTTTAGGATTATTGGTCAGCAGTTTGAGTTTTTTAATGCCAAAATGATGTAAAATGAACTCAACCACTTCATAGGTACGTTCATCTGCCTTAAATCCTAATTGATGGTTTGCTTCTACAGTGTTAAAACCTGCATCCTGGAGAGCATAGGCATTCACTTTATTGAGCAATCCTATATTCCGTCCTTCTTGACGATGGTAAATGATCATTCCACCCTCTTTTGCAATAAGTTCCAGTGCATATTGCAATTGCTCGCCACAGTCACACTTCACTGAGCCAAGTGCATCACCGGTCAGACATTCAGAATGTACACGTACGATCGGTTCATCCGATAAGTTATCTGTAAAAATGGCCAAATGCTCTTTACCTTCACCATTTTTTGTGACTTCTTTAAATGCTTGTATTTTAAATATGCCATATTTGGTTGGTAACGTAGCGATTTGTGATATATCTATAGTAATCATGATGAGATTATACTTTAAGAATGGACAATTAATAATTAATAATCCATAATTAGTGTAAAATACATATTTAATTATCATGCAAAAAGAATAAAACCCTTTTTTGCTACGCTAACGCTGTGTTTCTACAGTAAAAAGCTCACATGATCAGTCACTACAACAATCAAGGAATACTATGTTCGCACGTTTTAGAAGAAAAAGAATCAATCCCGTCCTAAGAGACCTCCTTCAAGAGACACACCTCAATGTCAATGATTTCATCTACCCGCTTTTTGCAAAAAACGGTACGGGTATCAAAGAAGAGGTAGCCTCTATGCCTGGTGTTTTCCAAATGAGCATTGATGAGATCGTCAAAGAGTGCGGTGAACTCAAAAAACTTGGTATCTACTCTATCATCCTATTTGGTATCCCGGATACTAAAGACTCTGTAGGGTCTGATGCACTGTGTGAACATGGTATCATCGCACAAACGGTACGTGAGGTCAAAGCTGCACACCCTGATATGTTTGTGGTTACGGATCTCTGTTTCTGCGAATATACTGACCACGGACACTGCGGTGTACTTGACCCGGTACTCCACACGGTTGACAATGACATTACACTTGACAACCTGGCTGCACAAGCCGTTGTCCATGCTAAAGCGGGTGTCGATATGATCGCACCTTCAGGTATGATGGATGGGATGATCACTGCCATACGTAACGGATTGGATGAAGCAGGATTTGTAAACCTTCCTGTCATGTCTTACTCCACCAAGTTTGCTTCAGCCTATTATGGTCCTTTCAGAGATGTGGCTGAATCGAGCCCAAGTTTTGGAGACAGAAGATCTTACCAAATGAACCCTGCGAACAGAAATGAAGCCATTCAAGAGAGTATAGAAGATGAAAAAGAGGGTGCAGACATCCTGATGGTCAAACCTGCACTTGCTTACCTTGATGTGGTAAGAGATGTGAAGAACAACACTTCATTACCTTTGGCTGTTTATAATGTTTCTGGTGAATACTCTATGCTCAAAATGGCAGCAAAAGCAGGTGTGATAGACTATGAGAAAGTGATGATGGAAACACTCCTTTCATTTAAACGTGCAGGTGCGGATATCATCATCACCTATCATGCAAAAGAAGCAGCCATACTTTTAAACAAATAACCCATTTATCCCCTGCACATACCTAAAAAGTGCAGGCCTCTACAACTTTCAACCCTTTTATGGTAGAATAATCTCTTTTAAATTTTCAACCCTTTTCTTATCTATAATTTATGCAAGGTTGAAAGATATGAGGATACAGTGATGAGACACTTTTTAACACTCAAAGATTTTACAAAAGATGAGATCTTGGAGATGATAACATTAGCACAGAAGATAAAAGCACAGACAAAGCAACGTAAGTTCGTTCCTTACATGGAACACCAGACACTTGGGATGATCTTTGAAAAGAGTTCTACTCGTACGCGTGTAAGCTTTGAGACAGGTATCTACCAACTTGGTGGTGTGGGACTATTCCTCTCTGCCAATGACATACAATTAGGGCGTGGTGAACCGATGAAAGATACGGCTCGTGTGATCAGCCGTATGGTCGATATGGTGATGATACGTACCTTTGAGCAGTCAAAACTTGAAGAGTTCGCAAATTACTCTAAAGTACCTGTGATCAATGGTCTCACAGACTCTTACCATCCTGTGCAACTCATGACAGATTACCTCACAATGATAGAACATGGTAAAGACAAAGATCCTGTGGTCGCCTATGTCGGTGATGGTAACAATATGACACACTCCTGGCTGATGCTTGCAGCGAAACTTGGTTTTGAACTGAGAGTGGCTACACCTAAAGGGTATGAGTGTGATGAAGGGATCGTCAAAGAGGCACTTGAAATCGCCAAGCAAAGCGGCGCGAAGATCACTTTTGGTAACGATCCTCAAGAGGCAGTCAAAGATTGTGATGTCGTGACCACAGATACTTGGGTCTCTATGGGACAGGAAGATGAAAAAGAAGAACGTGTTCGTGTATTCAACGGCTATATGGTAGATGAAACGATGATGTCATTGGCTAAACCTGATGCCATATTCTTACACTGCTTACCTGCATACAGAGGCTACGAAGTGAGTGAAGAGACCTTTGAGAAACACGAAGAGGTCATCTTTAGTGAAGCTGAGAACAGATTACATGCACAAAAAGGTATTATGGTGTGGTTGGATGCACATCGTAATGACAGCAACGACTAAATGAGTACTATAGATTTCGAAAAGTTCAGTAAATACTCCAAGCCGGGTCCGAGATATACCTCTTACCCTACAGCCTTGGAGTTCAATGAGAACTTTACCTATGATCAATATATTCACTACCTGGAAAATGCAAAGGAGAAACTCTCCTTGTATGTACATCTACCCTTCTGTAGATCCGCATGTTATTTTTGTGGATGCAATGTTGTGTTCACTTCCAAAGAGAAAAAACTCTCTACGTACATTGAGTACCTGAAAAAAGAAGTAGATCTTTTGGCTCAGCATATCGATACCTCTCGTGAAGTGATACAATTTCACTTTGGCGGAGGTACACCGACGTACTACAAAGCCTTTGAACTCGATGAGATCGTGACCTATATCAAATCAAAATTTCCCAACTGGAGTCAAGAGGCTGAGATCAGCTGCGAGATAGACCCCCGTTTTTTTAACGAAGATCAAATGAAAGTCTTTCAGAAACATGGCTTTAACCGTATCAGCTTTGGTGTACAAGACCTGGATGAGAAAGTGCAAAAAGAGATCCATCGTATACAACCTTTGGAACTCACGCAAAAAGCAGTAGAGCTTGCCAGAAAGTATGGTATAAAATCTATCAATACTGACTTCATCTATGGATTACCTTACCAGACTCTGGAAACTTTCAAAAAGACCCTTGAACTCTCCACACAGCTCAATCCAGATAGAGTGGCAGTCTTTAACTATGCTCATGTACCTTGGCTCATGAAAACACAGCGCAAGTTTGATGAAACAACACTGCCGACACCGGACGTAAAATTGCAGATCTTCCAATACACTATTGACTTTTTTGAAAGTAATGGATATAAAATGGTAGGTATGGACCATTTTGCCAAACCTGAAGATGAACTTTTTGGGGCTATCGAAAAAGGTGAACTTCACCGAAACTTCCAAGGCTATACGACAAAAGGCGGCGCGAACCTAGTGGGTATCGGTCTTACCAGTATTGGTGAAGGTGAACGTTATTATGCGCAGAACACTAAAGATATGAAAGTCTATGAGGCTGCACTAGATGCAGGAAAACTGCCCTTTGAGCGAGGGGTAAAACTAAGTGATGACGACTACCTTCGTAAAGCAGTGATCATGGAGCTTATGGCTAACTTTTCCATAGATATGAAAAGGGTGGAAAATGAGCATCACATAGACTTTAAAACATACTTTGCCGATGCCTTGGAAGCCTTGCAAGAGTTTGTAGAAGCAGACCTAGTCACTATAACTGAGGATAAGATCACCGTAAGTACTACGGGTACACTGCTTATACGAAATATAGCGATGCCATTTGATGCCTATATGAAAAAGTATGCCCAAAGCAAGAAAAGTTTTTCAAAAACGGTATAATACCCCATAAATAATGTCGACCTGACACCCTTAAAAGCGAAACGATTCGAGAAGGTCAACGATTTTTTCCTACTTTTTCTAAAAAAGTAGATAACAAAACCTTGAACAAGAGGAATTATGAGTAAACAATTAGAAGAGATTTTCAACTTTACCGATACCAGTGAAGCCTGTATCAAATGCGGTAAATGTATCCCCGTATGTACCATTCACCAGGTCAACCCGGATGAGACGACTTCTCCACGTGGGTTCATTGACCTTTTAGGTGCCTATCAGCAAGGACATTTGGAATTAGATAAAAATGCAAAAGATATCTTTGAAAGCTGCTTTTTATGTACCAACTGTGTCGATGTCTGTCCTAACTCATTGGCAACGGATATGGTCATTGAAGAAGTGCGTGCAGATATTGCTGACAAATTTGGTATTGCATGGTTCAAACGTGCATTTTTCTTCTTGCTTCGCCACCGAAAGATCATGGACCTGATGATGAAACTTGGATTCATGTTCAAAACCTGTGCCTTATCTGTGGATGAAAAAGGCAGAGGGCTTAGAGCAAGGTTTTCTCTTCCAATGGTAAAAAAGGGAAGACTGCTTCCATCCATGGCAAAAACAAGCTTTTTAAACAGCCATCCTGAAGAGATACCAGCACCCGTGCAAGAGAAGAAAAACCCTCGTGTCGCCATCTTCATCGGATGTCTTGCCAACTATAACTATACCGATATCGGTGAGAGCTTGGTAAAGATACTGGCCAAACTGAACATCGATGTCTTCATCCCTAAAAAACAGCTCTGTTGCGGTGCACCTGCTTACTTTACCGGAGATGTGAATTCTGTAGAGTTTATGACCAAAAAGAATATCGAATACTTTGAAGGTTTTATGGATGAATGTGATGCCATGTTGATCCCTGAAGCAACCTGTTCAGCCATGGTAAAGCATGATTGGCAGGTCTTCTTTGAAAATCACGATATGCCTGAATGGAAAGAACGTGCACAAAAAGTAGCTGAGAAGATCCATATGGCCACTGCATGGCTCTATAACAATACCGATCTAGTCAAGCTACTGGAAGAAAAAGGTAAAAAGTTTGATGATGTCGTCACGTACCATGACCCATGCCATGCAAGGAAAGTACAGGGTATCTGGCAAGAACCGCGTAATCTACTTGCGCAAAACTATCCGATGCAAGAGATGAGCGATCCAAACCGCTGTTGTGGGTTTGGCGGTGTCACCATGCAAACCGAGAAGTTCCATCTCGCAGAAGCGGCTGGAAAACCTAAAGCAGCCATGATCAAAGATACAAATGCCAAGTATGTCAGTGCAGAATGCTCTGCCTGTAGAGTACAGCTCAGTGAAGCGATGAACAATGCCGATGTGGAGACGATCTTTAAAAATCCTTTAGAGCTTATAGCTGAGGCACTTAAGGATTGAACCCTCTGAAAAACCCATTATGAGTGCGCAGGCTGTTAAGAGGGTTCAATTAACCAAAACGGCAGGCATCCCCTGCCTTGATCACAAAGATATTGTATCCATCAACATACTTATAGTCCAATCCACACCCTAATTTTTCCAAGATATTATGCACAATATAGAGTCCCAGACCAAAACCTGAACTTCTTTTTTCTTCTTGGGAAAAAGGCTCTACATAATAAGAGAGCGGATGCTGCAGCTTCTCACCTTTAGAGCTTATCTCTAAACCGTCCCCTACGGTTTTGAGTGTGACATGTTTGTCTTTACTGTATTTTATACCATTGTCCAATAGATTTTTAATGGCTAAAGCAAGGAGTTTGATATCTGTGGCTAAAGCAACATTTTTCACATCTACCGTCACATTATCTTTCGCCATCATCAAAAGTTCTTGACTTCTACGTATTACTTCATCAAGCATCACATACTCAAAAGTAGGTTCGAAGCTTTGCGTGGTCACTCTCTCTATCTCTGCAAGCTCTGAGATCAGTTCATTCATCCGTTCAAAGGCACGTACAAGTATCTTCTTACTTGCTTCATCTTCCATCATTTCAACTACGATGCGCCCTTTGGTAATAGGTGTTTTAAGCTCATGCATCACATTACGCATAAAAAGGTTTTTAGAGGTACTCAGAGCATTGATATGCACAATAGCATCATCAAAACTTTTTGCGATCTTACCTATCTCATCATCATAGAGATAGGTAATCCGTGTCTGCATATCACCCTGTGCAAATCTTTGTATCTGTTTATGTAATTTTTTTAAAGGATAGAGCTTTCTTAAAACCGCCAGATAGAGTATAAGAAGCACCGCAATAAGAAACACACCCAAAGCCACAGCGATCTCGAAATAATAATTCTCTGCCCTGTCATCTTCCAACAAAAGATTATGCTGCATGCGTTGTACATAGATATAATGCTCATCTTCTATTCTGAATACCCTTACTTGTCCAAGTGAGGAACCTCCGGTAAACACTGTTTCACCCTCTGTCTCTATCTGTTTTTTGATCTTTGTGGCCTTCTTCTCAGAAAGTGGCTTTACACGTAGGTCTTTATAGAGTGCATCCAAGTCTTCTTTTCCCGGATTAAGCTGTAGTTTTGAGAGAAAGGTAATGGAGATAAGTTGATAACGTTTATACTCTTCGATCTTATGCCGGTCTTTATCCCAGGAGAGAAAAAGTAAAAATGTGGCGATCAAGATCAAAATTGCTACAGAGAAGAGAATATGTATAAAGGTTGTTACAGATAAATTTCTCATACTCTGTCAGTTAAAAGGTATCCTACACCACGGATCGGTTTAATGTAGATGTTGTCAGGATCGATCTTTGCGATCTTCTGTCTTATTCGTGAAATGATCACATCGATATTTTTAATAGAACTTTCATCATCAATATGCTCACTTTCATATAAAAGCTGTTCTCTTGAGACAGAACCATTTTTATGCTGCAGGAGCATGCCTAAGATATCATACTCTGCAGCAGTGAGTTCCAAGGACTTACCTTTGAACCGGATCTCTCTGGCATTAGGATCAGCAACAAAAAGTGCCTCTCTTTCCTGCACTTTCTCATCCACACTGTGTGTACGTCTCAAGATCGTTTTGATACGTGTCACCAGTTCTCTAGGATCATAGGGTTTTGGCATATAGTCATCTGCCCCGCGTTCCATACCGATCACTTTATCGGTGATATCATCTCTCGCCGAAGAGATAATAATCGGGATGTTACTTAGTTCACGTATCTTAGGGATCACTTCCAACCCATCCATACCCGGCAACGTCAGGTCCAAAATGATCAGGTCAAATTCATGCTGGGTTAAAAGTGACAGTCCTATATAAGGGTCTTCAGCACCTATGACTTCCATATCATATTTTGTAAGATAGTTTGTTAAGATGAGTGCTAATTCCGGATCATCTTCTATAATAAGTATTTTTATAATGATGTCTTCCTTCTATAACTTAAGTGATGAGTTTACTTTGTTCTTTATGATTATAATCTATATATACTTTAGTAATCGCTATCAAAAATGATGTAATCGCTGGCCCCAATATCATCCCCCAAAAGCCGTAGGTACTCATTCCTGCAATAATAGAGAAAAAGATAACGATCTCATTGATCTCAATCGTACTTTTTAGAAGATCCTCTTTGATCACTTTGATAATCACAGGTTTGATGAATGTATCTGCAATAATCGAAATAACCACAATAGAATACCCCGCAATAAAAATAGCCGTGTTTGCATCCATATTTGACCAAGAGTACAATGTCACGGGTATCCAGACTACCGCCCCTCCGATGACAGGTATCAACGATGCAAAACCATAAATAACCCCCAAAAGCAACCCGTTAAACCCAAAGTAACTCATCATGATCCCAAAGAGAAAACCTTCAAAAATGGCTGTCACGATAATAGAATAAAAAACCACTTCCATCGTAGAGGAAACCTCATGTATCATCTTGGCACTTTTCATCCTGCTCACAGGCATCAGTGCGCGTATCAGATCAAAAAAGCCTTCCCCATAGAAATTAAATATGAAATAAAAGATAAGTACAAGAATCATGTTCTTCACAAATCCAAGACCGGCACTCCCAGCTGTGGTCATGTAAGATGTTGACTCTTGGATATACCCGGCGATCCTTTCATCACTCAAACCTATCTGACTCCACTCCTTGAGATAAGGTATCTTTTGTGTAAAGGTTTGAACGACCGAGGTAACCTCATTAATGGTTTCAACATCAAGTTTGGCGATATACCCTACCCCTGTGGTGGCCATATAGACAATAGGAGCAAAAAGTATCAATATCAAAAGCAAAGAAGTAAAAATAGCACTCAACTTTCTGGAATTAAAATACTTGATCAACTTTTTTGTCAGGTTATAGGTTGCCATAGTCAGTAACATCGCCACCACAATAGAGAGTAAAAATGGTTTGTAGATACTATAGGCACCCATCAGTGAAAGTACAAAAAGTATGGTGATCGTGATACTTTTATTCGTTATCAAAAAGTCCGTCCTTCACTCCACCAAGCTTAAAATGTTCATAACTCTTTTGTGTAGCAATACGGCCACGTGCGGTTCTCTCTATATATCCATTGGCTATCAGGTAAGGTTCCAAAACATCTTCGATAGTACCTTCGTCTTCACTTAGTGCAGCACCTATGGTACTGAGTCCCATAGGTTTGTTTTTCGCAGAGACCAGCAATTCCAAAAGTTGTATATCTTGTTCATCAAATCCTAAATTATTGACACCCAGTTCATCTAAAGCATATTGGGCTCTTTGCAATGTCACTTCTTCTTCATTGGCCACTTCGGAGAAGTCTCTTACGCGTTTAAGCAAACGAAGTGCGATACGCGGTGTGCCCCTGCTTCTACGTGCTATCTCCGTTGCCGCATGTATTTGCGCCGGCTTGTCCAATTTCTGGGCAGCTTGTGCAACAATCTGTGCTAATTCACCAGGTGTATAAAACTGCATACGGAAATGCATGCCAAAACGCTCTCTAAGAGGATTAGAAAGCATCCCTGCCCTTGTCGTTGCCCCGATCAGTGTAAAGCGCGGCAGGTCTATCTTTACTGTTTGTGCAGCAGGTCCAGAACCTATGATGATATCTAAACGGAAATCTTCCATAGCCGGGTAGAGTATCTCTTCTATCGCCGGAGACATACGATGGATCTCATCGATAAACAGAATGTCACCCTCTTCGATATTGGTAAGCAGTGCCGCTAAGTCTCCCGCTTTTTCGATCATCGGTGCAGCGGTCGTTTTTATATTGGCTCCCATCTCTGTAGAGATAATATTTGCAATGGTAGTCTTCCCTAAGCCTGGAGGTCCAAAAAAAAGAATGTGGTCTAATGCCTCTTCTCTTTTTTTACTTGCTTCTATAAAAACTTTCAGATTCTTTTTGATCTTCTCTTGACCGATATACTCATCCCATGAACTAGGACGAAGTGTTGCTTCATAAGAGACCTCTTCATCAAAACGTTCTATTTCAACCATACGTTCCATCTGTTACTCTACCACCAATCGATTGACTACTATGCCTGAACCTTCAACGGAACGTGCGACCGAACCTGCCAAAAATTTCTGCTTTTGCGTATGCACGGTACCCCATAAAATGTTTTTATCGTTTTGTGTATCCACTTTAATATCCATATCACGTAATGCCTGCGTTGTAAGCAGTTTATCGTGTATATCAGAAGCAGAACCTGCTCTTGCTACCGGACTCTGTACCGATCTGTTGTCACTGCAGCCATCTAAATATAACCCTGTAGCCATTCCCATAGCAAGTAAACCTTTAGTCATTTTTCCCTGTCTCAATAGGTATATTCATCACTAGGAAATTCTCTGGCTTTGACCTCATTACGATAGGCCTCAAGCCCTTCACGTACCTGTTTTGCTCCATCAAAATACTGCTTGACAAACTTCGGTTTAAAAGCTTCAAAGAATCCGAACATATCACTCCAAACAAGCACCTGTCCATCTGTGGCATTCCCTGCCCCTATACCGATGGTCGGGACAGAGACCGCTTCGGTGATCACTTTTGCCGCTTCTGCTTTCACCCCTTCCACTACGATGGCAAATGCACCGGCTGCTTCGATTGCCTTGGCATCTTCAATCAGTTTATCAATGTCAGCCTGGTCTTTTCCACGTATTTTATAGCCACCCTCACTGCGTATGAACTGTGGCATGAGTCCTATGTGTCCAAGTACAGCAATGGAGTTTTGTGTCAATGCCTCAATGATATGCGCTCTCTCTTTACCGCCCTCTATCTTGACCGCTTGTGCGTTGGTCTCCTGATACACTCTTGTTGCATTTTTGACTGCAACTTCAGGTGATGTGTACGTACCAAAAGGCATATCCATGACGATCACAGGTAACGTTGCGCCATTGCAAACCGCTTGTGTATGATAGATCATCTGATCCATGGTTGCAGACAGTGTATCTTCTTTTCCCAGAAAACTCATATTAAGACTGTCGCCGACAAGTATCATCTCTACTTCACCATCAAAAATCTGTGCAAACAATGCATCATACGCTGTCACCATAGTAATAGGTTCAACGCCTTTCATCTTTCCAATGGCCGGTAAAGTGACTTTTTTGTCTATTTTTGGGGTATGAATACTCATAGTCTTCCTACATAGTTAAGTATTTCCTACACGTCCTTGCTTTGCTTAGAGCGCTTCGGTTTAGACACTCAAGAGAAGAAACTCTCCTTCTTATCTCATTTGTCTCATTTTATCTAAAAAATGTATAATAACAAAAATATATTACATATTGTCATAAAAGAGTTCACATTGAAAAATTTAGTTGCCTATATTACCACCGGTTTTCCTTCATTGGAATTTACTGTAGATGCCGCTTTGGCTTTGGCAGAAGCAGGTGTAGATACCCTTGAACTGGGCATGCCTTTTTCAGACCCTGTAGCCGATGGTCCTGTCATTGAAAAAGCCAACCTGAAAGCCTTGGAAAACGGTTTTAAACTTGACCATCTGTTTGAAGTGTCTGCGAAGATAACGCCCCATATAGATACATTATGGATGGGATACTTCAACCCTTTTTACCACAAAGGACTAGAGACTTTCATCACTGAAGCAAACAAAGCCGGTGTGAACGGTTTCATCATTCCAGACCTTCCTTTAGAAGAAGCAAAACCTTATAAACCGGCCATAGAAGCCGCGGGTTTGACCCTGATAGATTTCATTGCGCCTACAGACTCCAAAGCACGGATAGAGCAGATTGTGACGGATGCAAAAAAATTCATCTACCTAGTGGCATATGCAGGTATTACAGGTTCTGGACAGAGTGAAGATCTGCAGCCGATCATCACAGATATCAAAGCATTTACAGATACACCGGTCTATGTAGGATTCGGAGTAGATGAAAACACTGCCAAAGATAAAGCCAAAGGTGTAGATGGGGTGATCGTTGGTTCTGCTTTTGTCAAAGTGCTTTTAGATGAACATTTGAGTGATAGCCAAAAGATCACAAAGATCTCTGCTATTGCAAAAGAGATCAAAGAAAAAATAAACAGCTAAAAGGAGCATATGATGGATCCAGGTATAAAAATCGGTATTATTCTGTTAGTTGCATCGATTATTATCGTGGGTGGCGGATATTACTATATGACCAAAAAGCTCCCCAAAGAGTAATTATTCAACCATAAAAGTGTATTAAATAATTTCGAGTATAATACTCTGAATTACAGAAAGGGTTATACTCTATGGAACATTTTATCTGGAACGTCAATCCCAATATCTTAGAATTAGGTCCTTTACAGCTTCGTTGGTACGGTCTGCTCTTTGTGGGTTCATTTTTTCTTGGACTGATGATCCTCACCAAGATCTATAAACGCGAAGGCAAAGATCCTGCTGTTCTTGATTCCATGCTGATCTATGTCATGGTAGGTGCAGTACTGGGTTCGCGTTTGGTACACTGTTTCTTCTATGAACCGGAGTTTTATCTCTCCCATCCCCTCGAGATACTTAAAGTATGGAAAGGCGGGCTTGCGAGCCATGGTGGACTTGCAGGTGTACTGATCGCACTTTATCTGTTTGCAAAACGCTATCACACATCCTATATGTGGCTACTTTCACGTGTTTCCATACCTGGTGCACTGACTGCGGCCTTTGTGCGTTTTGGTAATCTTTTCAATTCAGAGATACTGGGACTCCCGAGTGACAAACCCTGGGCTATCATCTTTGCACGTGTCGATATGCTCCCTAGACATCCCGTGCAACTCTATGAAGCATTTTCCTATATTATTATTTTCCTCCTATTGATTGTCATCTATCGTAAAGTGACGCCTGCTTTTGCAACCAAGATACTTCCTGCTGTCTTTTTAATTACCGTCTTTACTGCGCGTTTCTTTTTGGAATATACCAAAACCAGGCAGGCAGCCTATACGACAGATCTTCCTTTTACAACAGGTCAAATATTAAGTATACCTTATATAATATTGGGTATCTTATGGATGATATGGGCATTTAAAAGTGTATCGAAGGATCAAAAATATGACAAAGCCTCTCATAGCTAAATATGCACTCGGTATTGACATCGGTTCAACGACCGTAAAGTACGTAGTGTGCGATGAACATTTTAATATACTCCAAAAAGCCTATACCCCCCACGATACCAAACAAGCCCCGACACTTTTAAGACTCCTTCAAGAACTCTCCCTTGCACACCCTGATATCTATAACCACATAGACAAAGTCTACATCACCGGTTCAGGCGCCACCCGTATAGCACCCACGATCAATGCACGTTTTGTACAAGAGGTGAATGCTGTTGTCCTGGCCGTTGAACATCTCCATCCTGATGTAAGGGCTGTTGTCGAACTAGGCGGACAGGATGCGAAGATCATGCATTTTAAAGTCAGTGAGGATGGTAAGAAGTCCGTACTTAGCTCTATGAATGACAAATGTGCCTCAGGTACGGGTGCAACGATCGAGAAATGTACGATGAAAGTAGGCATGGAAAGCGATGAGGTTCAGAAACTTTCTTTTGAAACAGACAAACTTCACCATGTTGCAGCCAAGTGCGGGGTCTTTGCCGAAACAGACATCGTAAACCTTGTCAAAACCTCTGTTCCTTCGCATGAGATCATGAACTCACTTGCTGATGCCATCGTGATGCAAAATCTCACTGTCCTGACACGTGGGAATACCCTGATGCCTAAAGTCCTGCTTCTTGGAGGTCCCAACACTTACCTGCCATTTTTACAAGAGTGTTGGCGTATGCGTATCAGTGAACTATGGGATGAGCGTGGTGTACAGTATGACAAAGAGAAGATCAATGAACTCATCATCGTACCTGACAATGCCCAGTATTATGCTGCGTTAGGGGCCGTGATCTTCGGTGAAGGCGAAGCGAACCATGACAAACCTTTTACAGGTCTTATACAGCTTAAAACCCTGGTCGACACAGGAGGAGTGACACAAAATGAGAATGATGATACCCCTCTGGTTTCCAGCCCTGAAGAGTTACAAGCCTTTCAAGAAGAGTACACGATCAAAACGTTCACCCCTCCTCTACTCACAGAAAAAACCACCTGTTTCTTGGGTATAGACGGAGGTTCCACCTCTTCCAAAGCAGTCTTGTGTGATGCACAAGGAGAACTGCTATTGAAGGTCTATCAACTCTCCAAAGGGAACCCCATAGAAGATACCCTGGAGTTACTACAGAAAATACAGGCACAAGACCCACATCACTTCTATGACATTCAGGGCTTAGGTGTAACAGGTTACGCCGCGGATGTACTCGGCGGTGCACTCAATGCAGACGCGAATATCATCGAAACCATCGCACATATGAAAAGTGCACAAAAAGCCTTCGGAGAAGATATCAATGTCATCTGTGATATCGGAGGGCAGGATATCAAAGTGCTTTTCATGGAAAACGGCATGATGAAAAATTTCCGTCTTTCCAACCAATGTTCTGCAGGTAATGGTACCCTGCTTCAAAGTATGGCAAAACAGTTTGGTGTCCCTGTAGAAAACTACGCATACACCGCCTTTACAGCCAAAAAAGCGCCACTCTTTAACTATGGTTGTGCGGTGTTCCTGGACACGGACAGGGTCAACTTTCAAAAAGAGGGCTACAGCAAAGAAGAACTCTTTGCAGGCATTGCCAAAGTCTTGCCTAAAAATGTCTGGCAGTATGTCGTACAGGCACCCAACCTCGCTGCTTTTGGAGACCATTTTGTGCTGCAAGGTGGTACCCAGTACAATCAAGCTGCCCTTAAAGCCCAAGTAGACTATATCAAAGAGAAAGTACCGCATGCCAGAGTAGATGTACACCCTCATCCCGGAGAAGCCGGTGCCTATGGTGCAGCACTAGAAGCCAAAGATATGGTCGAGCAACGAGGGTATGCGACCTTTGTCGGTATGGAAGAAGCATTACAGATGACCTACACCTCCAGAACCGATGAGAGCACACGTTGTCACTTTTGCAGTATCAACTGTTCACGTACCTTTATAGACACACAAACCCCTTCATCTGACACTGTACGTTACATCGCAGGATTCTCATGTGAAGAGGGTACCGTGGAGTCCCATGAAGCACTCAAACTACTTAAAGAGGGGAGAAAAGCATTACAGAAAAACACCCCTAACCTTGTCAAAAAAGAGTCCATGTCACTCTTTGCACCTACCTATGACCTGGAGACAAAACCTACAGCTGCAACTCAAGTCAAAGAGCAACAGGTCAAAGTGACACTGGGTGGCTGGGGACCGACATTAAGAAAAGAGGTCACCAGAAACTTTTTGGAAAGTAGCCAAGAGAGTAAAACTTACAGAAAGAATCTGCAGATAGCCATACCCAAAGTGCTGAACGTTTACTCTTTGGCCCCTTTTTTACGTACCTATCTCGAAGCACTTGACCTTAGTCCTATGAACATACAGTTTTCAGGTTTTTCCAATGAAGACATGTTCCTGGAAGGGGCAAAATACGGCTCCGTAGATTCTTGCTACCCGGCAAAAGTGGCCCAATCTCATGTCTATTCACTGATGTACTCTAAAAAGTTTTCCAAAAAACACTTTGATCATCTCTGGTTCCCTGCGGTCACCCATCTTCCCGGCTATCTCAAACATACGATGGGCCAAACATCCTGTCCTATCATCTCAGGTACACCAAAAGTAGTCTACTCTGCCTTCACCAAAGAGAAAAACCTCTTTGAAGAAAAAGGCATTGATTACGTAGAAGATGCACTCAATTTTGACAACCATGACTTACTGAAAAAACAGCTTTTTCACACCTGGAGAGATAAACTCCGTATCACTGAAGATGAGAATAACTGGGCAGTAGAGCAGGCATGGAAAGCGTTGGATCAAAATGATGCGAAGATCATGCAGGAGGGACGCAGTATCTTAGATGAAGCTGTTGCTAATGACGAGATCGTGATCTTACTGCTAGGACGTCCTTACCATTCAGACCCGGGACTGAACCATGAAGTCTTGGACGAATTCCAATCCTTAGGGTTTAAAACACTCTCCATGCGTGCCATTCCCAAAGATGAAGATTATCTGATGCAGTACTTCAAAGAGGATGTCGACTTTGGTTATGTTGAATCCCCTTATGACATACGCGATGTATGGGCAGAGAACTTTTCAACCAATTCTGCACAAAAGGTCTGGGCAGCCAAATTTGCAGCACGGCATCCTAATGTTGCCGTACTTGACCTTTCCAGTTTCAAATGCGGTCATGATGCACCGACCTACGCGATCATTGATAAAATATTAGGGGCAAGCCGTACACCACACTTGACCCTGCATGATATCGATGCCAACAAACCCGGCGGATCCATAAAAATACGTGTGAAGACCTTTGCCTATACACTGGAACAATATCAAAAACGACTTACCCATCCACAACAGACAACGCACAATCCAACACAAGAGGAGATAAGAGTATGAGTGAAGTATGCAGTAACATGAGACCTCCCCAAAGTAATGGTGATCTGTCGTTCATCAATACAACCCAGACACAATGGAGGGATGTACCACAAGAAACTATCAAGTATGCACCCAAAGAGGAAACTATTCTGCTTTCGGGTGGATTGACCATTTTGCAGGATAAGCTCATACAGTCTGCCCTGCAGTCACTGGGGGAGAATTATATCTCTATCCCCAACCCCGATTTTGAATCCTTTCAAAAAGGGAAAGCTTTTGGAAACAGAGGCCAGTGCAACCCTACCTATTTCACTGTCGGGAACCTTGTCAAATACTTACAAAAACTTCGTGATGAGAAGGGTCTGAGCAGTGAAGAGATTGTACGAAAATATGTCTACATCACTGCAGGTGGTTGTGGGCCTTGCCGTTTTGGCATGTATATTACCGAATACAAAAAAGCCTTGAGGGATGCAGGTTTTGATGGTCTCAGGATCACATCTTTTGACCACGACAAAGGCATTTTTCAGGGAGATGAGATCGATGATGGAATTTTGAACTTCACCCCTCACTTTTTTATCACCCTCACCAAGGCGGTGATCATCGGTGATATCATGAATATACTTGGCTACAAGATGCGTCCTTATGAAGTAGAAGTTGGCAGTGTCGATGCAGCCATGAAACAGTGTGAAGATCTTGTCTCTGAAGCATTCTTAGAAAAAAAGAGTTTGGTAAAAACATTATGGAAATGCCGAAGGGTCTTGGAAGAGGTAAAACTCGACCGATTGCAGCCCAAAGCCAAGGTCATGGTCATGGGTGAATTTTGGGCGGCTATGACAGAAGGTGATGGAAACTACAACCTACATCGATTTTTAGAATCCGAGGGTGCAGAGTGTATACCGCAGCCTATCATCAACCGTTTGCTTTTAAATCTTTGGGAAGCAGAACGTGCTGTACACAAAAGGGAAAATCTACAGGTTGAAGATGCCAACAAAATAGACTTCTCTTCTGTGAAAACACGGGTGCTTATCAAGCTGGGCAAGGCAGCGATCAAAACCCATTTCGCCCTCTATGCAAAAGCCATCGGTCTCCATGACTATGAGATACCTGACATGGATAAACTTGCCCGTTTGGGACAAGAGTACTATACACTTGACTGTGACGGGGGTGAAGGGCATTTGGAAGTAGCACACCTCATCGAAAGTGTCAAAGAGAACATTTCACACCTTGTCATCTCCGTCAAACCTTTTGGATGTATGCCCTCTTCTTCGGTCTCAGACGGGGTACAGTCGCTGGTCACAAGCCGTTTTCCTGAAGCCAATTTCCTTGCCATAGAGACATCAGGAGAAGGCGCAGCGAACTTTTACTCACGTGTACAGATGGCTCTGTTCAAAGCAAAACAATCGGCAAAAGAGGAATTTGAAAATTTAACACTGCCAGAGGAGATACCGGATAGAATACACAACTATCTCTATCAGCCTAAAAGTGAAAAAGCAGGTACTGCTTCACAATTGGTCGCAAGTTTAGAAGAGAGAAGGCTTTAGCCTTCCTCTGTCTTATGGATAATATCAGCCAACCCCTCTTCTTCGGCTTCATCAATATCCAGTGCTTCTACTTCTCCAGCCTTGGCATCTCTGAATACTGATCTATCCAACTCTTTTTCACTCTTAGCCACGATACAGGTCACAACAGCATCCCCTGTGACATTCACAGAAGTACGTATCATGTCAAGCAGTCTGTCAACACCCAAAATGAGTCCTATGCCTTCTACAGGAAGTCCTACCTGCACAAAGACCATGGAGAGCATGATGAGCCCTACACCGGGTACGCCTGCCGTTCCTACGGAAGCCAGCACAGACATAAGTATCACCGTTAGATAACCGCTTAACCCCAGTTCAACGCCATACACATTTGCTATAAAGACCGTCGCCACTCCCTGCATGATGGCCGTACCGTCCATATTGATCGTGGCCCCGAAAGGTACAGTGAATGAAGCCACCGAGTTATCTACCCCCATACGCTTTGTCACAGATCTCAGTGTGACGGGTATGGTCGCATTGGAACTTGCTGTGGAGAAAGCAAAGACCTGTGCATCCCGTATCTTCTGTAAGAACATTTTAGGACTCAGCCCGGAAAAAAGTTTGAGTAGGATCATCAGCGTGCCAAAAAGATGCAGTAACAACGCAGCCACAAGCACCAGTACATACCCGGCCAGACTGATAAGAAGATCCAAACCGAGTTCAGAAATCGCTTTGGCAAGCAATGCAAACACAGCGACAGGTGCTACAGACATAATGATATTGACCATATGCATCATCGCTTCATTAAGAACTTCTACCCCCTCTGCAATGTTTTGTGCTTTTTTCCCTACCATTAACAATGAGATACCGAACAAAATAGAGAAGAAGATGATCTGCAACATATTCCCGTAAGCAAAGGCATGAATGACATTATCAGGGATAATGTTGATGAGTACTTCCGAAAGAGGTGGTGCTTCCTTGGCTATGAAAGTTGTTGTAGCTGTACCATTCGCACCAGAACCAGGGGCCACTATGATCGCCAAACCTATAGCAGTAGCGATCGCGATAGCCGTCGTTAACATATAAAGTCCAAATGACTTTACCCCTACACTTCCCAACTTCCGTACATCTCCTATACCCAGTACACCCGAGATAAGTGAGAAGAAGACCAAAGGGACCACAAGCATCTTCAGTGCGGTAATGAACATCTTTCCTATGATATAGAAGATTCCTCCTACGACATACTCCTGCACAAAACTGCCTTCATTGTTCCAGCCACCGATATTGATCACCAATCCTACAATGATCCCCAGGAGCATCGACCATAATACTTTTTGTGTGAGTGTCATATATGTTGTTCCTCTTCCCTTATATTCCCAGATTCTAGATACCTATTTATCTATCTTTAAACCATATTTTCTTTGTTTGTCTATCCGAAAAACCTACGTGTAATGGAGTCGATCAGGATTGCTGCATTATAACAAAAAACGTTATTTTCTCACCCTATTGACAAATTAACTTAAAAGTGTTACACTCCGCCATCTTTACAGATATGGGGATGACTTGGTTTCGACTGGAGTAGTCGGGGCTATGTGCATGTCGGACTGGGCAATTCCGTTACGCGGCCCACACGCGAATAAACGCAAACAATACAGATTATCGTCCAGCTTACGCAGTAGCGTAAGTCATTAACCCCGCTAACGCGGAGGACTGCTTCGCCGGTGAGTGTCATCTTAACCGGATTTTGAAGTATCACATCTGATGACTATGCTCCCTGGAAGCTATGCCAGGGTGTGAGAATTTTAGCTCGTCTTGTAAAGTTTTGAGTGTAGTACAAAGCAGGATTAAAATTAACAACACTGACTAAGCATGTAGAGTCATGGTTCTATCTATTTTAGGACAGGGGTTCAATTCCCCTCATCTCCACCAAATCACAAAATTTAAATCACTTCCTTTGCGATATCAGCAGATAATCCTGTTGTAACTTCATAAGAAATAGTCCCAAACTGTTTTGCAGCCACTTGTGCATCATCCATCACACACACTTCTTCTTTATCTGACTCAAGAGAGATAGAGTCCATAGAGACACGTCCTAGTACAGGTAACCCCTCACTTGTGACATAAGGTTGAGCACTATTCCCTCTAGACCATCCATCACCATAGCCTAGATCATAGGTAGATACTGTCATATCCTCTGTAGCGATGAAGTCCCCTCCGTATCCTATGCGTTCTCCAGCTTTTAATACTTTGCTTGATATCTTTTTAGCATGTAGTGACATTACAGGATATAGTGTCACTTCATCAAAAAGGTGCGGCAGTTCATTGTATCCATAAATACCAATTCCTACACGGACAAGATCTTCATCAAAACTTTTACTTCTAAGAATAGCGGCTGTATTATGCGAATGTACTCTTACATTCGTAAAACCGGCTTCTTTTACTCTCTGTTTCACAGTTTCAAACTGCTTCTGCTGCCAAAAGAATTCAGAGCTCAATTCATCTGAACTCCGGTAATGCGTCATCACACCGATAAGGTCTACCCCTTGTTCTTCGATCAAAGCAAATGCTTCATCCAGCTCATCCAAAGCTATCCCGTTACGGTGCATTCCTGTGTCTACTTTGAGTTCTACTTTTGCACCTTTTTGGGCTTTTTTGATATCTTCCAAAGTATTGATCGTAAAAGAATACTTCTCATCTTTTATGATACTGTCACCCAATATCAGTATCGTTTCAAAGAGGGATCTTATCTGCTCTGCTTCTGCCGTTTTACGTACGACTGCATGTCTGATACCAAACTCTGATGCCAGTTTCCCCATCAGTTCCAGCCCATGACCATAGGCATTGTCTTTAAGGACAATTGCGATCTTCTCAACTGAGCCAGTTTTTAGTGCAATTTGGTTAAGATTATGATAGAAATTTTGTTTATTTATTTTAATAAATGCCATGACGAGATTATACCAAAATAGATAATAAAAAGAGGTCCATATGATTACTATGCCGGCTGAATGGGAAAAACAGCGTGCTGTACTATTATCTTTCCCCCATGAAAAGACAGACTGGCATGATCCAGACAATCCAGCAGACTTGGAAGCCAGTCTCTCACCATTTATACGTATCGCACAAGCAATCGCTTATGGAGAGGCCGTTTACATCATCTGTAAAGAGAAAGAAAAAATTGCAAATATGTTCTGTTCCACACGGAATATGACTTTCATAGAGATACCTACCAACGATACATGGATACGTGACTACGGATACATCAGTATAAAAGAAAATGATGAAGTAAAACTACTTGACTTCACCTTCGATGGCTGGGGAGGCAAATTTGAAGCTTCTCTTGACAATGCTGTCAACACTGCTTTACACCAAAAAGGATACCTTGGTACTACGCCTCTTGAACATATTGATTTTGTTCTTGAGGGAGGGTCGATAGAAAGCGATGGTGAAGGAACCATTCTCACTACCTCTACATGCCTTTGTAACCCGAATAGAAACGGTGGGATAAGCAAAAAAGAGATAGAAGAGAAACTACGTACCTACCTGGGTGCACAAAGAGTTCTATGGCTGGACCATGGGTATCTTTCAGGTGATGATACAGACAGTCATATAGATACCTTGGCAAGGTTTGTCAACAAAACGACCATCATGTATGTCAAGTGTGAAGATACAAAAGATGAACACTATGAAGCACTACAAAAAATGGAAGCACAACTGAAAAACTTTACCACAGCAGAGGGGAAACCCTATACATTGATCCCACTCCCCATGTGTGAAGCAAAATATAATAATGAAAATGAAAGACTGCCTGCAACCTATGCCAACTTTCTCATTACCAACGATGCACTGATCTACCCTACCTACGATGATAAAAATGACACTAAGGTGGGAGAGATATTTAAAGAAGTATTTCCTGACAGGGAAATCATCCCTGTGAATTGTTTAAGACTGATAGAACAAGGCGGAAGTCTGCACTGCTCTACGATGCAGATAGTATATTAAAAAGGATTTTTATGAAAACAGCACTGATCCAACAAGCTTACCATGGCAGTAAAGAACAAACCCTCCAAGTCACTTTAGAGAAGATAAAAGAAGCTGCACAAAACGGTGCAGAGCTTGTTGTCTTACAGGAGCTTCACCAGACAGAGTATTTCTGTCAAAGTGAAGATACCAAATTTTTTGATTATGCCGCTCATTTTGAATCTGATGTAGCATTTTGGGGCACTGTTGCAAAAGAGAACCATGTCGTTCTGGTCACTTCACTTTTTGAAAAACGTGCAGCAGGCCTCTACCATAACACAGCCGTCATCTTCGAAAAAGATGGTTCTGTTGCAGGGAAATACCGCAAAATGCACATCCCTGATGACCCCGGCTTTTATGAGAAGTTTTACTTTACCCCGGGAGATCTTGGGTTTGAACCGATACAAACTTCAGTAGGGAAATTAGGTGTACTGGTCTGCTGGGACCAATGGTACCCGGAAGCTGCGCGAGCCATGACACTCAAAGGGGCAGAAATACTTATCTATCCTACTGCTATTGGCTGGTTTGAAGCAGACAGTGAAGAAGAAAAAGCAAGGCAACTAGACAGCTGGATCACCATACAGCGTTCTCATGCCATCGCGAATGGATTGCCGGTAATAAGCTGCAACCGTGTAGGCTTTGAAGCGGACAGTGCCGGTGTGATGGCCGGTACGCGTTTTTGGGGCAACTCTTTTGTATGTGGTGCACAAGGAGAGATGCTGGTACATGCGGATGACAAGAGTGAAACCATACTCTATTCAGAGATCGAACATTCACGCACCAAAGAGGTACGTGATATCTGGCCATTTTTACGTGACAGACGTATAGAGGAGTATAGTTGTTTACTCAAAAGGTATTGCGACTAACATTTTTGCTGTTGTGGCATATGAGTCAACAGAAATTTAATTTCGCTCAAACCACCACATAAATGCAAACATGAGGCCTGGTGTTTTGGCGATGTTTTCATCATAGATCAGTTTCTTTGCATCATCTACAGGCAGGTAGACAACCTCAATCTGTTCATGATCCACACCACCGCCTTCACTCACTTTCATACGCTCTCCGACTTCGGCAAAATAAAGTGTCTGTTTACTCCCTGCAAAGCCAACCGAAGTATGAAAAGAAGTGATCTTTTCGATGTTTGAAAGGGGAACATCATAGCCGCACTCCTCTTCGACTTCCTCTTTTACAATTTCTACTAAAGAAAGTTCTTTATCTACGATACCTGCACACAGTTCTACAGTCATACCATTTTCATTATTCAAGTACACGGCTGGACGAAACTGTTTGACCAAAACAAATGATCGCTTTTCTTTATGATATAGAAGAATGGCAACACTATCATGTGCTTCAACGATCTCCCATGATTTTTGAATACCCTCTTGTTCATAAGTGGCAAAGGATGTTGTTATGAATTGGGCATTGACCAAAGGCTGAAGTTTAAAGTGCTTGATCCGTTTTCCCATCTTCCACACCTATGCTCATTTGTTCATATCCCTCCCAAATAAAAGGGGTACTTTTTTCTTTAAGATATGCCAAAAGCTTTTCTTCATTCTCTTTTGCATTCTTGATCACGACTTTTTTGTATTTTGTTTTAGTCACATCTTTATATTCAGTAATTTTCTTTAAAACGGTATCTTTGATCGACGTCTTACGCAGTACTCGCATCGGGTCTATCCATCTTCCGTTTTTCTTTAGCCCAAAATGTAAATGAGGGCCCGTACTTCTTCCTGTACTACCAACATACCCTATGATCTGACCTTTCTTCACGTGCTCTCCTCTTTTGACACGTATCCGACTCTGATGCGCATAGAGTGATTCATATCCTCCAGAATGCTTGATCTTCACCACTTTACCATATCCTCTCATACGGCCGGAAAAACTAACCTTTCCTGAATTTACTGCAAGAAGCGGTGTACCTCTTCTTGCACCAAAATCTGTACCATGATGTGGACGATATCGTTTTAATATAGGGTGATATCTTCTATGACTGAAGGAAGAAGTGATACGAACATGACGTAAAGGCATACCAAAACGGGAAGAGGTACTTTTTACAGGGACCCTACGGGTATAGGTTACTTTTTCTTTACCTGTTACGGTATAGGCTTGAGACTTTTTAGTGCTTTTATAGCCGTAGCCATCTTCATCTGCATAGATAAACTGCCGTTTCTTTCTAGATTCAAGCAGAGCGATTTTAACATAAGGCATAGTGTGTGGTTGGCCCATTCTCGTTTTTTGTGAATAGATAAATGAAACTTTATCACCCTTTTGAAATTTTTTTGTGTTGACCGTACCTTTAAAAAGTTGTCCTATTTTATCTGCCAATGAAGGATGATACAAGGCATTCGTAACATCTGTATACAGATTTGTTTCTATGGTAACCGTAGCACCGTATTCTTTTTCTTTATACTCTATAGGGATAATGTCGAAGCTATATACATCACTGTTGTGCTCTTTAGCCAACCTTATCTGCATCTCCTCTCCTATCGGGATCAATGCCTGTTCAAGTGTACCATTATGATCTTTCAATTCATAAAAAAGTTGATCCCCCTCTATTTCAGAGAGAAACTGGATATCTGCTTTTGAAATATCACTAAGTATCTCTTTAGAGATCTCTTTAGAGTCTAAATATTCTGAAAATGTTTTCCCTTTTTCCCAATGTCCAAGTGTCACTTTCGCACCAAATAAGGAACTTGATATCAAGATCCATACCACTATTTTTTTAAGACTTCCCATTCGCTACCGTTATCCCTACTGCTTAGTTGGATATTATTATAACTTAAGTAGGTTAATCTACCTGCTACACTACAAACATCAATAAACTTTTACTATATTGTTTGTATAATCAATACGATTATTTAACACTTAAAGGACCGCTATGCGCAAAATAGCTCTTATCACTCTACTCTCTTTACCACTTTTTGCAGGTTTTTTTCCTCAAACAGTGTACACTTCTGTCAAATCTGTAAAAGGAGATACCATTACACTCAATAAAAAATTTCCTGTCGATGGTATGAGTGGTGTTGTAATACATAATTACGGCAATGACCTGACAGCGATCACAAGTCGTATTGCCCAAACTTCATCGGGTGAATCCGTAGCATTGGTCAGTAAAGATATCCTCCATCATGATGAGCTTCCTACTATCAAAACACCTATTTCAGTGAAAGACAAGGTCATCGGCGGATACCTTTATGAGAATGTGCTTCTTTTAGCACCGGATGCAGATACCTATGCAAAAATCACCTCTGCACATCATAAAAAATGGATACATCCGGATCTTTTTGCCATGTATCTTTCTGCTGAAGGGGAAGAACAACCAACAAGAGAAAACCTTGCGCGTTTTGCAAAAAAATATCAAGTAGGTCTGGTCTATATCGTACGTAAGAACTCTGCTGTACTTTTAGACCCTATCTCTGCAAAAATCGTCTCTGAACAGTCCATGACAGATCTTCCTGCTAAAGGGTCATTTCCCTTTTATATGCGTTTGAAATCACTTAATTCAGGATGGTTCGGCAGTGACGTCGAGGGCAACTATTACAATACAATGAAATCTTTATAATGGAAGTCAATCATGTTAGATAAAAAACACATCAAATATTTTGAAACACTTGTCGGGGAAGAGAATGTCTACAGCGACAAAGCTCACCTTATCGCATATTCTTATGATGCTACACGTACACGCTATGAACCTGAAGCCGTTATCTTTCCAAGAGATGAAGCGGATGTAAGTGCCATTCTCAAATACTGTAACGAACACCAGATCGTCATTACGCCAAGAGGTGCGGGTTCAGGATTTACGGGTGGTGCACTTCCATCTCAAGGTGGTATCACTTTGGGCATGGAAAAGCATATGAACAAGATCCTAGAGATCGATATGGAAAACATGGTAGCCGTCGTACAGCCGGGGGTCATCAATATGGACCTGCAAAAAGCAGTTGAAGAAGTAGGACTTTTTTATCCGCCTGATCCTGCCAGTGAGCAGTACTCTACGCTCGGAGGGAACGTCAGTGAAAATGCAGGGGGGATGCGTGCAGCAAAATACGGTCTTACCAAAGACTATGTGATGGCCCTTCGTGCCGTACGTCCGAACGGTGACATCATCCGTGCAGGGAAACGTACCATCAAAGATGTGGCCGGTTATAACATCGCAGGTATTCTTATCGCGAGTGAAGGCACATTGGCTGTGATCACAGAGATCACACTGAAGCTCATTCCTAAACCTAAGTTTACCAAAGCCTATATGGGTATCTTCCCTTCGGTGGATGATGCGATGAATGCAGTATTCAAATCACTTGCAGCAGGGGCAAATCCTGTAGCTATGGAGTTTATGGATGACCTGGTGGTCCAGGCACTCAAAGAAAAACTGGGCATCAACCTGCCAGAAGATGCAGGTGCACTGCTCATCGGTGATGTAGATGGAAATGTGATCGAAGAGGTAGAGTTTCAGTTAGAGACCTTGGAAAAATCATTTAAAGAGAATGGTGCCCAGGAGTTCATCATTGCACATGACGCCCAAAAGAGGGATGAACTTTGGTATGCGAGACGTAATGCTTCCCCATCCATCACGATCTTTGGAAGCAAAAAACTCAATGAAGATATCTCTGTACCAAGAAGTATGCTGCCTGAAGCACTGGAACGTATCTACGCCGTAGGGAACAAATATGGATTTAAAGTGCCATGTTTTGGACACGCAGGGGATGGTAATATCCACGTCAACGTGATGGTAGATGGTTCGGATGAGCAACAGCTTCATGATGGACACAAGGCGATAGAAGAGATCTTTGAACTCGTCGTAGAGATGGGAGGAACTCTGAGTGGGGAACATGGTATAGGAACAAGTAAAGCACCGTTCATGAACATCGCATTTAATGAGGTAGAGCTTGATCTTTTCAAAAGTATTAAACAGGCATTTGACCCGAATAACATACTCAATCCGGGGAAAATGGGATTACCGAACTGACAATTCACACTTTTTGACATAACCTCTCCAGGTATGTCACTTTAGATTGAATATATGCATTCCCGTGTTTTCCACGGGAGTTATGGAGGAATCAATGAATATGCAAATCCATCCTCAATTCAAAAAAATCCTCAAAACCTATTACATCTTTTTACGTGATTTTCTCGGTGATCTTTTTGATAGCAGATTGGGACACTATGCCTCCAGTTTGAGTTGGAGTACCCTTTTCTCTATCATTCCTTTCCTTGTGATCATACTGGCTATTTTTACTACCATGCCTCTGTTTCATACGATGTACGTGAAAGTAGAAAAACTTATTTTCGCCAACCTTCTGCCTACGGATTCCAAAGTCATTATGGAATACCTTAATACCTTTATAGAAAACTCAGACAAATTGGGCTATATAGGGGCATTTTATGTGATATTTGCTGCAATCATGTTCTTCAAGGACTATGATTATATCGTGAATGACATCTTTTCAACACCTAAACGAACGATCTGGCAGGCACTAAAAACCTATCTTTTGCTGATCATCACCATACCAACGATGATGGCTGCCTCTTTTTACCTCTCCGCTGAGATACAAATATATCTTGATAAAAGCAGTATCACCAGTATCATCCATCTTTATGAAATTATCCCTTACTTCATCGTATGGATGATGTTCTATATCGCCTACCAACTCTCTCCGCATACCCGTATAGAGGTCTCCGCTGCACTGGGAAGTTCCTTCATTGCCTCTCTTGTTTGGTATCTTTCAAAAAGTGCTTTCGTCTTCTATGTGGTACACAATAAGACCTATGCAAGTATCTATGGGAGCATCAGTATCGTACTTTTTTTCTTTTTATGGATCTACATCTCATGGGCTATCTTTATCCATGGGCTTAAATTTTGCGCACTACTGAACAAAAATGAAGAGATAGAACATATATGAGACCCCCTCAATCAATGACAAATGATTGTCATTTATAGGTTCGGAACCGTAATGGTGGAGCAACGCAACCTCTCCTGTAGGACACCACAATATTCATACTAAAAAAATGTAATGGGCATAGAGTACTGCCAAACCTGTCAGTGACCAAAAAAGTTTTTTACTCCATATGGCCCCAATAGATATGCTGATATACCCAAATAGTGCCCAGAGAGGTAAAAGTGACTCTGTACTGATTTTTGGCAGTGCAAACAATGCTAACAAACCCGTATCCAACAGACTACCAAAACCCAGTAGATGTAAGAACATCACAAAAGGATAGAAAGGAATGAACAGCAGGGAAAGCCAAGGTGATAAAAGTTGATATCCACTTGTCACAGGGAAAACAGTATGTAAAATAGGTAGCATCAAAACAAAGATACCTAAAGGTATCAACACTAAAGTGATCATCCATGTATGCAACCCTTTTCTATACTGTAACAATAAAAAGATATAAAACACTCCTGCTACAGAGAGTCCGAAACTAAGAGAAACCAGCAGATAAGGGAAGAGTGCCACAAGTATCAGAATGATCGTCGTTAAAAAAGTAAAACTCAGTAGTTCCATACCCAACAAAAGTACCATCCATCCGACCAGTACCATTGCATAAGACCGCAGAAGAGAAGGTGGAAAATCGACAAACCATAAGTAACCACCTAAAAGTAGCATAGCTACGGCCCCTACATCAAACAATGCATGGCGGTATGGAAAAAAGTGTTGCTGCAGTGGTCTATAGAGTAACAAAAGCAAACCATAGACCAATCCCCACAATATCCCTAGATGGAACCCACTCAAGGCAACAAGATGGCTGACACCGAGCATACTGATCTTTTCTCTTAACTCTTTCTCCAGAAAAGTCACAGGAAGAGGTTCTTGGGCTTTCATGCGACTTTTCACATAAAAGGTACCTAGATAATCACTAAAAGATATCTTCTTACTGGGGAATATCTGTAGACGTAGACGTTTGTGATCGAAATTGTCTTGACTGTAATTCGTTGTATAAAAAGTCAACCCCTCATCACTTCGGAGCTTAAGAACCTGATACTCTTGATCTCCTTTGGACTTTTTATACAGATTCAATACATTTGCATGGGTATAGTAAAAAGGTTTTGAAATAAAATCTCGATAGGCTTGGTATTCAAAAAAGAGCCGGATCAGTATGACAAGTAGAAAAAAGAGTATCACCCAGATAAATGTTTTTGTTTCTGGAAATAGTTTTGGTTTTTCTAATTGCACCGAAACTCCTTCAAAGTGAACTCTCTTGAGAGTAGATTCTAGTGCACCCTATATTGCAGGCAACTCTATATTTCCTGTGTTCATAGGGATATCAGCATCTTCATACTCTATTTCAAAGGCCGGCCCTGTTGGTGCATCCACAAAACGTGTAAAGTTCTTTTGGAAAATGAGGTTGACGGTACCCGTAGGTCCATTTCTCTGTTTCCCAATAATGATCTCGGCATCTTCCTCAGGTTTTTTTCTAAACTCAGAGGTATACTCTTTACCTTCTGCTTTGGCTTTCATCTCTTTTTCTTTCTCTTGTGCCTCACGGTAGACATCATCACGGTAGACAAAAAGGATGATATCAGCATCCTGTTCTATCGCTCCCGACTCACGCAGGTCAGAGAGCATCGGACGTTTGTTGTCCCTGCTCTCTACGCCCCGGTTAAGTTGGGAGAGAGCCAAAATAGGTATCTGGAGCTCTCTTGCCAACTGCTTCAGCCCTCTTGATATCTCAGAGACTTCCTGTTGCCTTCCCTCTCTACCTTCACCACTCATTAGCTGCAGGTAGTCTATGATCGCTACAGAAATCTCAGGGTGTTGTGCTTTGAGTTTACGAAGCTTACTTCGTACATGGTGGATGGTCGCATATCCCCCGTCATCGACAAACAGTTTTTTCGAGGCGATATCCTGTGTCGCAGCGGCAAGATCACTCCATTGCTCATCTTTGAGGTCCCCTACCCTTAGTGCTTGAAGCGGTATGGAGGTTTTGGCAGAAAGCATTCTGAGCATGAGCTGTTCTGCTGGCATCTCCAGTGAGAAAAAAGCCACCCCTTCATTACGCTCTATCGCTTTGAGTGCCATGTTGAGTACAAAGGCTGTTTTACCCATCGCAGGACGTGCAGCGATGATCACCAGGTCCCCTTTACCAAATCCGGATGTTCTGTCATTAAGGTTTCTAAACCCTGTATCTGTACCGATGAGCTTAGAGTTACCCAGTGCTTTGAGACGTTCTATCTCCCCCATCATGGACAACGTGATCTCTTTAGATTCTCTAAAGTCATCAGAGGTGGAGTTCTGCGTGATCTCATAAAGCTTTTTCTCTACCAGATTCATGACATCTTCAGCAGGCAAGTCATCTTCTATCGTGACCTTTTTGATCTCCGTAGCAAGTGTAGCCAATGCCCTTTTGCTTGATTTTGCCTTGATCTCTTTGAGATACGCCGCTGTATTGGTAATAGGATTGGCTGAAAGCAAGTCCAGCATCGCAACTTCATCAAATTTACCCATGGCATTGAGTTTTGAACGCAAGAACTCATCATCCAAGGGTTTTTCTTCTGCACTAAGCTCTTCCATCGCAGCAAACACATGCTGATGAAAAGGCAGGTAGAAATCCTGTGGTTTCAGCTTCGCTGCGATCTCCTCGTAGGTTTCCGGATCAAAAATAATGGCAGAGAGTACTGCCCTTTCGATATTTAGGTTGTACATATTTTCCATTATTTATTATCCTCTGCGAATTTCTCTACCTCTTGCACAAATCTCTCAACCAACTCACCTTCAGGGAGTCTAGCAACCACTTCCCCTTTAAGCATAACTAGTCCAGAACCTTTGCCATAGGCTATAGCGACATCCGCATGTTTGGCTTCTCCAATGGCATTGACCACACAACCCATCACCGAAACATCCATAGGTGTTTTAATGTGTGCTGTTCGTCTTTCTACTTCGGCTACTGCACTCACCAGATCTGCCTCTATACGTCCACAGGTAGGACAGGAGATAATGTTCAGTCCCTCTTTCATCCTGCCACTGTCTTTGAGTATAGCTTTACCGACTTTGATCTCCTCTTCTAATTCTCCAGTAATGGAAACACGCATCGTATCCCCTATCCCATCAAGCAACAGGGCACCTAAACCTATAGCAGACTTGATAGTCGCATGAAATACCGTTCCTGCTTCTGTCACACCCAAGTGAAAAGGGTATTCATTTCTAGGACGTAACATTCTATAGGCATCAACCGTTCTATCTACATCCGAAGCTTTCAGTGATACCTTAATATCTGTAAACCCTAGATCTTCCAAAAATTTAATGTTGTACTCTGCAGAAGCGACCATACCTTCAGCTGTTGCACCATACTTTATGTCAAACTCTTTTTCCAATGAACCGGCATTCACCCCTATACGTATAGGTAGGTTTCTATCCTGGCAGGCTTTGACGATCTCTTTAATACGTGATTTTTCACCAATATTACCAGGATTCAGACGGATACAGTCCACCCACTTTGCTGCTTCCAGTGCAAGTTTATAGTTAAAATGAATATCCGCGATGAGGGGTAAAGAGATCTGTTCTTTGATAGCTTTAAGTGCAAGTGCATCCTGCATCTCAGGTACCGCCACACGCACCATATCAGCCCCGGCAAAATGCAGACGGTTTATCTGCTCTACAGTAGCTGCAACGTTATGGGTATCACTGTATGTCATAGACTGCACAGAGATAGGAGCATCACCACCTACAGCAACATTACCTACATAAATTTTTTTTGTTTTGACTCTTTCTTTCACGGTTTGCCTTTTGAATAATTCTCTAATTTTACCTAAACAACCTACAACGGATATTAAGCGAAATCCACAGGGTCAAAATCTATCTCTATCTCTCTACAATCTACCCTGTGTAAAGCCTTAAGCAGAGGGACCCTGTGCTTGGCTCTCAATAAAATATGAAACCTGAATTTATTGGCTATTTTCTCTACCGGTGCTTTACCGTGTCCCACTATCTCTATTTCTTCAAATGCTTTGAGTTTGGTCACTGTATCCAGTGTAATCTTACTTGCTTTGCTTTCATCTTTATGCGCGATAAGTATTCGTGCCAATGAGGCAAAAGGCGGATACTCTGCCATCTCCAAGAATGCCAGTTCATCTTTGATAAAAAGTTCATAATCGGCCAAATAGGTTTGAAAGAATTCCGGATCACCCGTCTGTACGATGATCTGGGCTGCTTTTGCCCGTCCACTTCGACCAGCGATCTGAAAAAGTAAGGACATCGCTCTCTCACGTGCCCTGTAATCTGCCAGTCCCAGGATGTAATCAAGCCCCATAATGATACTCAGGGTGATATTTGCATAGTCATGCCCTTTACTAAGCATCTGTGTACCCAGAAGCAGTTGGCTCTCTCCACTCTCAAAACGCTGTAATGCTTCTTTGAGTTTTTTAGCCGTGGTGATACTATCTTTATCGAACTGCTCTATCTGTATCCCTTCCACAGCTTCAGAGATCACTTCTATAGCTTCTACAGTTCCCATACGTTCACTTTTAAGCGGTGTATGACCACAATGGATACAGGTATCCCGTATAGGTTCCGTATAGTTACAGTAATGGCATTTCAAATGTCTGTGTTTTCTGTGTAGTGCCATCCCCACTGAACAGAAAGGACAAAGATGTGTCTTTCCACAACTCTCACAATAGAGATACTTGAAGTTTCCGCGTGTAGGAAGGAACAACAGTGACTGGTCTCCTGCTTTATAGTGTGTATCTATAGTATCCAACATCGTATTGTTGATCCTGTCTCCAGAGATGAATGTGTACTTTTTTTCTGTCTCTATATAGGGTTTATCAAGCTTGATTACATCATATTTATAGTACGAACTCATCGAAGGTGTTGCAGAAGCCAATACCACTTTTGCACCCAATTTACTTCCCATCAATACAGCCACATCGCGTGCATGGTAACGAGGTCTTGTCATCGCCTTATAGCTATCATCATGCTCTTCATCCACAATGATAAGTCCGAGATTAGACAGTGGTACAAAAAGTGCAGAACGTGCCCCCGCCACAATACGTATCTCTCCTGACTCTATACCTTCCAGAATAGACGCTTTTTTCTTCTTGGTCAACTTGGAATGCCACATCGCCACACTCTCACCAAAATAGACCTTGAGACGCTTTTCCATTTGAGGTGTCAGTGAGATCTCAGGCATAAGAAAGATAGAAGTTTTCCCCTCTTCCATCATCTTTGCCATCAGCGAAATAAAGATCTCTGTTTTCCCTGAACCCGTCACACCAAAAAGAAGGGCTTTCTCTTTTTTGAGGAGTTGATCATAGGCTTTTTGTTGTATGTCACTTAATTTCGGAAGGATCTTCTCTTCTATTTTCTTAGGGAGTAAGTCGGTCAGTGAAGTATTTTTAAATGGAATAAAAAGGGAGATCGCCTCCCCAAAAGAAGAAAAATAATACTCAGAGATAAATTTCGCTATCTCCATCTGTTCCCGATTATAATTCGTATTTAAAACAGAAGTTATCTCTGCAGTTTCAAATTCAGGTTTTTTTACCTTTCTAAAAATCACAGCTTCATTCACTGTTGTTTTTAAAGGTACAGCTACAATGGAACCAATATTTAATGATTGATGAGTAGCGTAAGTCAAGCTTGGAGCACTTGACCTAATAAAATAAACCTCATAATAATATAAAAAAGAATTTGTCAAATGGCTAACTTCATCTCTCTATACTTGATATGTTTTCTCTCACAATAACAAGGAAAAAACTAAATACCACTACCCATTGCAGCACATGTCCCACTAAGTTTATTATTACTTATAGTAAAAGTACACGTACTACCATCTGGTGCAGTCCATGTCAAACCTGACCAATCGGAACCTAAGGGGTACTCTAATAATGCTATGGCTTCCGTAGTAGTAATCGCATCATAGTTACCTTTTAAAATTCTTTTTTGTCTCTCAGTAGCAATAGCAGAACGCAAAGCCCCTACTGTTGCTCTAGCCTTTGAAATCTTAGCATCATCTCTTGTAGCTGCAAGTTTTGGTACAGCAATAGCAGCAAGTATCCCTATCACTACTATCACAAAAACCAGTTCAATCATTGTAAATGCTCTTCTATTTATAATTTTCATTTCTGCCCTCCATTTTAATTATTATATCATATATTTACAATATCCTATACAACTTCCCTACTTAATAACTTCCCTTTTTTAATAAGACAGTCACTATTGTTTTCATCAAAATAATAAAATCTTGTTCAATGGACCAATTTCTGACATACCAAGTATCAAGTTGTACCCTTTCATTATAGTCCACATCATTACGTCCACTTATCTGCCATAGACCTGTTATTCCCGGTTTTACTGCTTTAAAATATCTAAAGTATTCTCCATATTTTTTGATCTCATCCTGAACAATAGGTCTTGGTCCAACAAGAGACATTTCCCCTTTCATAACATTTATTAATTGAGGTAACTCATCCAAAGATGTTCTACGTAAAAATGCTCCTATCTTTGTAATTCTTGGGTCATCTTTTAGCTTAAACTCTTTCTGCCATTCTTTCCGAATGTCAGGATCACTCTCTAATAACCCTTCAAGTATCTGTTTGGCATTTAAATGCATCGTTCTAAATTTATAAACATCAAAAGGCTTTCCATTTTTTCCTATACGCTCATGTTTAAAAATAGGTTTTCCTTTGGTTAATATAAAGACTAAAATATATAAGATAAGTATAATAGGAGAAAATAATAGGATTAAGATACATGTCATGATGAAATCAAAAACCATTTTAAACATTTTATCTACGGGGTTTAAAAGGTTATTCCGTGTACTGAATGCTAACCCACGATGATTAATAGATGTAAATACTTCTGCATTTATCAAAGGTATTTTTGCCATACGTGGTAAGACAATGAGACGATTTACATGATTTTGTAGAAATTCCATATAATAAAAAGTATGCTGTACAGAATAATTGTCTATTGCCACTACAGCCGTATCAAAATTATGTATCTTGAGTGTAGATTCTATCTCTTTACAAGTATTTTTCATCCCTTTGTCAATAAAAATATATTTTTCAACATCAAAACCAAAAGCATTATCTTTTGTAAACCATTGTTTAATATTCCCGTATCCAGATGTGTCACATACCACTATAATATCTTCCCGTAACCAAGGGAGCATCATCATGTGACGTTTAATAACATACATTGAAACAGGAATCAATCCATTTAAAATAAAAAAAACTAAAACGTATAAACGTGAATAACTTTCAGACTCTTTTAAAAGAAATATAATGGAAAATATCGTTATCAATGCTAAAACATTCGCTTTGATTATTAGGTATGATTCATTTGAACTAACCATTCGGCTATGGAAAAGTTTAAAATAAAAATAAAAGAACAAATAAATACCAATTTGCCAAATATATTTACTCATAGGATGATCTTCTATATGTTCAATAAGCAATGAAGAAACACCATAAGCAGCCATAAGATTTATCACTAATAGAAGCGTATAAAGAGATGTTTTAAATAATGTATATCTCATTTTATATACTTTCGTTTTAACATATTTACAGCTTTTAAAATCAAGTTTTCACCTTCAATATTTTTCACTTTTATTTCTTTGACCTTAAGTTTATGGTGAAGTAACCATACATTAAACAAACGTTCTCCTAAAAAACCAAATATACGCTTCTGGTACCTATCATATGCAGAAATATCCACTCTCTTTTCAACTTCAAATAGTATAGTAAAAAGCCAAAGACAGTAATCATCATAATATTTACTTTTCATAACAAACATATTATAAAGGTATAAACTTTTCTGATCCATCACTGCAATAAAAGCCGGCATATATTCTGGGAAATACTCTCGTAAAACTTCTTCTAAGGTATCTAAATCTTTTTTATAATGTGCATGGTCATAATGACTTCGTACAGTTTCAATATAATACTTTCTCTTTCGCGGCACAACAACATCATATTGACTCATATAATGCATTATATCACCTTCACTTAAAATCCTAAATTTTCCAAAAGATTCTGTTCCTTCAAAATAACGTCTATAATGCACTAAACCACAAAAATCACTTTCTTTAAAATATTCATTTTTCCAAGCCCAATATAGTGCACTCAATTCAGAAAAAGAATCATTTTTGTGAGAAATACTCTCTCCACTATCATCTCCTAGATAACCAAAATCATTTTGATGAAGTATACTTCCTACTTGTATAGGTATATATATCTCATTCTTAGGAAATCTGTACTGCTTATGAGTTGCAACCAATATTTTAACTTTCAAATCTATCCTTACTTAAATGCCTAACTTCTTATTGTTTATATTGCTCTACATCATTAATATATCACTCAATTTTTTTGAAAAATCTCTTTTGAATGCATCCAGAATTGCAGTAAACAGTAACTTTTTATATAATTTCTTATTCACATAAAATTTATTTTTATTAAACCAAAATGGTATTTTCAAAAATGTTATTGGAAGATATAGCCATTTGGAACTTATTCTATACATCTCAATCCTATTTCTATATGTATAGTAAACTTTCCAGATGGGATCATAGATATCTTTTTCATCTATAAGAGTACTACAATCATGCGTAAACTTTACATTTGGCATAAAAAGTAACTTATGCTTTTGCATTGTCATTTCTAGCGTATAGATCAAATCATCGGCGTAAATAAATAATTCTTTTCGTGGTAATCCAATTGTTCGTACAACACTAGCTTTTACAAAAAAACCTACAAAGGTTGAAGCATCAATAGAAATATTCGTTTCCTTTTTATAGCTCTCTTCTGAAACATAAATAGATTTTCTTTTTAAAAATGTATCTATAAATATTTTCATATTTTTAAAAGGATTAAACCTTACTTTATTCATAACACTTATTGCACCATTAGGTAGATAAACAGCTGCCGCTACTGCACTTATTTCATCTAAAGATTGTCCCTTAAATGTTGAAATTGCTCCTTTTTTAGGATATGAATCATCATCATAACACACGATCCAATCTACATTTTCTTGTTCCAATGCAAGTTGTATCCCCACATTAAATCCACCTGCACCACCAATATTTTCATCTAAATGCTTTACAACTAATCGTTCACTTTTAAAACTATCCAAATACTCTTTTGTACCGTCATTAGAATTATTATTTACTACAACAATTTTTTCTAGGTCTTCTTGAAGTGAATTGTCTATTGTATATTTTAACTTTTCTAACCGATTATAAGTAACTATAACGGCTGTAACTGTTCTTTTCATTTTAAGCCAATGGATCCACTACAAATGTAGTCATTGTTTCACTCTCTTTTAAAGTTAGAAATTTATCGGCAACATCAAATGCTTCTTTTATTGTAACATCCATATCTAAGTACCGATAAGTACCCAAACGACCTACAAATGTAATATTTTTTTCCATTTCTGCCAATTCAATATATTCTTTTAATAATAGTTGTTTACCGGTTAACCTGATTGGGTAATATGGGATATCATCTGATCCACACTCTCTACTGTATTCTTCAAAATAAACTGTTTTATCATGTTCTTCCCACGGTGCAAAATGTTTATGTTCACTAATACGGGTAAATGGAATATTCGTATCACCATAATTCATAACTGCTGTTCCCTGAAAATCACCTTCTTCACGTTGCATTTTAAAATCCAAGGTTCTATAATCAAGTCTTCCTAGCTTATAGTCAAAATAAGCATCCAAAGCTCCGCTGTAAAATACATGATCATAATTAGTACACTCTTCTCTTTTAAATACTCTATTAAAATGAAGTGTAATATTTTGATGATCCAGTGCCTTTTCAAAAACTTCAGTATACCCATTTTTAGGCATACCCTGAAATTTATGTGCAAAATAATTGTCATCATAATTAAACCTTACGGGCAAACGTTTAAGTATGCTTGCAGGTAGTTCCTTTGGATCTAATCCCCACTGTTTGATCGTATATCCTTTAAAAAATGCTTCATAAAGATCTTTTCCTATAAACTTCAGTGCCTGTTCTTCAAAGTTCCTAGGTTCTTCTATCGACTTATCGGACAAGCTCTCTATAAATGCCTTTGCCTCTTTGGGAGAAAGTGCCTTCTGAAAGAATTGATTAATAGTATGCAAATTAATAGGTAAGGAGTAAACCTGTCCATTGACTGTTGATTTCACCCGATTTACATAGGGCATCATTTGAGTATGTTTAGTCATAAAGTTCCAAGCATTTTCATTATCGGTATGAAAAATATGAGGACCATACTTGTGAATCATCACTCCACTTTCTTCATCACGATAACTATATGAGTTACCCCCTATATGGAACCTTTGTTCAAATACTTCTACTGAATAACCTTCTTCGGCTAACTTCTGGGCAATGACTACACCGGAAAATCCTGAACCTACAACTGCAATTTTTTTCATAATATATTCCTTTTTATAAACCATGGATTTTCAATATATTTATAGCTAATCCAACCAAATAATATGGACAACAAAAAAGCTATAATAAAATATTCTACTAATAATATAGGAGTAACCTGAATATGAAAAACTTCTACAAATATTTACATACAAACCATATATGGATGTGTAATAAATAAATTGAAAAACTAATTTCTCCTATAAATTTAAAAAAGTTAAACTCCAAATTCTTCAAAATATAAATTTTATTGCTTGAAAATATCACTAAAGATACTAAAAATTCGCCCAGACGAGATGCAACAAAATTACCAATAATATAGAATAACTCCTTAAAATCTGAATGCTTTTATTTTTCATTATGGTTCTAACTTAATAACTAAAATAAACTAACTTTTTCACCATTACCTCACTCAAAAAATACGATATTGTATTTGGACTTTTTACACTTTATCTTTTCGAAAAAATTCTTTGTGCCAGAACTCTTTTGATGTCATATATGGGTATGCATTACGATATTCTTCTATCAAACGTTTTCGTTTAAATACAAACTTCATTGTAAGTACACTAAACTGGAACATAAGCTTCCAAAATTCTTTTTTACTATGTGTTAAAATGACACCTTCATTTGTTGCAGAATGGTACATACAAATCTTTGGTCGTCTGAAAATCATTCCGACCTTTGCATTGGTTTTTTCAATAATTGCTGGTGCTTTAAATAAAAAGCTCGGCAATAAATGGCCATTTAAAAAAATAAATTTACTAATTTTACTAATTCCTGCATCATAGAAAAGTCGATTTTTATCAGGATTCTTGAATACATAGTATAAGTCTGATAATTTCATCTTATGAAGGCTTTTTTCGATTACTATGTCATAATTTTCGTAACCTTTACAAGCAGTTGAAACTGAAATTGGCTGCATCTTTTCTTTTTGTGACCAAGGACGGACTTCTTCAAAAATATTTTGCATTAAAAGGTTCTCTTCAAAAAATTTTGGTCCTTTCATTACATCATTAAATGCTTTCAGGCTTGCCCAAGCACTTTTGTACTGATATCTGAAAGCAAACAGCATAACAAAACGCAAAACTATAAGCAAAATAGTAAAGTTACTCGAACTAAGTCGGTCAAAATGTATATGATGTAAAAGATGAGAGCGGTTATCTAGATAGACTTGAAGTGGTGCCTCTTTGTAAAAAAAATCTTCCTGCCATGAACCAATACCGTTAAGTGTGATCCATTGAAAACCATTACGAAAACAAAAGTCAACATCATCCCCGCGTACAAAAAAAGGATATGGGTAAGTGACATCTTTTATCGGGAAAGCAAAAAACCACCACCCCCCATAATCAATTGATTTTTCAACTTCATTATCAAGGATATTCTCTACTTTCGTAAGATCAACATTTAGACCAACAGGACGACAATATCGATCAAATTTTGCACCTTTTTCATGTTGAACACCAGGTTTGGACAAAAGCATCATTGAACCAATAACTGCAACTTGATCTTCTTTTGAATATTCAAGAACTTTATAAGTTCTCCATATACTTTCAAGTTCACATGATGCATCGTCATCCATAAATAAACAATGGGTTACATTATTACTTTGTTCTTTGTAATGATAAAGTCCTCGCGCAAAACCTCCAGACCCTCCAAGATTCTCATTCTGAATAACTGTTATATTATATTGACTTTCAAAATTTAGTGATTTTCCATTATCAATTACAGATACAGAACACTGCATTTTATTATCATGAAGATAATGTTTTAGCCGATCTACAGTTTTACTAACAGCATCTTCTCGTTTATACGTTGTAATGACAATTCCAAGGTCTACATTTCTTACTGGCTCTGTACGTGTACCATAAAACATATTTTTTACTGATGAGTTTTCTAATGCAATCAATTCAAAAAAGATCAACCCATCTTTTATTTGTTGATTGGTATCTATTTGAAAGGTTTCATCTTGATAGCTATCACCATTCCTCAACTCATGTACAGCTATAACTGATACCGATTTTTCACTACTATAATGATAAAACTTTAGTAGAAAATGTCCCTTGTGAGTAATAGAAAACCAAAGGTTGTCTATACCAGTATTTACATACCACTTGCCTATACTAAAACTATTAAAATATGTATCGAAACGAATTGCTGCTCGCTTTTCAAGTATAAAAGATTTTTGTTCTTTAGAAAAATACGCATTCCCCTCGGTCCTAAAATAAAGTTGCTCATCATAAGCACCTTCCATTTCACTACTGATAATATTATTTAAAATGTTTATTTGACTCATTACCTTCCTTCATATAAGCTTCATAGACCTATAGTATTATCAGTATTTCCATCCATACCAATTTGATGACGATCTTAATCTTTTTTTTCTAAAAAATTAAAAAAACCTTTTTGTAGCTAAGTCCTGAATAGAGTTCATACTCTTACCCAATTTCTTATATTATTTTAACAACAACTCTTTCACCACAATATGCCAAATATTGAAATTTTATTTCTCTCTTCTCTACAAACTCAAAAAATGCTTTCATTTCATGTTCTTCATAATTTGGATAATTGAAAAATTCATCAAAAATCACAACACTTCCCTTATCTAAATAGGGATAGATATGATCAAAAACTGTCTTGGTTGATGAATACAGATCACAATCTATATGCAGTAATGCACATTTTCCATTGTAATTTTGTAAAAAAAAGGGCAAGGACTCATCAAACCATCCTTTAATTAATTGAATATTTTCATTAACTTTTGGCAAATTTCCGCTTAAATTAAAATCAAATATATGATAACCATTCCAAACTTCCGGCAATCCTTCAAAAGAATCAAAACCATAAATTTTAACATCTGGAGCCAGCTTGGAAAATTGGTTAATAGAGCTCCCAGAGTAGACACCAAACTCCATTATGTCACCTTCAAATCCTTTCTCTTTAACACTGTAAGCCAAAAATTCTTCATAATCAGTTATGCAGATCGCATGCTTCATATTTTTATAAATAAAGTCAATAGTATTTTCTTGTGCAACTTCACAAACTTTATAGAAAAGTTGTTGTGGTTTTCTTGGATCATTATCATTAATAAGATCAAGTTTTTCATTTATAGAATCAAGTCTGGCACTGATCGTATCTTGCCTTTCAATTAACCTTTTTATATTCGAGCCAACATTTAATAGATCAATAATCTTATTCTTTATTTTCAACAGTGTCACTTACAATCTCCCAATGATAGTCAGGTACAAAAATTCCATCCTCATAGTTATTTTCAGATATAACATTAACATCATAAACACGTTCATGTAGATCATATGGGATCACTATATTAGTATCCCATATACCTATACTGATAGCATACTTGCCTCGTAATAGATTAAAATTATTTAATATACATTTTATCTTTTCTTCTTTATGGTTTAACTTTATATTCTGAAATTTTTGAGAAATACCAAAACAGTTAATCCCTTCTTGATTAAAAAAAGCAATGCTCACAGAAGGTTTGCACTCTAAAATTTTTTTTGCTGTATATTTAAATTCTATCTCTACACGCTCATGTGTCTTCAAAGTAGTTAACGTATCGAATGATACCGGCTTTGTATTTATAAATATTTCCGTTATCTCTGCTGCACCTGTCCCAAAACGAGATTTATAGCTTCCCCAAGCATATTCAGTAGAAATTATATTCAACTTTTCTATTTGAGATATACTTAAGGAATCAGTAAACTGATAGGCATATTTATCTAATACTGATAAAGCTTCTCCATCAATTTTTATTTGTGAGTTTTCTAACCATATCACACGATTTACTAATCGTCGTAAAACTGTAAGGTCATGAGAAACAAATAACAATGTTTTTTCAGAATCTAAAATAAACTCTCTCATTTTATCAATACATTTGTTTACAAAGAAAATATCACCGACACTAAGTGCTTCATCTACAATTAAAATATCTGGTTCTACATTAATAGCAACAGAAAATGCAAGTCTTGCAAACATACCACTGCTATAAGTTTTAACTGGCTGATCTATAAACTCTCCGATATCGGCGAACGTTATTATGTCATCAATACGTTGTTCCATTTCAACTTTAGTGTAACCCATGATCGTACCATTTAAATAGATATTTTCAAGACCTGTCATCTCGGGATTAAAACCAGCCCCTAATTCCAATAAAGATGCTACTTTTCCGTTGACTTCAACTTCACCTTCAGAAGGAAATGTGACTCCTGTTAAAATTTTTAACAATGTAGATTTACCTGCACCATTTTTACCAACAATACCTACTGTTTCACCTTTTTTTATTTCAAAAGAGATATCCTTCAGAGCATAAAAATCATGATGATATTTTTTACGAAATGGATGGAGTAGCTCTTTCAATCTATCCTGAAGTCTGTCAAAAAGATAATACACCTTAGAAAGATTTTGAATTCTTATTGCAGTTTCTTGTTTCATTAAAGCACATCCGCAAAAGAGGGTCTTAGATATTTGTATGTCACTCTACCTACAACTAATAATATTCCTGTAATCATCCAAAAAAATATTGTCATATTATTGTGTTCCCAGAACCATACTTTATTAATAAAAACATCTCTATATCCATTAATAATATAAACCAGTGGATTCAATTCTATTATCATATGATACTTTTTGGGCACTGTGTCTAAATTCCAAAAAATTGGTGTTATCCAAAAACCAAATTGAAGTAGCATTGTCACCAATGGATTAATATCTTTTGCAAATACTGCGAAGGTCGATGTTATCAAAGATATTCCATACATTAAGATAGTTAATGAAAATAAATAATAAACAATTTGAATATAATAAATATTTACACCATAGCCATATGCCATGTAAATGATCACCATAACCATTAAAAAGAATATGTGAATAAAAAGTGCAGTAACAATTTTAATTATTGGAAGTAGTGATACTTTAAAAACAATTTTTTTTACTAAGTAGCTATTTGCAACAATAGATTGTGTAGCTTTTGAAACCCCTTCATTAAAAAAAAACCATGGTATCATTCCAGAAAGTAACCACAAAATAAATGGATAGTCACCAACTGGCTGTGCTTTAAAGCCAACTTGAAAGACAAACCAAAAAATCAAGATAGTAACAATCGGTTGCACAAATGCCCAAACTCCACCAAAGAAGGAACCTGCAAACTCCTGCTTAAAATCATTTCTAATCAATGATAAAAATAGATTCAAAAAATATCCCTTCGGTTATCGCTATTTATATTAAAAATATTCCAAAACTTATGGCTATATTCTGTAAATTGATAATATTATATTATGACAACCCTTACATATACCACTTGAAACTTCACTCTCTTCTATTGCTTCTTTAATTTAAAATCTTTATGTGGGTCGTTTTACCAATCTTCTCAAAGAGATTTTTGTCATATACATCAAATAGCATTGCATGTATGAAAAAGCTATCATAAAGTACTTTATCTAACCAAATGAATTTATCGCGATAAGCGATAACCTGTCCTTCTGGTTTTTCTTGTTTATGCTCAAATAAGTACCCTTATGTTCTTTTATTATATTCAACAATTTTGAGCTCTAAAACTATTGTTTACTTACTTTCAGCATCAGCGACCTTCCCATCAGAACTATCCAAAATATAAGTATATTCTTCAAGTAGGTGTAAATGGATTTAATCATCTTGTAATTTTTATTGATAAGGATAAACCTAATGTCATAGTCTGTTAATCTCCTTTTTAAAAAATTATTAAGCATAGCAAAATAATCTAACATAGTGCGATTCAACAGAACATAGAAATCACATTAGATAAACTTTAAGAAAATAATACTTCCAGCAAACCCAGCACCAACAATAACACAGTCAAACAACTTCTATCCTTTATAAACCTGCCAATAGGAAAATTATAAAATAAACTTCGATATACTAGCCTTTATATACTAAATCTTGATATAATCGAATGTATCATTTTTTACACTAGTCCTAACCCCTCCAAAGAGAATAAGATGATAAAAAAATATTCATTTTTACAAATTAAAGAAGACAGAAAATCTCTTTTTTTAACTGCTTTTTTAAGTATTATCCTCTTTTGGATAGGTCTTGGTATTGGGGACAATATGTCAGACTTTCGTTTCTGGATTGACAATACATGGATGACTGTAAAACTTGAATGGCTTTTTGTTATAGTATATATTATAATCACTGCTAAGTTACCGTCACTCTATATTCTGTGGGGAAAATATAGATTTGTCACGCTTATTGCAGCATTATGGTTGATAACAGTAACACTTTCCTATTTTATCTCTCCCTACTATAGTTGGCAAAATCCACTCGCCTTTATGAGATATGCAGAGACGATATCTCATTTTATTTTTTTTCTGTTTCTTTGGGATTTTTTTAACCGATACCGTGTTGATTACCGCATCATCTTTTCATCTATCATTCTCTCTACTTTAGTAGTGATGAGCTATTTCATATATATTCATTTCACTTTCCCTGATTTAAAAGCGGACTTACATGTCTTCAGTATACGTTCAGATAAGCTTGTTTTAAATACACATATACATAGAATTGGCTATCAGGTAGAGACGACAATTGCATTTGCGATCGCATTTCTTTTTTCAAAAAACCATAAATATATTTCTATCATTCTCATAGGAGCACTGTTTCTATTTTTATTATGGCTTGGAGGAAGGGCTTCTATACTTGGTATAGTAGTCTCTTTACTGGTTATGTTATTCTATTTCAGGCAAAAATTTTCTTTAAAAATTTTTATCTATTCTGGCGTAATCATTACCTTGCTTGGATTCATGGCTTTATATTTTAATTTCCTGGACCTTAGTTATTTTACGCATGCCTTGAAAAAAACATTTCAAGCAGGATCTCTCGAGCATCTAATGAGCGGACGCATTCAGGTCTGGTCTTTAGTTATAAAAGAGCTTCATACTGATTGGCTACTGGGTGCGGGTCCTCAAAGTTACTTTTTCTATCCGGATAGACATCCCGATGTCATACATGCACATAATTGGATATTACAGATGCTTGGAGAGTGGGGTCTAGTCGGTACTGGTCTTTTTGGTATTCTTTTCTATCATGCTATACGATATAGCATGATACATCATCTAAGACAAGTGGCCTATACCAATCCTTATAACCTGGTCGCCGGACTTGTTATCCTCTCCTTAACAATCACAGGACTTTTTAGCGGGACTTACTTTTTCCATCAGACATCGGTATATCTAGCTCTGGCTTTTTCCCTATGGGTTTCTCCCTCTGATATACAGAAATCAAACTGCTAGAAAGTAACTAGCCAATACTTTTGATCTGAAAGCACTAATAGTTAAATATTTTGTATTACAACAAAGTCTCAAGAAACCCTTGATACCCATTTATATTTCTCACATCTATACCCATTAGGAGAGGATGAAAAAATATCTATAACATATTTTATCATTACGATGGCAGAATAGATTACATCACTAAACATACTACATTGCAAAACACCATACATATTTTTCAAAGATTTCATATAAAAAATAAGCATGTATCTGAGGTGAAAGTATTTTATTGATTAGAATTAAAGGATTACTTTAAAAAGGTGATGATAAAAAATTAGAATTTATTGTATTTAAAAGGGGTTATAAAAAAGTGAGATACAAAAGTGTATCTCACTTCAGGTAGGTTAGGTAATTAGAGATTAATAACTAACTCTTGATCCACCGAATGTATGTGTAGTAATCAATGAAGCTGGAGCAGAACCTGATGTTGCTTCTGATACTGACACTGAATTTGTTGCAAATGATGCAGTAACCAATGTATTGGCTGCTGCTGCAGTACATGCTGGTGATTTTGTCCAGCTAGTAAGATCCGTTCCTGTTGTACCTGCAGTACCCGCTGTATATGCAGCACCTGCATCATTTACACAAGTCTTAGCATCTGCGATTGCTTGTGTTAATTTTGCATCATCTCTTGTTGCTGCCAATTTAGGAATAGCAACTGCCGCCAAAATACCAATAATTACGATAACAAAGATCAATTCGATCATTGTGAATCCGCGTCTCATGTTGTTCATGATTAACTCCTGAAGAAAATAAATTTAGCACCAATTCAATAATTGGCCTTATGGATGGTACTCTTAATAAGCTTTAAAAAAGTTTAATATTTTATAAGAATTTATTATTTATTTTAATTAAAATCAAATTTTACTCACTGTATACTATAAATCTATATGTATGTTGTTTCATTTACATGCGCCTTATGTCATTTAGAAAAAGGGGAGGAGAAATGTGAATACTTATCATAAAAATAACACAGTATCTACTATGAGAACAGGATGGACCATACTAGAACTTATCTTCATTTTGATTGTTATAGGGATACTCGCTGCAATTGCGGTCTCAAAGCTAACTGCGACCAGAGATGACGCGAAACTCTCTGTTGATGTTTCAAATATGAATGTCTGTATAAGAAGTGTTGCGGCACACTATACTGCTACAGGAGTTATGGACATCAATATAGCACCCTGCAATGGTATAAATTGTTATACGATTGATATTGATGGATCCAATATGAATGTTGGCATTAATACAAGTGCTCCCAATTATTGTGATGATATAGAAAACGTAGGTGGGCACCTGATACATAATTACCAGTTTGCTGGAACAAGTATTCAAAGATAAAAAGGAAGCCTCATGCAAAAAGAATGGTCATCATTTAGAATAACATTGATACTTTACCTGGTTATTCTTATACTCCCTTTCAGTTTTTATTTCGTGTATACATCATTTCAAACGATGCGAAATGATACAAGGATTGTACACCAAAGTTCTTGGACAGCAGGGGCAATGGTCCATCTTGCGCTTATGCAAAATGATCAAGAGACGGTAGCACATATAGATAAATCTCTTCAAAAGTTATCTCCTTGGGTTTCAAAGAACAATGATTCAAATCTCTATATAGGAAGTCAGACACTCTCTGAAGATTTTTCACAAATAGAGGCTTGCTGGGCTACTTACAAAGAAAATTATTTGAAACATGACAATACAGATAAGACTCAACAAAGTCTTCAATGTTATGAACTCACTGATACATTTGCAACTGTTATTGAGAAAATGGTCTATTTGAAACAGAATAAGATCATTAATGTATTTTATATGAGTCTTGCTCTTGCTATGATCTTTGCTCTTTTAATGATCTATCTAGTAAGGGCCTATATCCATCAACAGATGAAAAAACATGCCATTCATGACCATGAGACCAAGCTCTTTAATAAAACATATTTCTGTGCTGAACTGAAAACCTCTTGTGCCAGAGCGGTACGGAACAACGCTCCCCTCTCTCTTCTCTCTATTTCTATCGATGATTTTGGAAAAGAGAGTAAACACTATAGTCAAAAGATGCAAGCATACCTGCTTAAAAGTTTCGGAGGCTTGATCACCTCTTTGATCAGAGAAAGTGATGTGGCATGCCGATATGATGACAATCATTTTTCTATACTTTTGCCTGATACATCGGAAGAAAATGCATTGATTTTGGAGAAACGTGTACATGAAACACTTGAGAAACACGATTTTGGTGCGATACCGGAACTCAACTTCAAGTTTGCAACAGCTCATCTTCACTACAAAGAGACACCTGAAGCATTCATGGGGCGTATCGAAACGTTGTTAAAATAAACCCCGGAATGGTTTTTTATAGACCATCCAGGGTTTCAATAAGTAGTTCGATCTCATTTTCATAAGAGGTCGCCTGTTTGGCTAACCGCAGATAGGCCTTAAGCAGCTTATCTGGCTTGTTGTCTTGATGTAAGTTTACTCCTGCTGCTTCTAAGTCCTTGTTTACAAAGTCTGCAAAATCATCTTCAAGTTTGATCTCATAACGATTTCCTGAAACAGTAAGTCCAACATTTTTCATGGTATACCTTTACTTATACTTATCTTTATGCTAAGAGTGCTTCAACCTGTGCAATGATCTTTTCTATCTCTGCATCTTTTTCTTCAAGTTCGGTTCTGAGTGCCGCGATTTGTGCCTCTTGTGCATTTTGAGATCCGGATGCATTTGCAAGTTCTGCTTTAAGTTGAGCATTTTCACTTTTCAGTGCTTCATGGTCTGCTCTCCACTGCTCTATCTTCTCTTGTAATTTTTGTAATGCTGCCATTGTATTCTCCATAATTTCTTTGTGTTATAATAGCAAAAATTTAAAAAGAAACAACATAAAAGTAGAGGTTTATTTTGCCAAATTTTACGGTATCAAGTCCATACCAACCTGCCGGTGATCAACCCCAGGCCATAGATACACTTTCAAGCTCCATAGAGGCAGGAAATCAATACCAGACCTTGCTGGGTGTTACAGGTTCAGGGAAAACCTACACCATGGCAAAGATCATAGAGAAAACCAAAAAACCCACCCTCATTATGACCCATAACAAAACACTCGCAGCACAACTCTACTCAGAATTTAAAAGCTTTTTTCCCAATAACCATGTAGAGTACTTCATCTCATACTATGATTATTATCAGCCCGAAGCCTATCTACCACGACAAGACCTATTCATAGAAAAAGACTCTTCCATCAACCAGGAGTTGGAACGTTTGCGTCTAAGTACAACAGCGAACCTGCTCTCACATGATGATGTCATCGTCATCGCTTCAGTCTCTGCCAACTATGGGTTGGGTAGTCCCGATGACTACCGCTCCATCGTACAGAAACTTTGTGTGGGAGATGAGTATAACCAAAAAGCCCTACTTCTCAGACTGGTAGATATGGGGTACAAACGTAATGACGAGTTCTTTGACAGAGGTGATTTTCGGGTGACAGGTGAAGTCATAGACATTTACCCTGCCTACTCTGAAGAGTTTGCCATACGTGTAGAGTTTTTTGGGGATGAGATAGAAGCGATCTATGGCTTTAACTCACTTACAGGAGAAAAAGAAGAAGGTGTCAAAGAGGTCACTATCTACTCAGCCAATCAGTTCATCGTCTCTAAAGAGAAACTTGCCCGTGCTGTCAAGAGCATAGAAGAGGAGCTCGAAGAGAGACTTGCCTATTTTCAAAAAGAAGACCGTATGATCGAGTATAACCGTCTCAAACAGCGTACGGAGTTTGACCTGGAGATGCTGGAAGGTACAGGGATGTGCAAAGGTATCGAAAATTATTCCCGACATCTTACTGGGAAAAAAGCGGGAGAGACGCCTTACACCATGATGGACTACTTTGAAGCGATGCACGATGATTATCTTGTTATTGTGGATGAGTCCCATGTCTCTTTACCGCAGTTCAGAGGGATGTATGCAGGGGATAGAAGCCGTAAAGAGGTCCTGGTTGACCACGGTTTCAGACTCCCCTCTGCACTGGACAACCGTCCATTGATGTTTGACGAGTATATCCATAAAGCGCCTCATTTTCTCTTTGTCTCGGCTACCCCTGCTCCACTTGAACTAGAACTTTCTTCCGCCGTAGCGGAACAGGTCGTACGCCCTACAGGACTGCTTGACCCGGAGATAGAAATCATTGACAGTACGTACCAGGTGGAAAACCTCCATGACAAGATGAAACCGGTCATCGCACGTGGCGAACGTGTACTTGTCACAGTGTTGACAAAAAAGATGGCAGAAGAGTTGACAACCTACTACAATGATCTTGGACTAAAAGCCCGCCATATGCATTCGGATATGGATGCGATAGAACGTAACCAAACCATTCGTTCTCTACGTTTAGGTGAGTTTGACATCTTAGTGGGGATCAACCTGCTTAGAGAAGGGCTTGATATTCCAGAAGTCAGTCTAGTGGCTATCCTTGATGCAGACAAAGAAGGGTTTTTACGTTCACGAACCTCTCTCATACAAACAGCAGGAAGGGCTGCAAGAAATGCCAATGGACATGTGCTTATGTATGCGAAAAAGATCACAGATTCGATGCAATTCACCATCGATACCACACAAGCCAGACGAGAAAAACAAATAGCCTATAATAAAGAACATGGTATTACCCCTAAGACCACACTCAGGGTCCTTGACACAGACCTCAAAGTAGAAGATGCAGGCGAACTCTACAATAAACAGAGTAAACTGGACAAAATGCCAAAAGCAGAACGTCAACAAATGGTCAAAGAACTCAAGGCAAAGATGCTTGCCGCTGCAAAAAATTTGGACTTTGAAGAGGCTGCCAGACTGCGTGATCAGATAGCAAAAATCAAAAAATTGTAGGTTTTTGCTATAATACACGTAAATCTTAAAGTATATAGGCAAAATGCATGGCGTTAGATCTCTCTTCTTCACAACTCTATTTTAACCGTGAACTCTCATGGCTGCAGTTTAACTCACGTGTTCTGGCACAAGCACTGGATGAACAACTACCACCACTTGAACGTCTTAAGTTCCTTGCTATCTACGGAACAAACCTTGATGAATTTTATATGATACGTGTGGCAGGGCTTAAGGCACTCTATAAAGCAGGGATACAAGAGACCGGGCCGGACAAACTGACGCCAAGTCAGCAGCTCGAGCAGATACATGGATACCTACATAAAGAACACAAAGTGTTGGAATCATGTTACACTTCTATCATCTCTGAACTGCACACCCATGGGGTCAATGTAAAGAACCACGATGCACTCAACCAAGATGAAAAAGTGGAAATAAAAGAGAAGTTCTTTAATGAAATTTATCCTGTGATCATTCCCATAGCCGTCGATGCCACACACCCTTTCCCTCACCTCAACAACCTTAGTTTTGGTTTGGCGCTGACACTGGAAGATGACTCTAAACATATCAAACATGGACTTGTGCGTATCCCTAGGATACTTCCTAGGTTTATACAGTTGGGACAAACATTTATTCCTATAGAATCTGTGGTTGAGCACTTTGCCTCTGAACTTTTTCCTGGATTCAGTCCTTTGGCCTCTACACCTTTCAGGGTCACAAGAAATGCAGATATCGAGATAGAGGAAGAGGAAGCCGATGACTTTTTGGAGATCCTTCAAGAAGGGTTGCGTTCCAGAAATAAAGGTTCTCTGATCCGTCTTGAACTCATCGATGGTGCAGACGCTGATCTGATAAACTTTTTACTCTCTCATCTCAATCTTGATGACAAAGATATCTACTCTTACAAAACGCTCCCACTTAACCTGGGAGGTCTCTGGCAAATCGTAGGAGATAAAGCACTCTCGCACCTTGTCTTACCTACATTTAGCCCAAAAATACTCCCTCCGTTGAACAGTGAAAATATCTTTGAGGCGATCGAAAAACAAGATGTGCTGCTTTACCATCCTTTTGACAGTTTTGAGCCGGTCGTAAAATTCATTAAACAAGCTGCCGCAGACCCCGAAACGATCACTATACGTATGACACTCTACCGAGCCGGTCCAAACTCTCCTATCGTCAAAGCACTGATCGATGCCGTACGTGACGGGAAACAGGTGATGGTACTTGTCGAACTCAAAGCAAGGTTTGACGAAGAGAACAATTTACGTTGGGCAAGAGCACTTGAAGATGTGGGTGCACACGTAGTCTATGGTATACCTGGGCTCAAAGTACATGCCAAGATCGCACAGGTGATCAAAAGACAAAATGGGAAACTGAAGAGTTACGTACATCTTGCAACAGGAAACTACAACCCCAGTACCTCGAAGATCTATACCGATATATCATATTTTACAACCAAAGAAATTTTCAGTACAGATGCGACGCACTTTTTTCACTTCCTCACAGGTTTCTCTACCCATACCAAACTTGATACGCTTTTCATGTCACCTACACAGATCAAGCCAAAGCTTCTCAAGCTCATAGAGAAAGAGTATAAACATGGATCTGAAGGGCATATCATTCTGAAAGCAAACTCTTTGGTAGACGCCGATATTATCAAAGCACTCTATATCGCTTCACAAAAAGGGTGCAAGGTCGATCTTATCATCCGTGGGATCTGTTGTTTAAGACCGGGGATCAAAGGTATCAGTGAAAATATTACGGTCTCTTCTGTCATAGGGAAATACCTGGAACATGCACGTGTCTACTTTTTTAAACACGACAAAATCAAATGTTACATCGCTTCTGCTGACCTCATGCCTCGTAACCTAGTCAGACGTGTAGAGCTTATGACCCCTATCTTGGAAGAGAACCTGAAACAGAAGATAGAGCAGATCTTGATGTTGCAGCTTGCAGATAATACCTTACGTTGGAAACTGCAAGAAGACGGAAACTACACCAAAGTACCACCTCTTGGTAAAACGGTCAACAACCATACTGTATTGGAAGAGTATGTCAACAAGATCCATGATAAAACAAAAAAAGAGACACCTGACTATGTAAGCCGTTTGGCAAATCGTATATTAAAGGATAGTTAATGATCATAAAATTTAAAGAGTGGACACCCAAGCTAGGACCTAATGCCTGGATCGCTGAAGGATCTTCTGTGATCGGACGTGTAACCATGGGAGAAGATGCTGCTGTATGGTTTGGCTGTGTGGTACGTGGAGATGTACACCACATTACCATAGGAGACAGAACCAACATCCAAGACCTCAGTATGATACATGTCACACACCATAAAAAAGCAGATATGTCAGATGGACATCCTACGGTTATAGGTAATGATGTCACCGTAGGTCACCGTGTCATGCTTCATGGCTGCACAATAGAAGATGCCTGTCTCATAGGTATGTCTGCCACCATACTCGATGGGGCTGTCATAGGCAAGGAATCTATCGTGGGGGCAGACAGCCTGGTCACAAAGAACAAGGTCTTCCCTCCCCGAAGTCTCATCATGGGAAGTCCTGCAAAAGTCGTACGTGAGTTGACAGATGAAGAAGTCGCAGAACTCTATGCCTCTGCTAAACGGTATGTCTCTTTTAAAAATGAGTATCAGTAGACATCAGCTATTCAAAAATGAAACAGACCATCACAAAAAGTCTACAGGATATGCTCTCTAAAGATGTCATCCTTTTTGTCATCAAGATAGGATTCATCTCATTGGCACTTACACTGCTGTTCGCATGGAATATCTGGGGTCTACTAACAGACATCATTGCTTCATATCTCTCATGGATCCCATGGGAATGGTTACAGACATCAGGAGCATCTATAGGAACCTTTTTATTGACCTATATGCTTTTTATCATTATTGTCTCGCTGCTTACTTCACTTCAGAGTGAAAAGTTACTGGTCTCCTTAGCAAAAAAACGTTATCCTGATGTTCATGTCGTTGGCAGTGCCAATATGACCACTTCCATCCTCTTGACACTGAAAGCCAGTATCGTTTTTCTGTTGCTTTTCATCCTCACCCTGCCCTTACTTTTTATACCCATATTGGGTCAGGTATGGGTACTCTACTTGTGGTCTATCTTACTGAAGGAACCGACTATTTATGATGTAGGAGCACTCTTCATCAGAGAGAAAAAAATACGTAAAGAGAAAAAGAAAAAAACAAGCATTTTGGCTATGATAGCTGCACTCTTTAACTATATTCCTTTAGTCAATATCTTTGCCCCTGTATTTGCACAGATACTCTTTTTGCATCACATCCTGGGAAAAGAAAATAAATTTTAACTCTCTTTTTCTTTTTTGAGCCTTCGCTCTTTCTTACTGGAGACGGAAAAACGTAACAATTCATCTGCACTCTTGACATATTCCGGCACTGTTTCCAAGCTTTTTTCCATCACCTTTGCAGCACATAGCGCATCGCTAAAAGCACGATGATGCGTAGCTGTTTCTATCTCTAAAAAATCTATCAGATAGGCAAGACCATACCGTTCGCTCTCAAAGGTACGTCTGGCAAGATCGATCGTACAGAGTTTAGGGTTCCCGATGTGCCCCAGGCCAAATCTGTCAAAAGAGGCATTCAAAAAACTATAATCAAAATTTGCATTATGTGCGACAAACACCGCATCACCCATGAAATGTCGTAATGCTGTCAATGCTTCTTTTCTAGTGGGTGCACCGATGAGATCAGTGGGTTCTATACCTGTGATCTTCGTAATATATTCTGGTAAAAACGCACATTCAACAAAAGTTTCAAAACGGTCTATGATCTCCCCGTTCTGCACCATCACTGCACCGATCTCTATGACCTGTGAAGTCCCTGGTTTACTCCCGTTCGTTTCTATATCTATGACACAATAACGCTGTTCTTTATGTGAAGTAAAACAGGTTTCAAGTTTATAGTGTTCATCACTTAATTGAGAAATAGGATAGCCTGAAGCTTGAAGAAGAATGAAGATCGTTTCGGCATCTTCCAGTAGGGTTGTATACTTTGTAACAATATGTTTGTATTGTTCTTCATGCAATATGCCTCCATGTTTACGAAAGGCTGTAGTAAGTTCCTCAAAGACTTTTTGCATTGGCTATAAATTGTTGCACTTTTTTAGGGTCTTTTTTCCCCTTAATGGATTCTACACCGGAACTTACATCCACACCGTAAAAACCAAGTTGTTTCACTTGTTCCAGATTCTCAGGGGTTAAACCTCCCGCCAAAATGATCTTAGAACAATCTATGCCATTGAACCATTCAAGATTCAGACGTTCTCCCGCACCGCCATAGACTTCACTGTAAGCGTCTACCAACCGGTATCTGTCTTGGAATTTTGTTAGATCCTCCGGACCTTTTGCACGTACCACAGGCAAAGTCTGTAAACCGATGGCAGCCAAAGACTCTTCATCTACATCAAAATGGATCTGTGCACGTGAAATATCAGAATATCTACACACCGTATCGATCGTCTCTACACCTTCATTGACAAAAAGCCCTACTCTTTCCACAAAAGGGGGAAGTTGATCGATGATTCTTTTCGCTGCTGCCGGTGTGATGTAGCGTGGTGATTTATTATAAAAAACAAAACCCAATGCATCTGCTCCACACTCTACGGCATGCAATGCATCTTTCAAGTTGGTAATACCACAAATCTTCACTCTCATATACACTTCCCTTTTATTCTTATTTTAATGCAGAAATGGCTTTTTCTATACCGTCTGGATGTTTATAGACAAACGAACCGGCCACCACAACATCAACACCTGCTGCTTCCAACTCTTTGACATTTTCATCATTCACTCCGCCATCTACTTCTATCAGACATTTTGGATTGCGTTTCTCTATCAATGCTTTTAAGCGCTTTGCTTTTTCTACAACCGAAGGAATAAATTTCTGTCCTCCATAACCTGGATTCACACTCATGAGAAGTACCATATCTACCTCTTCAATTAAAAACTCTATCGCTTCAATCGACGTATGTGGATTCAGCGTGATCGCAGGACGTATACCCAACGCACGTATTTTTTGGATAAGTCTATGAGGATGTTTCTCCTCTTCGATATGAAACGATATAAACTCCGGTTTCAAAGGTGCGAAAAGGTCAACAAAAAATGTATTATTCTCTACCATAAGATGTATATCCAAAGGTTTAGTTGCAACTTGAGCTACTGCTTCCACAACAACAGGTCCTATGGTGAGGTTTGGTACAAAATGGCCATCCATCACATCGACATGGACAAGGTCACATCCACCCTCACAAATGGCGGCAACATCACGCGCCAAATGTCCAAAATCGGCAGAAAGTATACTTGGGGCTACTAACATAAATATCCTCTTGTGTTATTTTAATTTATTATAGCAAAATCAAACTTTTGACCTAGTGCTATGATACCGCATTACAGTACTATTCATCCAAGAATATGCTTATAAAAAATGTGCTGATTCTCTTATAAACTTCTCTATTTGTCCCTGTTTTCTATTTTGATACTTACCAAAGAGGTATCTTAAGCAAATTTTATGCTCTAATCGTCTATAATCCCACAAAATATTCATCGTTTTACATTTGACTGATACAAAAACGATTAACTTAAAGGACATACTATGGCAAGAAGATGTGACATTACGGGTAAAGGCCCATTGACAGGAAACAACGTTTCTCACGCAAACAACAAAACAAAAAGAAGACAACTTCCAAACTTGAGATCTGTAAAGATCACACTTGAAGATGGAACAACTAAAAGAGTTAAAGTGGCTGCTTCTACACTTAGAACAATGAAGAAACGCGCTGCTCAAGCTGCTACAGCTGAGTAAGTCCCTACCTTTGGGACTCTGGCTGTGAAAGCCACACAAAAATTTAAAAAGTTTCTCGGTTGGAGAAGCGCACCCAAACCTCATATTACACTAAATGATGAGTATTATGGTCATTTAGCCCCTTTTAGACTACCCCTTATACTTACTGTAATTGTTATGCTTATCGGTACGATGGGCTATATGCTTATTGACGGTTTTCCGCTTATGGATGCCATTTATCAAACAGGTATCACATTTACTACCGTAGGTTTCGGAGAGATAAAGCCCATATCAGATATGGGACGTATTTTCACCATCACGCTTATTATCTTTGGCTTTATTGTCTTTTCCATCGCTATAGGTATTATCGCAGAAGTCGTCAAAAAAGGTGAATTTCAAAAAACTGTCAAGGAGCGTAAAATGCTTTACGAAATTGCTAGACTTAAACACCATTTTATTGTCTGTTATCATAATGAATTTACAATACAGGTAACTAAACAACTTCGTGAAAACCACATCCCTTTTGTGGTGGTTGACCCTAGAGAAGATATGGAAGAGATAGCAAAGAAATACCATTATCCTTACTTTGTAACAGCTGAACCCCATACAGAAGAAGGCATCTTAAAATCGCACCTCTCTTCAGCCAAAGGTGTGATCACGCTTGCAGACAACATTGCAGACAATATTGCAACCATTGCTTCTGCAAGACTCTATGAATCAGAGATACACCGCGGGAAAAAGTTCCTTATCATTGCAAATGCCAAAAGCAGTGAAGATGACCAAAAACTGCTTAAACTTGGTGCGGACAAGGTCGTCACTGCAACGAAACTCATGGCACAGCGTATCAATGCTATGGCAGCACGTCCGGACATGGAAAACCTTCTCCAAGAGTTCCTTTACAAAACAGATACCCCTCTTGATATGGAAGAGGGAAAAGTCTTTAAAACATCATGGCTTGCACTGAAAAAAATCAAAACTGCCCGTTTTAGAGATGTGGCAAATGTGACTGTGATCGGTATACGTCAGAAAGATGGCAGATTCATTCCTATGCCCAAAGGAGATACGATCATTATGCCAGAATCCAAGCTTTTACTTATCGGTACAGGTGAAGGTATCGCTAAAGCAAAAAAGATCATCCGTAAAAAAGAAAAACCTGAGGAACTTAAATATGTATAAGCTTATTCCACTTGAAAACGGTCTAGAGAATGTAGAAGGATTCTTCTGTGGAGCGACCAATGTTGGTATGAGAAAAAAACCTGTCAACTCTGATAGTTCTGAACTGGATGGTGATGTTGCTTTTATACGAAGCGAACAACCTTGTGATATCTCCGCTGTCTTTACGAGCAATACATTTCAAGCGGCACCTATCAAACATTTTCAAAAATATCCTAAAGGTTTTCAAACCAACTTTGTCCTCATCAATGCCAAAAATGCCAATGCCATGACAGGGGATAAAGGTATAGAAGATATAGAATCCATTATGTCTATACTCAGTACCAAACAAAAAGTACTGAACCCTGTAATGAGTTCTACGGGTGTCATAGGATACCGTTTGCCTATAGACAAGATCACCTCTGCGTTTGATACACTGGACTTTAATGCTTCAAATTCGCATCAGGCAGCCCGTGCCATCATGACCACTGACAGCTTCAAAAAAGAGTTGGCATATCAAGTAGAACTTGAAGATGGGAACACATTTAATATCGCAGCTATCTGTAAAGGTGCAGGCATGATAAACCCTGCGATGGCTACCATGCTCTGTTTTGTCATTACCGATGCCAAAATCCCCAAGTCTGACATGGATGAACTGCTTACAGAGGCAACAGAGGGCTCATTTAACCGCATCTCTGTAGATGGTGATACCTCTACCAATGATACGGTCATGTTACTTGCAAACAAACAAAGTTCCCATTACAATAAAGAAGCCTTTGCTGAGGCCCTCAACAAGATCATGTTTGAACTGGCGATGCTTATACTCAAGGATGGAGAAGGTGCTAACAAACTGGTAGCCTTTGAAGTCAAGGGTGCCAATAGTGAAGAAGACGCGAAGAGAGCAAGTATGGCATTAAGTAACTCTCTTCTGGTAAAGACTGCACTCTTTGGAGAAGATCCAAACTGGGGACGTATTGCTTCAACCATAGGCGCATCCGGTATAGCCTGTGATGATGAAACCCTTACCATACATTATGATGACCTTCTTATCTACTCCAGTGAATTTAGGGAGTTAGACAAAGTACGTGAAGAGAAGGCATACAAGGTCATGAAACAAGAGCGTTTTAAAGTCACTTGTGATATCGGCTTAGGTGATGCCAGTTATACATCCTATGGCTGCGACCTGAGTTACGAATATGTAAAAATAAATGCAGAATACCGAACGTAAAAAATTGTAATTTTAACTCTTTGCTAACCACAAAAAAGTTATAATTATAGAAATATTAATACTAGGAATTACCATGTTACACGAATACAGAGATGAAATACACGAACTTAAACAAAGTAATGCACACTTTGCAAATATCTTCGATAAACACAATGAACTTGATAAACAAGTAGAAGATGCAGAAGCGGGTCGTACGATTTTAACGGATGTAGAGCTTGAAACACTTAAAAAAGAAAAACTTCTTTTAAAAGATGAGGCCTATAAAATGATCTTAGACTATAAAAATTCTCAAGCATAATCATAGTCTTCAACACCCCATGGGTGTTGCCCATATATTAACCTTCTTACCCTATAATATCTTTAGTCAATTATAGGAACACTCATGAAATTATTACCATTCATACTTATTACCCTGTTTACAACAATAATCCATGCTTTAGAACCTCAAGCCATCTACTATGGTAAAGTGTTGGAGATACAAGGTGCCATGGGATACAAATATCTTAAAGTAGATGAAAATGGTACTCAACATTGGGTCGCCATAGCAAATGCACCAGTTGCTGTAGGTGATAGGATCGGCTATGACAAGAGAACTGTAATGCATGACTTTAAGAGTAAATCACTGGGGAAAACATTTAAAGAGATCATCTTCGCCTCAGATGTTTATCTTCCTCAAAAAGTACAAAGACCTAAAAGTATGAAAGAGATGCTGGGATTAGGCCATCAAGATCCCCACAAAGGTATGAGAAGAGGTATGTCACCCGAAAATGAGGAAAAACCTGCAAAGCCCTTTGTGAAAAAAGACTCTTATACGGTTGAAGAGGTACATATGTGGAGAAAAAGTCTGGAAGGTCAGATCATCTCTTTAGAAGGTACTGTCTTTAAAGTCTCTCATCAAATCATGAAACGTGACTGGGTGCACTTGGGCGATGGTACAGGTAATGAGAAAAAACTTACCGATGATCTGGTATTCACAGCTGCTTCAACCAGTATCAAAGCTGGAGACAAGGTCATTGCCACAGGTAAAGTTATTGTCAACAAAGATTTTGGATATGGTTACTTCTATAAAGTCCTGATCCAGGATGCTACATTTAAGGTGAAATAATATGGCTACGTTTAAAAGTATAGAAGCATTCCCGGAAGCGCTTCTAGAGACACTGGACATACTGGGTTTCACTACGATGACCGAAATACAGGAAAAGGCTATCAACCCTATCCTGGAAGGTAGAGACATTTTAGCGCAATCCAAGACAGGTTCCGGGAAGACATTAGCCTTTGGCTTACCCTGTGTAATACAGACAGATACCAATAACTATAAACCTCAGACCCTTATCATTACCCCAACACGTGAACTCTCCGATCAAGTAGCGGTGGAACTGAGAAAAGTTGCAGCCTACAAATCCAACCTCAAAATACTGACTCTCTATGGTGGTGTGCCACTTCGTACACAAGCCGAATCACTCGCCAAAGGGGCACATATCCTCATCGGTACACCCGGACGGATACAAGACCACTTGGCGAAAGGGACACTGATCCTTGACACTGTCAAAACACTGGTACTCGATGAAGCAGATCGTATGCTGGATATGGGCTTTTATGATGAGATAATCAAGATAGGGTCCAACATGCCACACACAAAACAGACCCTGCTCTTCTCAGCAACATTCCCAGAGAAAATAGAAAAACTCGCCAACGCACTATTGAAACAGCCCATGACCATCAAAGTAGACACGGTTCAAGAGGGCGATAAGATAGCTGAGATAGTCTATGAGACATCTGATAAATTGAAGACACTTACTGCCCTGATCCAATCCTATAAACCAGAGTCACTCCTTATTTTCTGTAATACTAAGGCAGAAGTCGTTTCTCTCACTGATATATTACATCAAAAAGGGCATTCTGTGATAGACATCCATGGTGACCTTGAACAAAAAGACCGTAACGAATCTGTGATCGCTTTTTCCAATGGGTCCAAACGCATTATGGTGGCCACAGATGTTGCTTCAAGAGGTTTGGATATCAAAGACATCGAACTGGTCATCAATTATGATCTGCCCTTTGACCAAGAAGTCTACACCCACCGCATTGGACGTACAGGACGCGCAGATGCCAAAGGTACAGCCATCTCGCTCTATGGTCCAAGTGAGAGTGAAAAATGCGCTTACATTACCTCTGCTGCACGTACAGCAGAGATGAAAGAGTTACGTGTAGATGCAACTTTTAAGATCCTCTCTGAGTATGATACACTTTGCATTAATGGCGGTAAAAAAACCAAGCTTCGTGCAGGAGATATACTCGGTACTTTATGTAAAGAGATAGGTATTGACCCTAAAATGATAGGAAAGATAAATATTACAGACACAAAGTCGTATGTTGCGCTACATCATACTGTCACAGACAAAGTATTGAAAGCATTAAAGAAAACACCGATCAAAAAGAAGAGATATATCACCTGGATATTGAACTAATCTTCCAATATCTTTTGTCTTCTTTTGTGTCTCACGATATAGAAAAGTGTGATCAATATGACACAAAATAGTGCGATCAATGTGGCAGAATGAAGATACTCAGAGATAAGTGCTTCATTGGAGCCCATTAGGTACCCTAAGGCCACTAAAACGATCACCCATATACCTGCTCCGAATCCGGAATAAAAAGCAAATTTAGCCATATTCATACGTGCAAGTCCTGCAGGCAGAGAGATGAGTTGCCGTATACCTGGAATGAGTCTACCGTTGAAAGTGGAGAGTTCTCCATGTTTAGTAAAAAAGGCTTCAAGTTTCTTTAACGTTTCTTCTTTAATAAAAAAGTATCTTCCATAACGTAAAATGAACTTTCTTCCAAAATGCATCGCCAGATAATAGTTAAAAAGTGCTCCTGCTACAGAACCCACTATACCCGCTAAAACTACCATATACAGGTTCATTTCACCTTTAAATGCCAAATATCCTGCAGGTATCATAACAATTTCACTGGGAAAAGGGAAAAAAGTGCTCTCAAGGAACATAAGAAGGAAGATACCCCAGTACCCCATATCACCAATGTAACTTACAATGGTTTGGGCTATCTCGTGTATCATAAAAAGGTATTAGTCACTATTCGCTATATGCGCCAACAGCTGTAAGTCTTTTATACCGCTGATCAAGCATTTCATCTACAGAAAGTTCTTTCAGTGCTTGTACACTCTCTAGGAAATACTTTTTAAGTACCTCTGCTGCGGTTTCTTTATCACGATGTGCACCTATAAGAGGCTCATCCAGTACATCATCTACCAAACCGTGTTCAAGTAGATCTGTTGGTGTGATCTTCAGTGCTTTCGTCGCAGCTTCTACTTTGCTCGGGTCATTCCATAAGATCGCAGAACACCCTTCAGGTGAAATAACGGCAAATACAGAGTACCGCATCATAGCAAGTTTATCAGCAACACCGATGGCAAGTGCTCCACCTGAACCACCTTCACCTATCACAACAGAAACCATAGGTACTTTCACAGAAGCAAATTCAAACAGGTTTTTAGCGATAGCCTCACTCTGACCTCTCTCTTCTGCTCCAAGACCAGGGTATGCACCCGGAGTGTCTATCAGCATCAATACAGGAATGTCAAATTTTTCTGCCATTTTTACTGCACGTAGTGCTTTTCTATAGCCTTCAGGATTTGGCATACCAAAGTTTCTTTTGATCTTGTTTTTAACGCCACGTCCCTTTTGTTCACCGATAAGCATCGTCTTCTGTCCATTGATCCAACCAATATAACATAAAATAGCCGGATCATCTCTAAAGGCGCGATCACCGTGAATTTCATACGCATCATCCATCAAAAGTCTGATGTAATCCAAAGCATAGGGTCTATCCGGGTGGCGGGCAAGCTGAAGTTTTTGAAAGTCACTCAGTGAACCATACGTCTTGTGTACTTCTTTGTCCAGTTCAGCTTGATACTTATTTACAGCCTCGATATTTTCTATGGCTTGTGCCGATACAAGCTCTTCTTGTATCGATTCAATCTTGCTCTCAAAGTCTAAATAAGTTGCCATGCATATACCCTTATATCTTCTTAAAGATAACTACGCCGTTTGTTCCACCAAAACCAAATGAATTACTCATAACAATATTGATATCTGCTTTTCTAGCTTCATTAGGTACATAATCCAAATCACAGTTTTCATCTGGCGTTGTATAGTTGATCGTCGGAGGAAGTACCCCATCTCTCATTGCCATAAGAGATACTACTGCTTCAATGGCACCTGCTGCACCAAGACAGTGACCCACTTGACCTTTGATAGAACTTACCGGAGGACAGTTCTCTTTCCCCCCAAACAACTCTTTAAGTGCTGCAGTTTCATTTTTGTCATTGATCGGTGTTGACGTACCATGCGCATTGACATAGTCTACTTTTGGCTCGCCTGCCATCTTATACGCACCCTTCATCGCTCTGAGAGGCCCATCCATCGTTGGTGTAGTGATATGGTTTGCATCACCGCTTTCACCAAATCCGATCAGTTCACCATAGATCGTTGCACCTCTTGCAACCGCATCTTCATACGTCTCTAATACCAATGCAGCGGCACCTTCACCCATTACAAAACCGTCACGACCACTGTCGAATGGTCTAGAGGCAGTTTGAGGATCATCATTTCTTGTAGAGAGTGCTTTCATTGCAGCGAATCCACCGATACCCACTTCACAGATAGCAGATTCTGCACCCACGACCAACATTTTATCTGCCGTACCGACCATGATAGATTTTGCAGCCTCACCGATAGCATGTGTACCTGCAGCACATGCAGTCACAGATGAAAGATTTGGACCTTTAAGTCCTTGATAGATAGAGATAAAACCACCCAGCATATTCACCAAAGAAGATGGGATGAAGAACGGAGAGATCCTTCTTGGTCCTTTTGTTGCACATACGACTGAGTTCTTTTCGATATTTGGTAATCCACCAATCCCTGAAGCAGAAGCCACACCGAATCTCTCCATATCTACATCTTCTGGAAGTTTAGCATCTTCCATAGCTTCCAACGCAGCTTTAAGGCCAAGTTGTATAAATCTATCCGCTTTCTTTGCCTCTTTTGCATCAAGCACAGTGAGTGGATCAAAGTCTGTAATTTCACCAGCGATACTGACAGCATGCTTTTCTGTATCGAACGTCTCGATAGTTTTGATACCACATTTCCCTTCTAAGATTGCAGAAAATGCACTTTCTTTATCTAGCCCTAGAGAATTTATCATCCCTAAACCTGTCACTACAACTCTTTTCACTGGCTCTCCTATTCCATTTTATATAAAATATATATGAATATTTTTTGAAATACTCATATCTATTTTATCAAATCCCCCGAAGGGAACTTAACTTATACGTTTTCGATAAATTTGATAGCGTCAGCTACAGTTGCAATTGCCTCTGCTTGGTCATCAGGGATTTCGATATCGAATTTCTCTTCAAGTGCCATTACCAACTCAACAACATCAAGACTATCAGCCCCAAGATCTTCTACGAATTTAGATTCCTCTTTCACCTCATCTGGGCTCACATTTAGTTGCTCAACAACTACTTCTTTTACATCATCAAATAATGCCATTGACTTTCTCCTTAAGTTTGTTAAAAATACGGGTAATTATAACAAAAAAAGTATAAAAAGCTTATACGTTTCATCAAATAGGTGTTTGTACTATCCTAAAGTTGATTTTTTAATGAGGTAGTGGGAAGAGAAAAAAAGATCCCTTCCCGTAGTATTAGATTAGAATTTATATTTTATATTTGTATAAAAATAACGTCCAGGCTCATTAAGAAGCATTACATCGCCACCGCCTGCAGTAAGTAAAGTCAAATCTTTATAAGTGTTTGATACTGCATAAGTCTCATCAAATACATTGTCAATACCTACGGTAAGTTCAAAGTTTTTACCAAATTGTTTTGTTCCCTTTAGATTAAGTACGGCATACCCATCTAATTCTTGTTCACCATTGTCTGAATCAAAATCTGACCATTCATCAGATGCGACTATTTCTGCTCTCAATGCCAAACTATCATCATAGTCATAGTTTACTGCCAAGTTAAGCTTAAATGGTGGGATCTCAGGCATATCTGTATCTAATTGCCCACTTAGGGCATTTTCTTTTTCACCTCTTTGGTAAGACATTCCATAATCAAAGTAGAGTGCATCTGTTGCAACATATGTTCCACTTAAATCAAAACCATAGATAGTCGCGTCTACATTTTCAAATGAATGCATCATGTTGTTTGCATTATAGGCAATAAAATCATCTAGTTTCGAATAGAATGCTTTTGCTTTGATCGTAGCATTTTCATACTTCTTTTCAACACCTAGATCAAACTCATAATTAACGGTATTTTCCAAATCTGAGGTACCAACCATTGGGAATGAAGGTGGCATACTCATCATCATCATCTGAATAAAATACAACTCTCTTGCATCAGGTACTCTTGATGATTTACCAAATCCGGCAAAATATTGAGTACTTTCATTCGCTTGATACGTTCCAAATATATAACCATTAAGTTCATTATAGTCATTATCTGGCTGTTGTGTAGTATTAGGATTCTGAGAAGTGATCTTCGTCTCATCATATCTTAGCCCAATATCTAGTGTCAATTTATCCATTTTAATCTCATCTTTAAGGAAAAATGCATAATTTTTAGTATCTACATCATCAATACTCTTTGTACCAGACCAAGACCCCATTCCTATATATGCTCCATCCCAATTACGTATGCTATAGTCTAACCCTGCAGTAATAGTATGATTATCTACATCAAAACTGTTCTTAAGTTTTGCTCCCTGCATCTTCGTTGTAAGTGCATGTGTCGTTTCCATATTATTAGCAGAGTTTCTATATTTATTTGACATTGGATGATCCACTTCTGATTGAAAGAGTTGAAGGTTTAACTCTTTAGAATAAGTACCTAAATCCTTTGCAATATACTCGATATTATAAATATCTGAATCATCATAAAGGGCATCCATTCCAGAAGATGGGTACAATACATCATCACTTCTATTTGCTGTATAGCTCAATCTTAACTCTTGATTATCTGTGATATCCCAGAAAAGTTTCGCCATAAATGTCTTTTTCGTATAAGCGTCCATATCCTTGTATACTGGCTGATAACGTGTCATATTAGAAACTCCTACCTCTTCCATCTGCTCTGCAAAATCGTTACCGTCACCATCTTCATACTGTTCACTTTTCTCAGTTGAACCAGAAAGTAAAACTCTTACATTGTCTGTGATACCCCCACTAAGTGAAAATGCACCTTTTTGGTAGCCCCAAGATCCTAAACCTACGTTCAATTCACCTGCAAACTCTTCTTCTGGTTTCACTGTATGGATCTTTACATCTCCACTGAGTGAACCAAACTCTTCTACATTGAATGGACCTTCATTGATCTCAATATAATCTACATTGTTTGTCAATACATGAGAGACTGGCGGATCCATTCTGTTTGGACATGCACCATAGACTTTTGCGCCGTCTATTGTAATATTGATATTGTCTTTTTTCTGTCCTCTTAAGATAATATCATTTGCGACACCCGATCTTCTTACAAGTGAAACACTTGCTGACTGTTTAAAAAGTGCTTCTCCCAAATCGGCTGACTTAATGTCTTCTCCACTTACATCTTTAACCACTTCTGTATCTACTTTTGTGGCTACGTTTATCGATTCTAACTCAACTTCGGCAGCATTCAAACACACTGAACATACCAAAGAGAGGTAAATTCCCTTTTTCATATAACTCTCCTCAATTAATTTGAGTTATGGTGTCATAGTTGTGTTAATTAAGTGTTAAATCTATCTGATTTGATAGAGAAGTTTGATGGTAATACTTTTTGGTAGCGAAATAGGTGCATTTTTGGTATCTATAGGAAACGCACTTTTTACAGCATTTCGTGCAGAACTATGGAACACTTTAGGCCCGCTTACAGAGATATTTCCCACTTGTCCATTGCTCAAAATAGTAAATTCAACCTTGATCGTACCCTGCATGCCTCTTCTTTGTGCAATACGTGGATATGATTTGTGCTTGTTTATTTTATCCCTGATACTTGCAAGAAATTGATTTTTCTGTGCAGGAGTGATGTTTGCTCTTCGTGAAGAAGCTTTTTGTCTCCTCTGTTTTTTCTTGGCGATTTTCTTACTCGTTCTTGTCTTCGCTTTAGGTTTTGGTTTTTTCTTAACCTCTTTTACAACCGGTTTAGGTATTACTTTTTGCACTACAGGTTCATGCGTAGGTTCCTCTTTGACTTCAGGCTCCTCCTCAGGAACAAGTTCTTTAATGATCTCAGGTTCAACAACAGGCTTTTCTTCGACAACAGGTTCTTCTTTAACGATAGGTTTCTCTATCACTTTTTCTTCTTCTATCTCCTCCTTTTCCACCTGTTCTACGGAAGCAACAGCTTCAGCTTGAAAAGAACATAAGCATAGCTGCGTCGTTTTCTCTTCTGTTTTTTGTGTTGAGACAAGATAACGATCTTCCATATAAAAAAACAAACTTATCATGAAAAGGTATATAAGTGAAGTGCTAAAATAAGAGATAAAATGGCGATGTTTTAACATATTTAGCATAGAAGAATCTTTTTTGGGATGTATTATGACGGAAAAACGTTAAGGAAGTGTTAAAAAGAACAGAAGGAGTTTGTATTTAATGAGGGGGGGTCATCCATACAAGACACCTTCTATGTTCCACTTATTTCGACGTAAAAGAATTATGACGAAGAAGTGTTAATTTAGTGTTAAGCTAAATAAATATTTTGCATTACTTTGTATTTGGATACTCAGGATGACAATATTCAGTACCGAGTGAACAACATCCATCAGCAATACCTTGATTTTTCAGCCCTTTGTCAAATGACCAGTAATGGTTATAGCTACCATCGCGCAAGAAACTGAATACTGTAACAATATCTGTTGCATTTTCAGACTCTGCTAATGCAATATCTCGGTTCAAATCATTCACATCTACTACTTCAATAATACATCCAACTTTAAGCGCATCTATTTCTGATGGAGAACCCTGTGCAACAAGATTCTCATAGAGTGTTTGTATCGCTGAAATATCATAGGTTCCCGCATTCATCTCTTCTATGGGTGTGTTCATATATCCTAAAGGTTCCAAATCCACATTGGTAAAATTCACATCATCACTCAATTTATATTTTTGAATAAGCTCTTGTACCACAGCAATATGCTGATATTCCCCATTACTTGCAATTTTTGTAAACTGTTCTGTACCATATTGATCATACAAAGCATTGTAGACATCATATGCCAATCTTTCTTCATTTCCCATATAAGCAAGTGTATTAGTTAATTCTTGAGACAGTTTTGAAACAGGTGCATCAAGCGCAATTTCTACCTCGGTAGGTATTGAAGAGGATTCAACCACACTGGAAGATCCACCACCACATCCCATGATACTCAACACTAGACCACCAACCAACACACTTTTGAATAAACTATTTTTTTTCAATGTACACTCTCCTTCTCTTTATATTTCTAATATCATAGTAGAGAAGTGTTAAGTAAGTGTGAAATTTATAATAAAAATAATATGAATTTATATTGTTAAGCGGTGTGAACTTTCTCCATGTTTAAACTCACCGTAGTACCAACACCTTTTTCCGACTTGAAATGGATCTCTATACCCTCTTCATCACAATATGCTTTGACCAACGCAAGTCCTATGCCTTCCCCGTCTTTTCTATCATCTGCCTGATAATAACGTTCATGCACACGTAAAAGTTCTGTACTTCCCATACCCACACCCTGGTCTTCCACACTTAATATATGGTTATGCAGTGTGACAACTATCGGTGTATCCTTGGAAGAATACTTCATTGCATTGGAAACAATGTTATCAAACATCTGTTCAAAACCTATTTTATCTACTTCTATCTCATACTGTTCCAGACTGAGTTCAAACGGATTCCGTCTCTGATCTTTGAATACTTCGATCCTATCTTCAATTAATGATTGAAGATCAAAACGCTCTTTTTCTATCGTATGCATCTCTTTATGAATACTATAGACCAACTCATCATAGAGTTTTTTGAGTCTTACACTGGCATCTTCTATACGTTTGATACGCTTTAAGGATTTTTCATCTTCCATGGTTTTTTTTAACATGGATGTATTGGCTTTGATCGTAGAGAGCGGAATGTTAAGTTCATGAATAATATCATTGGTAAGAGAAGTCAGCGTATCTTCCATCTGTTTTTTAGGTGCAAAAATAAGTGTAGAGAGCACATACCCCCATCCTATGGCTACGAGTAGAACCAAAGCACCTGCTATAAAAAAATTAATCTCAATGATATTCCAATTCCCTAAAAAACGATACACGGCAGTCAGCAACGTGAACATAGTCACAAAATAGATAACCGTACCGAAAATAATCTCTTTTTTACGACTCAGCATTTAGTGCTTCGCTTGTACTGAATTTCACATAAATCATTTAGTGATTTATTGCATTGTATTTTAATACTTATAATTCTTGTCATTTAATGCTCATCTGGTACCCTACACCACGTACATTCTGTATCTGCGTAGGGAAATATTTTTTAAGTTGTGCGATATACACTCTCAAGGCACCATCACTGGCTTCCTCTGAAGCACTCCAAAGACGTTCTTTGATTTGATCTAAAGGGACCACGCGTCCCTGACCTTCTAACAAAGTGAGAAGAAGTTCACTCCCTTTCATACTCAACTCCAGTACCTGATCATTTTGATACAAAGTCTTTGTCAATATATCGAACTGATACGCTCCTATCTGTACGATCTGACTGCGTACCTGTCTACGTAACACTGCCTGTATTCGCAGGAAAAGTTCATCCAGGTCGACAGGCTTCTGGATGTAATCATCTCCTCCTTTTTCAAACCCCTCTTTGAGCGATGCTTTATCTTCTCTGGAGGTAATAAAGATACAAGGGGTTTCATCTCCGCTTTGACGTAATTTTTCTAAAAGTTCAAAACCATTTTCATACGGCAGATTGACATCAAAAAGATAGAGATCAAAAATATGCTCATAGGTGAGATCAAGTGCACTATAGGGATCTAGGGTACAGTGTAGAACATGTCCCTCTTCTTCCAAAAAGTCTTCCAGGGTTTCATTGAAGAGTTTGTCATCTTCTAATACCAGTATCCGTGCCAATACTTTCCTTTGCTTGGATATTTCATCTATGATTATACCTCAAAGTTATTTACATGCTAATCCAATTTCATGCTATACTTTGATTTCAAACCCAGATGGAAGGTAAATTATTGAAACTCGATCAATCATTTTTAAAACATAAAGAGGGACAGATCTTGCTGCTTGGACTTATGTTATTAGGCGGCTACTTCATTCTTGTTTTACTTTGTGCTATTTTTTATTCAGATTATTTTCAGGAATTACTCAGTATCACGGTCACGAATGTTATATTTGGACGAATGGCAGGACTCTCTATAGGTGTAGCTTCACAGATGAACACTACGTTTCTTGTGCTCTTCAACTTTTTCATTGAAACCATTATGGTTCTCATTTTATATCCGCTTTTCGTATTCAGTTGGAACAAGCTTGACTTCCTCTCATACCCTCCCCTTAGCCGATACCTGGAACGCTCTAAAATAAATGCCCATAAATATGAGCCCCTTATTAAACGTTATGGGGTCATTGGGCTTATTTTATTTGTATTGACACCTTTTGCCATGACTGGTCCGGTGGCAGGAAGTTTTGTCGGATTTCTAATCGGATTTAGACATCGCGTGACTCTGACTATTGTACTTACAAGTACTTTTGTAGCTATTAATATATGGATCTATTTGATCAAGAATTTTGAAGAAGAACTGGTTGCATACAGTGACATACTTATGATAGGTCTGTTCATAGCTGTCGCTGTATTACTGTTGTGGTATTTTGTTAAGAAAAATTTTCGTTGAAATTTTTCTTGGATATTACATAAACATCCCGCCATTGACTTTAAGTGTCTCACCTGTAATGTAAGAAGAGTGATCAGAGAGCAAAAATGCTACGGCTTCAGCAACCTCTTTAGGTTCACCGAATCGACCCATCGGTATCTTGGCTGTGAATGCATCTTTGACCTCATCTTTAAGCACATCTGTCATCTCTGTCGCGATGAAACCCGGAGTGATCGTATTGTAACGGATATTCCTAGGTGCTGCCTCGATCGCAAAACTTTTTGTCATCGCGATCGTTCCGCCTTTACTTGCCGAATAATTCGTTTGCCCGGCATTTCCTGTTTCACCTACGATGGAAGAGATATTTACCACAGAACCAAAACGCTTTTTCCCCATCACTTTGAGCGCTTCACGACACCCTATAAAGGTCGATGTTAAGTTTGCATTGATCACATCCATAAACTCTTCCGTTTTCATACGCATCGCCAGTTTATCTTTGGTAATACCTGCATTGTTCACAAGATATGCAAGCTCACCGTCTGCATCAACAATGCTTTTTATCCCTGCTACAAAAGCTTCATCATCACTTACGTCAAATCCTATCACTTCAGCTCTACCGCCTTCAGCTTCTATCCCTGCTTTTACAGCATTTGCTTCAGCCTCTCCGGAACGATAATTAATCCAAACTTTCAAACCGAAAGTTGCAAGCCTTTTCGCTATCTCTGCACCTATCCCTCTGCTCGCTCCTGTGACTAAAACATTGTGACCTGTAAATTTCATTTTGACCCTTTTTTATACTTTTGATAAAATTGTACCATGTTTTTATGGTACAATTGCAGAAAGGACAGATGCATGGAAAATAAAATTAAAAAATCAGTAGCTACCTTACTTGCTCATATCATCAAAATTGATGATAGAGATATCGAAAAAGAAACACCGCTTTTCTGTAAACTGATGGAAATTGATTTTGGTTGTAGTCCTGAAGAAGCAAAAACCTTTTTAAAAGAAACATTGCAAGAAGAATATGACCTTGATGAGCATATTGCTATCATCAATGAGGCTTTATGTGATGACAAACTCAGTAAAATGCATATCCTCGAGCAACTGAATCATATTATCTACTCAGATACGATCACACCTAATGATTATGAAGAATTTGAAAAGATCAAAAAGGCACTTTTCTCCTGCTGATCTAAAAATCTGTCTTAGATCAACGGTGCATCCATCTCTTCAGGTATATCCAATCCCATCAGCTTCAATACTGTAGGTGCCACATTATTCAATCCACACCCCTCTTTTACTTCTGTGACTCCATCAGCAATGACAAAACACCATACTTCACCTACCGTATGGTTGGTTAGTACATGCCCTTCACTGTCTTTCATCTCCTCACAGTTTCCATGATCAGAAGTAAGTACCACCGCATACCCATCCTCTTTTGCTTTATCGAGTATTAAGCCAAGTTCCGTGTCAACTGCATTTACCGCTTTAAGTGCTGCTTCATAGTTACCCGTATGACCTACCATATCTCCATTGGCAAAATTCACTACGATAAGATCATAGGATTCATCCATCGCCGTTCGTACGGCTTCACCTACCTCTGGTGCAGACATCTCCGGTTTCATATCATAGGTCTTCACATCAGGACTTGGAATGAGTACCCTGCTCTCTCCTATCATAGGCTCTTCCACACCGCCATTCAAAAAGAAGGTCACATGTGCATACTTTTCTGTTTCTGCCGTGTGAAGTTGTCTCAGCCCTGCATCACTGACCACTTCTGCCAAAGTATGCTTCGGTGTCTCTTTAGGAAAGAGTATCGGATAAGGGAAAGTTGCATCATATTTTGTCATCGTTGCGATATTAAGGGGTGTAGCCTTGCATGCAAACTCATCAAAATGTGCATCTCCCAAAGCTGTTGTGATCTCACGTACTCTGTCTGAACGGAAGTTCGTGATAAGTACCACATCATCCTCTTCCATCCCTCCATACGATCCAAAGGCAACAGGTTCCATAAACTCATCGGTTTCATTCTTTGCATAACTCGCATCAATATACGCTTCTGGGCTCAATGAAGTTGACGGTGTGGCCTCAGCAATAGCACGATACCCTTTTTCCACTCTCTCCCAACGGTTATCCCTATCCATAGTAAAGAAACGACCGCCTATAGTTGCAATAGAGATATCTTCATCGCAGATCTCTTCTATTTGATCCACATAGGTCTTCGCCGAAGTAGGACTCACATCTCTACCGTCCGTGATCAAATGTAAAAAGACTTTTTTCCCTCTGCTTTTTGCAAGTTTTGCCAAACCGATCGTATGTTCGATATGTGAATGTACGCCTCCATCACTCAGCAAACCTATCAAATGCACACGGTCACTCTTCTCCAAAATACCATTGAGCGCCTGGTTTTTTTCTATACTTCCATCTTCAAGTGCCAAAGAGATCTTTACCAGATCCTGGTACAAAATACGACCAGATCCTATGGTCATATGTCCTACTTCAGAGTTCCCCATCTGTCCTTCAGGCAGCCCTACGCTCAAACCATGTGTAGAGATAAGTGCTCTTGGTGCTGTTTCAAAAAGTGTGTCATAGGTAGGTTTAGTCGCATCTTGAAATGCATTACACGTACTGTCAGGTTTACACCCGATACCATCGGTGATGATTAAAACTGTTTTTTGTCTCATATTTTTTCTTTTCGTAGTATTTAATTGAAATAATAGTAAAATAAACTTTCTTAAATCTTTAATACAAAATTTTAAACGAAAGTCGCCCATGCTATACGAACTCTCCCAACTCTTAGATATTAATCTATTCGGATACATCTCAGTACGTGCAGGCGTTGCATTTTTTCTCGCTTTTATACTGACACTCTTTATCATGCCAAAATACCTTGCCTGGGCTATCTCAAAAAAAGCAAATCAACCCATCAGCAAATATGTACCTGCACATGAAGGGAAACGTCATACACCAACCATGGGGGGTGCAATATTCCTGGTCTCTACACTCATTGCTGCCTTACTTACTGTAGACCTATCCAATATCTATATACTGGGCGGCCTAATCACGCTCATTGGTTTTGGTTTCGTTGGGTTTAAAGATGACCTGGGAAAAGTACTTGCAGGGGACAACCTGGAAGGCCTTACCCCCAGAGGCAAGATGGGATTACAGATCATCGTTGCAGCAGTTTCCACAGGACTGCTTCTCTACGGAGGGTTTCCAACAGAGTTCTATGTACCCTTTATCAAAACGCCTCTATTTGATCTAGGGTATGCAGCCATCCCTTTTTGGGTACTTGTGTTTTTAGCTACGACCAATGCGGTCAATCTTACCGATGGGCTTGATGGACTGGCAACGGTACCTTCTATCATTGCATTGGTCTCACTCGGACTGATCATCTATGTGACAGGTCATGCCATCTTCAGTGAGTATCTACTGGTCCCGAATATCAAAGGTGTAGGGGAAGTAATGATACTTGCTGCCGCACTGATCGGTGGTCTGTTCGGTTTCTTATGGTACAACTGCTACCCTGCGGAGATCTTTATGGGAGATACCGGCAGCCTTGCCATCGGTGGTTTTCTGGCCTATCTTGCCATTTTAGGGAAAAGTGAGATCCTGCTTATTCTTATCGGTCTTATCTTTGTTATTGAAACTGTCTCTGTCATACTGCAGGTAGGAAGTTTCAAACTGCGTGGAAAACGTGTCTTCCTTATGGCTCCCATTCACCACCATTTTGAACTCAAAAAATGGGCAGAAAATAAGATCATCATCCGTTTTTGGATGATCTCTTTCATTGCAAACATCCTTGCACTCATCTCATTTAAGTTCAGATAATGATGAAACAGACAAAACCTACACTCTTTGGTTATGGCCTTACTACCAAAGCGATCGCAAAAAAATTAGGCGGCGGATGTACTTTTTTTGATGACAATGTCACAGAAGCCTATACTGACGAAGCAGGTAATCACATACTCCCTTCTGCTCTTTTTGATCCCGAAAAAAGTCTTTTGGAAGTCACTACACCTAGCCTGAAACCTGATCACCCACTGATCAGATCTGCAAAAAACCTGCTCAGCGAATATGATTACTTTGAAAAAGAGATGCCTTTTAGCATTTGGATATCAGGGACCAACGGTAAAACAACGACCACACAAATGCTGACCCACCTCTTGGCCAAACGTGGTGCACTCAGTGGAGGGAATATCGGTACACCTTTGGCAGAGCTCGATCCCAATGCCCCTATCTGGGTACTGGAAAGCTCTTCCTTTGCGCTTCATCACACCAAGACAGCCTCACCGGACATTTATCTTCTGCTTCCTATCACGCCGGATCATTTAGACTGGCACGAAACACCTGAAGCATACAAGGCAGACAAACTCAGACCTCTGCTCACTATGAAAGAGGGGGAACTGGCACTGGTACCCAAAGGCTTGAACCTTCCAAAGACCCATGCCTATGTCGTTGAGTATGACAGTAATGCATTTCTCGAAACATATTTTGGGCTGGATAGTAGCCAGTTGCGCTTCAAAGGTGCATTTTTGCAGGATGCACTCCTTGCACTTGCCGTGACCAAAGTACTGTTTGATGAAGCAGATTATGACTTGATGAATGCATTTATACTGGATGCCCATAGACAAGAAGAGTTCAAAGACGCAGAAGGAAGACTCTGGGTCAACGACTCCAAAGCAACCAATCTTGATGCTACGATCCAAGCTGTCAAAGGCTATGCCGACAAACACATCCATCTCATCCTGGGCGGAGATGACAAAGGTGTAGATCTGACCCCTCTTTTTGAAGTCATGGAACCGCTTAACCTTACACTATATACTATAGGGGCAAATGCTGACAGGCTTTTAACTCTTGCCAAGAGATACCATGTGAAAGCTATAGAATCACTAACCATAGACAATGCTGTAAATCAGATAGACAATGTGCATACACAAGAGAGTGTTGCTCTTTTATCTCCTGCTGCAGCCAGTTTTGATCAGTTCAAATCTTATAAACACAGAGGTGAGACTTTTATGGCATTGGTAAAAGAATTAAAAAAATAATTTATTTTTTATTTTATGTGTCGATTTTTAAGTTTCAGCTGTTATAATTCTATCCACTTAAACAGACATCCCGTCTTTAAGTTGGCTCCATAGCTCAGTTGGTAGAGCAAAGGATTGAAAATCCTTGTGTCGGCGGTTCGATTCCGTCTGGCGCCACCATTAACCTTCAATAATCACCCAAAAAACATTCAAAATCATTAACCAAAATCTTAAAAATTAGTGCATTTGCTTAAAAATCATTTAAAATACTCTTCATTCTGTAGATTATTTCCTATCTTTGAACCCTCTAAACCCTACGTGAAAAAGGGTATCCTGCACAATTATTAACTTTTTGTTAACTATTTATTAATTTTATTGACATTATTCAAAAATTTAGGTTATACTTATGTTGTATTCAAACAAATTCAAGGAGATTACAATGAAAAAAACATTATTACTTTCAGTAGTAGCGTCAACAATGATTATGGCTGGTGGAGATATCGCTCCAGTTGAGCCAGTAGTAGAAGCACCAGCAGCAGCGTCTGCATGGGAATTCAGTGGAAATGCTGTAGTTTACTACCAAACACAAGACAACAATGTATCTGATGTATTTGATCAAGAATCATCTTCAGCACAAGCTGGTATTGAGCTTAGAGCTACAAACAGTGATGTATTTGCAGGAATCGGTGCAGGTGTTGCTGTAAACGGACTTACCACACTCAACCTTGAGAACTTTATGGTTTCTGACGTAATGCACGGTACAGGTAATGGTGATATCGATGATATGACTGATGGTGGATGGATCTCTGAAGCTTACTTGACTTACGGATTTGGTAACACAAGCCTTAAAGCAGGTCGTCAAACACTTCCAAAAGCACTTTCTCCATTTGCTTACTCTGAAAACTGGAACGTATTTAAAAATACATATGATGCAGTTTTAGCTGTAAATACTGATATTTCAAATACAACTTTAGTATATGCATATGTATATGGTGCAAACCAAAATGGTTATGGTGTTGCTAACAACATCACTGACTTCAACTCAGTAAATGGTAACGATGGTGTACATATGTTAACTATTCAAAACAAATCAATTGATGGTTTGACATTAACTGGTACATGGTATTATGGACAAGAGTTTATTACAACTGATGATCTTAATATTCTTTGGGGTGATGCGAAATTTGCAGTTGCTGGTGTGAATGTAGCACTTCAAGGTGGTCAAATTACTCATGATGCAATGGCTAATGAACCAACTGCATTTGGTGCAATGGCAGGGTATGACTTTGGTATGATCAATGCTTCAGTTGCATATTCAACAGTAGATGAAGACAGTGGCGTAACAGGTGTTGGTGGACCGGCAGGTGTATTTAACATAGGTGGTCAGCAAACACCACTTTATACTCAAATGATCATCAATGAAGGTGCTATTGCTTCTGACAATGATACATGGGTAGTTAGAGCAGATATGGATGCACTTGGTGGTAATTTTGCTGCTGCATATGGTATGACATCAGATAATTCAGCTGCATCTCTTGACTACAATGAGTTTGACCTTACTTATGCAACAAATGTATTTGAAAATGTAAATGTAGCTGCTTCATATGTAAATATGGACAGTGATGCAAATCCAGATGCAGAAAACCTAGTACGTTTCGTTGCTAGATATAACTTCTAAGAATCATTCTTAATGACTTTAGAGTTCAGGCCTTTGCCTGGCTCTAACCTTTCTTTTTTCTTTTCAAATCCTTTAAATTTTTTCACTCTTATACATTTTTTTATCTTTTGGCTATAATGCTGAAAAAGTTTAACATACAAACGGATACCAATGAACAGTAAAAAATTACACCTGGTCAGCCTGGGCTGTACCAAAAACCTTGTCGACAGCGAAGTGATGCTTGGCCGTCTAAAAGAGTATGAGATCACTGATGACAATACTCAAGCCGATGTCATCATCGTAAACACGTGTGGTTTCATTGATGCAGCCAAAGAAGAGAGTATCAATACCGTACTGAGCCTCCACGATGAACGTAAAGAGAACTCCATCTTGGTGATGAGCGGATGTTTAAGCGAACGATACAAAGAAGAACTACAGACAGATATGCCAGAAATAGACATATTTACTGGTGTGGGTGACTATGAGAAGATCGATGAGCTCATCGCTTCTAAACAGAGTACCTTTTCTCCAGAAGTCTATCTTGCTACAGAAACGTCTGGAAGAGTCATCACCGGTTCTAACTACCATGCCTATATCAAGATAGCAGAAGGGTGTAACCAAGCCTGTTCTTTCTGTGCTATTCCCAGTTTTAAAGGAAAATTGCACTCACGCTCGCTCTCTTCTATCGTCAAAGAGGTAGAAAATCTTGTCGCCCAAGGTTTTTATGACTTCTCTTTCATTTCACAGGACAGTTCCAGCTACGGACGTGATATGGGTCTCAAAGATGGACTGGTAGAGCTTATCAAGGGAGTAGAAGCTATAGAAGGTGTGCAGTCTGCACGTATCTTATACCTTTACCCAAGTACGACAACTTTTGAACTTGTCGATGCCATTTCGGATTCTGAGGTCTTTCAAACCTATTATGATATGCCTATTCAGCATATCGATGATGGAATGCTCAAAACTATGAAACGCGGCTTTGGAGAGAAGAAGACCATCGAACTGCTTGAGTACATGAAAAGTAAACCCGGTGCTTTTTTACGTACCTCTGTGATCGCAGGACACCCTGGCGAAAGTGAAGAGAGTTTTAATCGCCTATGTGACTTCATGGAAACCTTCGAATTTGACAGATTTAACACCTTCCACTACTCTAATGAAGAGACAACCGCTGCCTACACCATGGATCAGGTCGACGAAGAGACCATTGACCAAAGAGCACAAATTCTTGGAGAGATAGCAGAGAAGAGTACGCTCAAGTCACTTGAAAAGATGGTAGGTCAAACAGTCACTGTTGCTATAGATGGGGAAAGTGATGAACACGAGTACCTGCTTTCAGCTAGACCGCTTATCTGGGCCGTGGATATCGATGGGGAGATACTCATCAATGATACTTCTGATCTACCTGTGGAGTACGGGAAAAGATATGAGGCAAGAGTCACAGAGTTAGTGGGTACCCAGCTGCTTGCTACATTGATCAAGGCACTCTAAACAAGCTTATGCTTACACTCGACCTCTCACACCTCAAAGGGAAAAAGAATTTATTGGCTTTTTCTGCGGGTGTGGACTCCTCTGCACTCTTCTTTTTACTCTTAGAGAACCATATAAAGTTCGATATTGCCATAGTCAATTATGGTACACGCGAAGCAAGTGATGAAGAAGAGATGCATGCAAAAGCCCTTGCTAAAGAACATAAACTCTATTGTCACAGCATTAAAGCCCCGGCATTTCACAGCCATTTTGAAAAACAGGCTAGAGACTTTCGCTATGAATTTTTTGAGTCCCTTATTACCATAGAGGGATACGATACCCTGATCACAGCACATCAGCTCAATGACCAGTTGGAGTGGCTGCTTATGCGACTTAGTAAAGGAGCAGGCTTAAGTGAACTGCTGGGCCTTGAACCTGTGACAAAGAAGAGACACTATGCCCTCATACGTCCGCTGCTCGCCTACAGCAAACAAGAGTTGCTACGTTACCTTCAAACAAAGGGGTATCCTTATTTCATTGATGAGAGCAACACGGATGAAAATTATGAGCGCAATAAATTCAGAAAACACTTCTCCGATGCACTGATAAATGAATACAAAGAAGGCATCAAACGCAGTATGGAATACTTGAGAAAAGACAAAGAGGTACTTGAAAGCGGATTTGAAACGCTCTACAATAACAAACTGCTACACATTGTCAAACTACATACTCCATCTGCCAAGGTCAAAGCAGCGGATATCACCCTCAAAAAACTCGGCTATCTCCTCTCGGCGAAACAGCGTCAAGAGATCGAAAAAGAACCCTCTTTGGTCATAGGTGGAGCTTGGAGTACAGTACAACAAGATGACCTGCTCTTTGTTGCCCCTTATCTCACTACTGATATGCCAAAAAAATTTAAAGAACTCTGCAGGGTGTTAAACGTACCAGGTAAGATCAGGCCCTACCTTTTCAAGGAGCATATTGATCCTTCAGAACTTGTTTTCAACTAGTGATCTTTTGCATCTGCCAAAGGGTGCGCCTTCATGTACTCCTGCATTTTTTTCACGCTTCCAAGCTTCGTATAGACCTGTGTAGTTGCCATCGTTCCATGTCCTAACAGTTCACTCACATCTGCGATACGTGCACCATTATTGAGCAAATGGGTGGCAAAAGAGTGTCGCAGTTGATGCGGTGTTACTTTCAGACCTTGTGCCTTGAAAAGTTTTGTAAGTATATAACGTAACTGCGCAGCGTTCATAGGTGAATTTCCTTTTTCAAACAGATACTTTTTAGGAGATCTTCTCTTAATATATACAGTGATGAGTGCCTGCAAACTCTCCAATAGAGGCAACTCTCTTACCTTGTTTCCTTTCCCATGGATCTGTATCCATCCCTTATTGATATCTTCAAGTTTAAGACTACTCAGTTCAGAGATACGCAATCCCAATCCATACAACATAGAAATAAGCAATTTCTCCTCTAAATTGGCACGACTCAATACTTCTTCAATGTAGTTCTTTTCAATGGGCTTAGGGAGGCTTTTAGGTACCTTTATCGACTCATCCCCAATAAGTTTGATATTCATATGACACTGATCTTCGAGGTATTTTGTAAATGAATGTACCGCTGAGAGTTTTTTGACGATGGTCTTTTTATGATTTTTAACGATCTTAAAACGAAAAGGGGTGATATCCAGTACAGTGACGCCATCTGCTTCATACACATGGCTCTCTTCGAGCATCTGCCTTAAAGCGATCTCATATGTCACGATAGACGTTTCAGAATAACCTCTGACATCAAACAAATAATTCAAAAACTCCTCAGATACCTCTTGAAGTTTAGATTTCATCTTTTAATGTACCGTATGTGCTAACATTTTATCACGTAAAAATGTTCTGGCTTCATCCATTTCCATCCCTTCCAAAGAAACATTTTCCAAATAGAAATCGATGGTAGTGAAAGGTTTGGGAATGACAAATCTGTCCCAACTCTCAAGTTGCCAATACGCTTTAGGTATATAATTCACTGTCAATACTGGTGCTTTGGCCTTGTGTGCCAAGGCTATCGCACCATCACTGATACTGTGGCGTGGGCCTCTGGGTCCATCAGGCGTGACCAGAAGATCATCCCCTTTTTTAAGTGCTCTAAACGCTTCTAAGAGTACCTGTTTGGCTCCCCGACTGCTGGATCCTCGCAAAGGTGCTATAGAAAAATACATCAGTATCCTTGCGATCATCTCGCCATCAAAATGCCTTGAGATGATCCCTGAAGCCAACTGTTTTTTATGAAAATAGCGATAGGCTTGGGGAGACATCAGCAGTTCACCGTGCCAACAGACGACAATAGACTGTTCTTGTGTGATCTCACCTGTAACATGAAAGTTTTTTTTGGAAGTAAACCAATAAAAACGCATCAGAAGATAGCCCAGCGGAGGGAGTAAGACTTGAGCAATGCTTCTTGAGAGTGTTTTAAACATTGGCTTTCCTAAACAAGCACTCCATCAAGAGCACCCCGGGAGGTTTTCGTCACTTTGACATCTACTATTTTACCTAAAAGCTCTTCACTTCCCTGAACAAAAAAGAGTTTACCGTCATCCGAACGTCCAGAAACCCTTCCGTTAGGCTTGAGTTCATCAAAATAGACCTGATGTACCGTACCTAACTGTGCATCCATGATCTCATCCAGGATCTCTGTATGTCTTGCCTGAAGTCGTGTCAATCTCTCTCCTGCTACATCGCTGTCTATCTGGTTATCAAACTCTGCTGCTTCAGTATGCGGACGAGGAGAATACTTGAATGAGAACATCTGCTCAAAACGTACTTTTTCCAGTACATCCATCGTATCTTCAAAGTCTGCATCGCTTTCGCCCGGGAATCCAACGATAATATCTGTAGATATGGTTGCTTCAGGACACAGTGTACGGATCTTTTCACAACGATTCAGGAAATTCTCTTTGGTATATCCTCTTTTCATTGCTTTCAATAGTGAAGTAGATCCGCTTTGAAGAGGCACATGTATCTGTTTACATATCTTAGGATTAGAAGCAAACTCCTGAATGAAAGCATCATCCATATGTAAAGGGTGAGGAGAGGTAAATCGTATACGCTCCAATCCTTCTATCTTAGAGATCTTTTGCAACAACTGCGTAAAGTCACAGCTCTCTTCAGAAGATCCGAATCGTCTTCCGTAGTTATTGACATTCTGTCCAAGAAGCATCACTTCCTTTGCACCTGAAGCCACTGCTTTGGTGATCTCCTGTACGATAAGGTCAGAAGGGATGGAGATCTCTTCTCCACGAGTTGCAGGTACGATACAGAAGGTACAGGATTTATCACATCCTATGGAGATATTTACCATCGCCTTGTAAGGGTTGCTTCTGTACTCACCAAAGGCATAGGTACTTTCATCAAAATCTGTACTGACCTCTACGGCATGCTTTTTATGGACCACTTCAGTGATCTTCGACACATTTCTTGCACCCAATACAAAGTCTACAGAAGGTGCACGTTTGATGATCTCATCACCTAAATGAGAAGCGGTACATCCTGTCACACCTATTTTTGCAGAAGGTTTTTTGTGTTTGTTAAAGACACCGATCTCTGAAAAGAGTTTTGCTACAGGCTTCTCTCTAACAGAACAGGTATTAATGATAATAAGGTCAGCATCTTCTAGATTTTCAGTGATTTCGTAGGATTCTTTTTGGTTCAATTCTGCGATCATATGTTCACTGTCACGAACGTTCATCGCACAACCAAGTGTTTCTATAAATAATTTTTTACTCAAATGTTATCTCTTCTTTAATGGTGTAGTTTTCTGGACTAAAGCCCAAAAACTATGCTTACGCCAAGCCTACCTTAGAAGCAGTCTTATGCGATAATGTGTACTTCGTAGATATATTCATTATCATCCAGCCCGTACTTGACTTCTCTCATATATACAGAGAACCCTTTTTCTTCAAAATATTCAATTAACTCTTTCAGCTCTTTATGCGAGTTATCTTTATCAAAATAAAAGATAGATCTATTCGCTAGCTCGTCTTCTATTTTTTGCAACTCAATCGTTTTCGGCTTCGCTTTAAGTGTTGTTCTAGCAAGTTTCAGTTTCATCGATGGGTACCTTTTAAATTATATTATTTATTCTTCCGATTTATATAACAATTATACTTTATTTTCTGTAAAGCTTAGGTTAGCTATAATAATCAACTTCAAAAACAACACCTCCCAAGACGTTATTGACACTGTTATGTTACCTCTTGTAGCGGTATATTGTATTGATTAGAAAAAACATTTATAAATAGGAAAAATCATGGAAAAAATATTAGACATCATTGAAGCGATCGCACATGAAAAAAATATCTCCAAAGAGCATGCGATAGAAGCCTTTAAAGAAGCTTTGATCAATACAGCTAAGAAACTTACAAATTTTACAAGTACCTTTGAAGTGATCATCGACAATGATACAAAAAAATATTCTATCTATAAGGTCATCACCGTTGTAGCTGATGATGATGAACAACTTTATGTAGAAGTCGGGAAAGAGGGAAACAAGCAAGAAATCGAGTCTGACAGTTTCATTGCCCTATCCGATGCACAAGAGTTTGATGACTCTTTAGAGATTGGAGACCAGTTAAAAGAGGAATTTATCCTGGAAGAGCACGGACGTACAGCTTCAGCAAATCTTTTCAGAGAACTGGAGTATCATGTACAAAGACGTATAGAACAGGACTTGTTTGAAAAATACAAAGAACAAGTAGGTACAGTCATGTTAGGTACCGTTAACCGTGTGGATGCAGATGACAACACGCATGTTGAGATCGGTGAACTTAAAGGTATTCTTACACAGAGAAACCGTATCAAAGGTGAGAAGTTTAAGCGTGGAGACTCCATCCGTGCACTTCTCAGATATGTCAGTGTTGACCCGGATCATGGTCTTTTCCTGGAGCTGACAAGAACTTCACCTAAATTCCTGGAAGCACTTATGGCCAATGAAGTTCCAGAGATCGATGATGGTGTAGTGGAGATCGTTGCTGCAGCAAGAATCCCGGGAGAAAGAGCAAAAATAGCACTGAAGACAGAGCAGATGAATGTTGATCCTATCGGTGCAGCTGTGGGTGTCAAAGGGGTACGTATCAATGCAGTAAGCCAAGAGCTTAATGGTGAAAATATCGACTGTATCGAATTTTCTCCGATCCCTGAAGTTTTCATTACACGTGCATTGAGTCCTGCTATTTCACAAAGTATCAAAGTAGATGCAGATGCGAAAAAAGCAGTGGTAAATATTACAAGCGATCAAAAAGCAAAAGCGATCGGTAAATCCGGAATTAACATCCGTCTGGCCTCTATGCTGACAGGGTATACAATAGAGTTAAACGAAATTGAAGGGGTCACGGAAAGACAAGTAGACAGTTCAGAAACTTCAGAAGCGACAAAAACAACTGATACATCAGCACTCGAAGATCTCTTTAGATAAAAGAGATGCGTAAAAAGTGAGTCGTTAACTCACTTTTTAATGCGACAAGTCGTACTTTATTTTACTTCTCGCCTATCATCGTAGCAAAACTCTCCACATCCAAAGACGCAGATCCAACCAAAACACCATCCACACCACGAATTGCAGTGATCTCTTGAATATTTGCTGGCTTGACACTGCCTCCGTAGAGTAATGGTTTTTGTACGGTTTGCTTTAACGCTTGATGGGTAGAAGCTATCTCTTCAACCGTGGCAGATCTTCCTGTTCCTATCGCCCAGATAGGTTCATAAGCAACAATAAGATCTTTATAGCTGATATCAATACCGTCAAACTGTGCCAACAGATACTCCATCACAGCTTCATCGCCCTTTTCTCTTATCTCAAGCGGTTCACCGATACAGTAGAGTATTTCATATCCCTGCTCTTTAAAAAATGTAAATTTTTGGGCTACTTTGTCTTGAGACTCACCTAAATGTTCTCGTCTTTCACTGTGTCCGATGAGTATGGTTTTGATACCAAATTCCTCAAGCTGCTCTGTACCTATTTCTCCGGTAAATGCACCGTTTTGTGTCGGATAGGCATTTTGTGCACCAAGCGTAAAATCACCCTCATACTTGCCTAAAGCTGTTGCAGGAGGGAAGATATAGACTTGGTCTTCGGGTTTTTTTTCAAGCAGCTTTTCATTCAATACTTCAATGTATTTTTCCGTTGATGCTCTGGTATGATTCGTTTTAAAATTTGCTGCAAAAATCAATCAAAATCCTTTTACTCAAGTGCTTCAATTCCTGGCAGAGAAATACCTTCTATCAATTTCAGACTTGCTCCACCACCTGTACTTACGAAGGTCATCTCATCAGCATCACCGGCACGCTGTGTTACATCAGCAGTATCCCCACCACCTACAATCGTTGTTGCATGTGTTTGTGCAATGTTGTTTGACATTGCGAAACTACCTTTTGAATATCTGTCCATCTCATAGACTCCCATAGGACCATTCCATATGATCGTTTGTGCATCATTAAGTGCTTCACGGAAAAGCCTTGAAGATGCAGGACCTATATCCAGTCCCATCCAACCTGCAGGGATCTCTTGTATAGGAAGAAATTTCACTGTCGTCTTCTCTGAAAACTCCGGCGCTACCACCACATCAACCGGTAAATAGAGTTTAACCCCCAGCTCTTTGGCTTTGGTCATAATACCTTTTGCCTCATCCAACAGATCATCTTCAACCAATGAATTACCCACTTCATATCCTTGTGCCTTCAGGAAAGTAAATGCCATTCCACCACCGATGATGATCTTGTCTACTTTATTGATAAGGTTTGTCAATGCCTGGAGTTTACCAGATACTTTGGAACCCCCAACAACTGCGATAAAGGGACGAACAGGATTTTCAAGTACTTTAGAGAAGAAATTGATCTCTTTACTCATAAGGAAACCTGCTGCTTTATGGTCTGCATCAAAGAATTTGGTGATCGCATCGATAGATGCATGTTTTCTATGACAGGCACCAAAGGCATCATTGATATAAAACTCTGCAAAACTTGCCAACTGTTCTGCAAATACCATATCATTTTCTGTTTCCCCTGCTTCATAACGAAGATTTTCAAGTAAAAGCATATCGCCTTCTTTCATAGCCGCTGCTTTCGCTTTAGCATCTTCACCCACGACATCTTCTGCCATAAAGATATCATTTTCTACTTTGAGTAAGGTGCGCAGTCTTTTTGCGATAGGTGCCAATGAATACTTCTCTTCATACTTCCCTGGTTCCGGTCTTTCATAGTGTGAAGCAAGAATGATTTTACAGTCTCTGTCGATACAATAACGGATTGTCGCCAAAGCAGAACGTATACGTCTGTCATCTGTAATGTTCCCAAATTCATCCTTTGGTACATTAAAATCACATCTTATAAAAACTCTTTTACCATCAATCTTTAAATCTTTTAATGTTTTCATCTATTCCCTGTCTTACTTTTTACTTACATGTACTGCCATGTCTACTAAACGGCGAGAGTATCCCCACTCATTGTCATACCAAGAGAGTACTTTTACCATGTTGTCTCCAATCACCTGTATAGTATCGAGCGGTACGACTGTACTTAACTCTTCACCCACAAAATCTTGAGAAACCCTGTACTCTTCATCCACACCTAAAATACCTTTATGTGATCCTTCACTGGCTGTTTTAAATGCAGCCTGTACCTCTTCAACTGTCACGTTTGTGTTAAGGGTTACCGTCAGATCGACCATAGAGACATCCGGTGTCGGTACTCTTATCGCCTGCCCATTCAACTTGCCTGAAAGTGCCGGAAGTACTTTAGAGATGGCCTTAGCTGCACCCGTTGTTGTAGGTACCAAATTGGTTGCTCCAGCACGTCCTTTTCTCGGGTCTTTTTTATGTTTTGCATCCAAAATAGGCTGCGAAGAGGTATAAGAGTGGATCGTAGTCATCAACCCTTTTTCTATACCAAATACATCATCCAACACTTTTGCTACAGGCGCCAGTCCGTTTGTCGTACAGCTTGCATTGGAGATGATCGCTTCACCTGCATAATCCTCTGCATTTGCTCCAAGTACGAATGTTGCCGTGTCATCTTTTGCCGGTGCAGAAAAAATCACCTTCTTTACACCATTGTCCAAATAAGGCTGTACACTCTCCGCTGTCAAGAATGCCCCTGTACACTCCAGAACAAGATCAGCACCACAAGAGGCAAAATCCAGCTTAGAGAGATCACGTTCTGCAAATATCTTTGCTTTCGTTTTACCGATGTTCAAATATCCGTCGGCTACAGTAACATCATTACGTCTTCCATGGACAGAATCATATTTCAGGTTGTACTGGATCATCTCATCAGTACCGGATGCATTCACTGCAACAAGTTCAATATCATCCCTATCTGCAATAATACGCGCCACACATCTACCAATTCTTCCAAGTCCGTTAATTGCTACTTTTACAGCCATACTTTACCCTTATGATTATTATGCTAAAATTACGCAATTTTACAGTAAATGAGGTTAGTATTTGGTTAATCATCAAAAGCCTACTATAGCTATCTTTGGAGGGAGTTTCGACCCTCCTCACAAAGGACACCAACTTATCGTTGAAAAAGCTGTAGAAAAGCTGCAGATCGACCAACTGCTTGTCGTACCTGCCTATCTGAACCCTTTTAAAACATCTTCACTGGCTGATGCCGCTACACGGCTTGCTTGGTGTCATATGTTGTTTGACCCCATAGAACGTGTGAAAGTGGATGATTATGAGATCAAAGAAGGCAAAAGTACCGTAACCTCACAAAGTGTAAAACATTTTAACCAGAAATACGATGTCAAGTATCTGATCATAGGATCTGACAATCTGTCAACATTGACAAAATGGCATGCGTTTGAATGGCTGAATGAAACAGTGACCTGGGTTATAGCAACACGGGATGATCATCATTTAGATACGGATGCACTTAATAGCTGGGAACTTCTGCCTATAGAAGCACCTATGAGTTCAACCCAAATAAGAGAAGAAAAAGATTTACAATTTATTGACGAAAAGATCAGAGAATCTGTCAAACATATATTAGAAGGGCAACACCATATGACAATAGACGAAAGAATAGCAAACATCGTAAAAATCCTTGACGATAAGAAAGCCGAAGAGATTGAGGTATTTAACCTTGATGATGCAGATTATATAGCAAAACGTGTAGTGATCGCTAACTCACTCAATGGAAAACACACGCTTGCACTTTTTGACCATCTCAAAAAAGAACTCAAAGAACAGGGGGAAACGTTTATCGCTTCAGACGCTACAGACGAATGGACAGTAGCAGATTTAGGCGATATCCTTATCCATATCATGATACCTGAATACAGACAACGCTATTCACTTGAAACATTTTTAAACGAACTTGTTGAAAATCAGAAAAAGAAAGATAGTGATCCTGCATAGATGAATTTCACTTCCAATACTGCAAATGACAATGATCTGTCATTTGCCTAGCCTACTTCATGACCCGAACCCGTCAACCACTCCAATAACAAAAACAAGCCTATGGTCACCAGCGGCGAAAAAATGATCCAACCAACATATTTCTCTCTTACAAGATAAAGTATCAATCCTCCCCATGAAATAATCATCAGGATCAAATGTGCCAGATATATGGGCATGACCGGACGTGTTACATTCCCCGCAACTGCCAATGATAGGATAATACCAAGCGTAAGAAGTGCTGTAAAAAGTTTTTTGATATTTTTGTTTCGATGGTATTGAAAAGCAATGAGTCCCAATGTAGCCAGTACCGCTAAAATAATGAGTGCTTTCATCAATACTTCTCCCCTTTGAAGAAGCCAAAAAGCCCTTCAAATTTTTGCTAAACGTTATAGATATTATAACTTATCGACCGTCTCGATCCCGAGTATATCCAATCCTTGTTTGATGGTCTTGGCCGTCAGGTCAGCCAAGAGTAAACGACTCATCTTAGTTACATCATCAACACCCTCTTTGAGGATAGGATTCTGTTCGTAAAAACGCATAAAGAGTGTTGCCAGCTCATAAAGATAGGTCGTGATCTGGTTAGGTGCCGCATCTACTGCAGCACGGTCGAGTACATCTTCAAAACGGAGCAACATCGTAGAGAGTCTATGCTCCAATGCATCACCGATAATTATATCACCCTCCATAGGACCGTCATACTTTCTGAAGATACTCTGGATCCTTGCATAGGCATACTGCATATAGAGTGAAGTGTTACCCTCAAAGCTCAACATCTTGCCCCAGTTAAAAATATAGTTGGATTCACGGTTGATCGAAAGGTCCGCATACTTTACGGCCCCGATTCCTATGATCTTGGCCAATCTTTCCAACTCTCCTTCCGAATAGTTCTCTTTGTCATTGATCGTCTCTTTGGCTTTTGCAACAGCCTCATCAAGCAGTTCAATGAGTTTGACTGTACCGCCTTCACGTGTTTTGAATGGTTTTCCGTCTTGACCCATCATCGTACCAAATGCGATATGTTCAAGCTTCACATCTTCAGGAACAAAGCCTGCTTCTTTTGCCACCCTGAAGACCTGTTTGAAGTGCTCTCCCTGTCTTGCATCCACCACATAAGAGATACGCTGCGCCCCTAATGTCTGTGCTCTGTAGCGTAATGCAGCAAGGTCTGTAGTGGCATAGAGGTACCCCCCATCACCCTTTTGAACGATTACCGGGACTTCCTCGCCTTCCAGGAATACACATTGTGCACCGTCACTCTGTGTCAATAATCCTTTTTCATCCAGATCGCTGATCACACCGTGCAGGTAATCATTGTAAAAACTCTCTGCGCGTACATCTTCGCGTGTCAGATTGACACCGAGTTTTTCATATACCTCTTCACAATGTCCTAAAGAGATATCTATAAACTTTTGCCAAAGTGCTAAACAGTGAGTGTCGCCGCTTTGGATTTTTACGACATACTCTCTGGCTTTATTTGCAAATGCCTCATCTTCATCAAAACGTCCTTTAGCATCTTTGTAGAACTGCTCCAGGTCTTTTAAACTTACCGACCCCTCTTCGTGTATCTCTTCGAGGTAGGCAATGAGCATTCCAAACTGTGTACCCCAGTCTCCGATATGGTTTTGACGTATGACATCATCCCCAAGATAGGTTAAAAGGTTTGCCAATGTATCACCGATAATAGAAGAGCGCAAGTGTCCTACGTGCATCTGTTTGGCCATGTTCGGACCAGAATAATCTACTACTACCTTGACAGGTGTTTCACGTTTTTCTACACCAAGTCTGCTGTCTTTACGTGCTGATTCACATTGTGAAGCAAGCCAAGAGGGATTAAGCCATAGGTTGATGAAACCCGGACCTGCTATCTCTGCTTTTTCGAGTATTCCGGTCAGATCAAGGTTTTCTATGATCTCTGTAGCGATCATCCTAGGATTCTTACCTAAGGGTTTAGCTAAGGCCATTGCCCCATTGAACTGGAAATCACCGAATTCGGCTTTGGTCGCTTCGGTGACACTCATAGGCTCGTGTTCTATACCCGCCTTGGTAAAAGCTTCTTTGATAACGTTATTGATCTGTTGTTTTAATTTCATTGGTCTTCCGTCATAGTTAATATGGAATTGTAGTAGAAAATAGCTTCATAGCTATTTGGAGGAATAATTATTTCAACACTGAGCAATGAACTGCTCAGTATCAAACTTAAGCGTTTTCGCTTTTTTTCTCTTCTTTTGAAGCTTCAACCTTGGGCTCTTCTTTAGAAGCGATCTCTTTAGGCTCTTCTTCATCTTCTTTGATTGCTTTCTTGAAGTCTTTGATACCTCTTCCCATACCTTTAGCAAGATCTGGAATCTTTTTTGCTCCGAAAAGAAGTACAACAATCGCTAATACGATCAATAGTTCCGGCATACTTGGCATACCCATGTTAATCCTTTATATTTCGCTACAGAGAGCATTAATTTGAATAATTATACTGCAATATGTTTAATCTTAGTTATTTACCAACCAATGTTCAACAAATTTTTCCTCATCTTCTGCACTTTGTTTCAATCTCGCTGCCTTGGCCACGATCACAAAACGTTTTGTTGCTTCCTCCACTGTATCATTGATAATGGTGAAGTCATACTCACCCACTGCTTTGATCTCGCCTTTTGCATTTTCAATACGCTTGACTATGACAGACTCATCGTCGGTTGAGCGTGCACGAAGTCTTGTCTCCAACTCTTTGAGGGTCGGCGGTGTGATGAATGCGGATGTCGTAATATCGTTCATCTTTGCACGTACAAGCCTGTGGCCCTGTACATCGATATCGAATATCACCAGTTTTCCCTCATCCAAAGCTTCTCTTACAGGTTTGAGTGATGTACCGTAATAGTTACCGTGTACCTCCGCATACTCAAGAAAATTTCCCGCTTTGATATCCTCTTCAAAACTCTCTTTACTTACAAAAAAATAATCTTTGCCATCCTCTTCACCTACTCTGGGAGCACGTGTGGTCGTCGATATGGAAAAATAATATTCACCGATCTCATCTGACGCTGCGTTGATAATGGTGCTTTTACCTGCACCGCTTGGACCTGAGAGTACTAAAATAGCCCCTTTTTGCATTATTGATCATCCTCTAATTTTATTTTGATTTTCGTCTCTTTGCCTTTTAAAAGTTTTTTTATCTTTTTAGGTTTCATCTGACCCAGTGCAGCCCAGATCGCTACTTCGATACGAGAAAGTTCCTCTTCATTTACTCCTGTCTCCTGCTTTGTCTTAGAAAGTGTCCCCTCTCTCTCTTCTGGAGCATTTACAGCATCATAACTCAATTCTTCGACTATTTCATTCTCTTCTACGATCTCCAATCCGTCAGCGATCAGTTGTTCTTTGATCACTTCCACTTTACGCGCTTCATAGTCATCATCGCTCAAAGAGATGGTATTTTCATTCTCTTCTATCTCATCATCCATCTCTAACAATGCTTTGATCTTTGCTACTTCATCCCTGTCCAGTACTTCTGGAAGGCTCATATCTTCTTCCAGTTCCGACATAGTATCATCCTCTTTCTCTTCTGTAGATCTAGAAACAATATCCGGTAAAATCTCATCCTCTGCCTCTTTATTTTCTAAAGAGAATGGAAAAATAGAGATATCTTCTTCTATTGCAGTTCCTTCTTCTCTTTCATCAGCATCATTCGGAGTAATACTTTCAATCACATTGATGATCTGCGAAGGTAAAAATGGTTTCTTGATAGTCTCATCAAAACCCATCATCGCTTCACCAGCATAAGAGATAAAAACTTTTTTTCTTGCATCTAATGCTTCAAGTAACACTTGCACATCATTGACATAAGAGACTTCATCCACAAAAATGATATCATATGACGCTTTCTTCACTGCATCTGCACTCACTACTTCATCCAGTGCTATATTTTCATCTCTTGTACAAAGTGCGAGCAATCTTGAGACAACAGGATTGATGTTAATGAGTAGAATGTTCATAAAAAGCTCTCTTGGATAATTTGTTATTATTATAATATAAATCTGGTTAGGAGTTGGTTGTTTAAAGATAATGTATTGAAGTAAAATAGGCCTTCTTATACGTTGTGTTCAGATTTTACGTGATTTTATTGCGTTATACATTCAGCAGTAAAAGAAAACGCGTGATTGATACAAAAAAGAAGTGGTACACCCATCAGGATTCGAACCTGAGACCTTCGGTACCGCAAACCGATGCTCTATCCAGCTGAGCTATGAGTGCACATTTAAAATGTAGTAGCGATAATTTAGAGCGCAATTATAGCAGAGAAATCTTTATTTATCAAGTAAATTCATAGGGCCAAATAATTTGATTGCTTTGGGGTTGGAAATGAATGTATGATTGTAGGGATGTTCCAGTTCGATCGTTTCAAATCTATCGAGTGAAAATTGTCTCTTTAAGTCCTTTGCATGCGTACCGAACAAGATAAGTTTTGGTGCATTTTCTTCCATGGCATTCAACAGTGTTTGGATAAAAGGTTTCCATGCTTTGATATGTTTTTTCGTACTTTTTTTGTCTGTAAATATCAGTGCCGTATTTAAAAGAAGTACCCCGTTTTTTTCAAAGTTACGCCGAAGGTCATCTATAGAATCGATCATTGCTGTTTTATCTAATTTGGTAATGGCTTCCTGGGAAGTATCATCTGTTGTCAACCTATGGCTAGCGACGAGGGCCATCTTCATAAAATTACGCAGACTTGTTGCACGGTTGACCTCTTTACTTAAACCAGAGGCTGAAAAAAGGTTCTGCACTTTAGTATCGATAAAAGCATACCCCCCGGCGCTCTCTTTTCTTGGATAAGGGTCCTGTCCAAAGAGGATGTATTTTACTTTCTCCTTAGGAAGTGTGTTAAAGGCATTCAGGTAGTTTTCTTTGGTAGGGAAGTAGTCCGCATCTTCTTCTAAAAATCTCTGATACTCTGCTTCAAGAGAGGCATACGCTTCAGATAAAACTCTTTCCCATGAGCTCTTGGACATTAATCTCTCTTTTTGAGTTTATCAAACTTGATGATCAGTTCTATCTTACTTACAGGGATACCCAGTTTTTCAGAGACAGAAGCTTTACTTTCACCTGCATTGATCAATTCCATCACATCATCCAAAGAGGAGAAGTTCTCTATCACATCTTTCACTGCAACACGTGATGCTTCATAGTTTGCTATCGTCACATTTTTGACGTCCAGTATTTCATTGAGTTTTTTATTCTCTTTTGCTAATTTACTGTTTCTACCCACAAGCATCAACAGTATGATCACCAACAGTGCCAATAATCCTAAAACTGTCATATCCATCATTTCCATCTTATAGAACCTCCACGATAATTAAAATTAAAAAAACAAATCCCAGGTAACCATTCACTGTAAAAAAGGCTTTGTCTATTTGTGTAAAATCTTTGTTGACGATGTAGTGTTCATAACCCAACATGATAGTAGAAAAAACTATAGCGAGCTGTGCCCAAAAAGCCAACCCTGCAGCCACTACAAAAGCAGCCCAAAACACAATGGCAAAAAAGTGGAATAGCCTTGCGATCCACATGGTCTTGTTTGCCCCAAACTTAGAAGGGATAGAGTGCAACCCATGGGCTTTATCAAATTCGATATCTTGCAGAGAGTATAGCAGGTCAAATCCTGCGACCCAGAACATCACACCCATTGCCAGATAAATAGACCATAAAGTGATCTCGCCGTTTACTGCCACTACACCTGCTATAGGTGCCAGTCCCAAACTTACCCCTAAAATAAGGTGTGCCATTGAAGAGAAACGCTTAAAAAATGTATAGGCCCCTAGTACAATCAAAATAGGCAATGAGAGCTTAAAAGCCAAACTGTTCACGAAATATGCAACCACCATAAACAACAAGGCATTCAATACTATAAATCCTACCATTTGTTCATTTGACACTCTGCCGTCTACAGAAGGACGACCTTTGGTACGAGGATTCAGTCTGTCAATATCTCTATCAAGATAACGGTTCACCCCCATAGCAAAGTTTCTCGCAGTGACTGCTGCCATTGTACCTAAAAACAGCAGCTTCCAGCCAAACCAACCTTGTGCAGCAACAAGCATTGCTATAAAGATAAAGGGTAAGGAGAACACTGAATGCTTAAACATGACCAATTCTGAAAAATGGTTCAATTTCTCTTTAAAACGATTCACTGTTTCACTCTACGGATGAGGGATTTTCAGTTTAGAGTTCAGTGACCATGCGATGATCAGTACTAAAACAACGATAACGTATACATTTGTGATCACTCCATAGGCATTCAGGAGATAGAGGATCCATAAAAGAATAGCACCTAAAGGTGTAGGCACACCTTCAAAGTACTTTTCAACCTCTCCAACATCCACTTTAAGGTTAAATTCCACCAGTCTTCTCAAACCATTGATGATATACCAGATAAATACCAAACCCAACAGCAGTTCTTCTACACCACTAATACCACTATAGTGTTTGACTGCATAAAAAAGTAAAAACGGCGGCATGACCACAAAAGAGAGGAAATCTGCAAAACTGTCAAGTTGGATCCCAAACTCTGTTGAAAGACTGTATTTACGTGCCAGCTTGCCATCAATAATGTCACAGGCACCGCCTATCCATGCTAAGACGATAGCGGTGAAGAAATCACCTTTCACGATAAAAAATATTGCCATGATACCTGCTGAGACATTCAAATAGGTTACCAGGTTGGCAATGTTAAAACGGTTGTTCTTGTCAAATAAATTCATTCCTGCCCTTCTATATCTATAGTGGTATTTTATCCTTTTTGGGGTTATGGTATGATTACGCTATGAGAAGTATCAAAATACACTACAGTGAGGCACTAAATGCCGAGTCTTAAAACCTTTAAACAGCTTGCACTCATCGGTCCTACTGCCTCAGGAAAGACAGCACTTTCCATCAAAATAGCACAACAGATGAATGCCTATATTCTATCACTCGATTCACTCTCTATCTATAAAGATATTGATATTGTCTCTGCAAAACCTACGTTGAGTGAACGAGAAGGTATTGTACATTTTGGTATAGATTACCTCTACCCTAATGAAAATTTTGATGTCACGACTTTTATCAGGCTTTATCATGAGGTACATAGACGCTGCCTGGAGGATAGGAAAAACCTTGTGATCGTTGGTGGGACCAGTTTTTACCTCAAAATGCTCATAGAAGGTATCAGTGAATTACCCAACATTTCAAATGAGACCGATGCAAAAACCAAAATATATTTACAAGATTTACAAAAGAGCTATACGTGGCTTCATCGGTTAGATACACAGTACATGTCAAAGATTGAATCCAATGATCCCTACCGTATAGAAAAAGCATTGAACATCTATTTGGAAACCGGCCTGACCCCCACACAATATTTTAAACAATTTCCACCGCAACCTACTGTAACTGAACCACTTCCTATCTATCAGATAGAGATTGAAAGAGAAAAACTTCGTGAACGTATCGCCTTGCGTACTAAAATAATGATCAATGATGGTTTGATCGATGAGATATGTACACTGGAGAAGAAGTATACACGCTCACCCAACTGTATGAAATCTATAGGGATCAAAGAGACATTGGCTTACCTGGACGGGATCTATGACAAAAAAATGCTTAGTGAAAAAATCACTACCAATACTGCACGATTGGCTAAACGCCAGACAACATTTAATAACTCTCAGTTTGATAACGTGATAAAAGGGGATGTAAAAATGTTGGAAAAATTGTTATTGTAAGAGAAAAGGTCGGAACATCAACCTTTCTACACGCTCAGCGCTCAACGCTGAACGCTAAATCTTAGTACCCGCTGGCACTGATCATATAATAGATATATGATACAAGCGGCTGTACATAGAAAATGGCTGCAACAGTTGCAACAGTCGCGAAACCGACCATGGCCATCAATGGTTTAGAGATGTTATAGTAGACTACATCCACATCTTTTACCGGATCTTTCAAGAACATATACACCACAAGTTTCATATAGTAATATGCAGCGATCGCTGAGTTAAGCCCCATGATGATCGCTAACCAGATATAACCAGCATTTACCGCTGCCTGCATCACATAGACTTTACCCCAGAACACTGAGAATGGAGGTACACCCGCAAGAGAGAACATAAAGAGTCCCATGATAACTGCACCCATTGGCATGATCTGGATCAGACCCGCAAACTTTTCATACGGATGGTCATAACGTGAATCAAATCTTCTCTTTTTATGACGTGATATCCACAACATTGAGAACGCACCAAGGTTTGTAAACATAAAGAGCGCATAGTATAAGAATATTGCTGTGTTACCCTCTGTGGTATCTAGTGCCAATGCTGCTATGATAAAACCTGCATGAGAGATAGATGAGTATGCAAGCATACGCTTGACATCATTTTGTACCAATGCCATGATATTTGAAAGTGTCATCGTAAGTACTGCAATGATAAGGATCGTCCATCTTACCCATTCGATACCAAGATCAATATACATACCAAAGAGTCTGATGCTTACTACAAACGCAGCAATTTTAGGTACCACTGACATATATCCAGCCAACGCTGCAGAGGCTCCTTCATAAACATCCGGTACCCATGTATGGAACGGGAAGAGTGAAAGTTTGAAAGCAAAAGCAACAAGTAACAATACGGATGAACCAAATACCGCGATCATTAATCCTGTTTCATTCAAGCGCGTCGCCATAACCTCTGCTACTTTATAAAGTTCTACTGAACCTGTGAGTGCATAAACAACTGCTGAACCCATAGCAAAGAATCCTGCTGCCAGTGCACCCATAGTAAAATACTTCACTGCAGCTTCATACGAGTTCGCTCTGTTATGCAATGCGATCAGTGTATAGAGTGCAAGCGATGCTGTCTCAAGTCCAACAAAGATAAGGATTAAATTATCTGTCGCTACCATGAACTGGAATCCTGCGATCATAAATAAGAAAAGTGCAAAGAATTCAGGATATGAATACTCATGGAATCTCTTGGATGTCAATGCCAATGGTATGAATATCATTGAACCACCAATGATCATCAGCTGAGATACAATAGATATACCATCAATCAACATCACATCAAAGAATCCGCGTTCATTGACATTGAGTCCCAATACAGAACCAAAATCAACGAATAGTACCAAGATCGTTAACATGACATACAATGATTTATGTAATTTTCCATTAAGAAGATCAATGATCAAAATAATCAAACCACCAGCAATCGCTATAAGCATAGGTGCTAGTGTAATAAGGTTCAGGCTTTCTAAACTCACATTAATTGGCTCTAACATTAGTTTGCCTCCTTACTTGATTTTGCAACACTTATCATATCTTTTGCCTCTTGTGTAATTGCTTTTTCATCCATAAAGCTTAACAATGCTTTTACAGAGTTGTCTATCGGTTCAAGTACTGGTTTAGGATATACTCCTAACCAAATGACTATTGCAACCAATGGGATAAGTGACCATGTTTCTCTACCATTGAGATCTTTGAGTTTTTTGTTCTCTTCATTATTCAATGGACCAAAGAAAGTACGTTTCATGACTCTTAGCATATAAACGGCACCTAAAATAATAGAGGTTCCTGCCAAAATAGTCATCATTGGTGATACTTGGTAGAAACCAAGAAGTACAAGGAACTCACCGACAAAACCGATAGTCAACGGTAGTCCGACCGATGCCATCAGCATGATCCCGAATATCACCGCAAACTTAGGCATCACGGATGCTATACCACCAAATTCAGACATTAACTTCGTATGTCTTCTGTCATAGATCATACCCACAAGCATAAAGAGTGCACCCGATACGATACCGTGAGACAACATTTGGAATACTGAACCTGACAAACCTTCTGCATTCATTGCAAAAAGACCAAGCATAATAATACCCATGTGTGATACTGAAGAGTATGCAATCACTTGCTTCATATCTTTTTGCGCATAAGCGATCATAGCTGTATAGATAATCATGATAAGCGATAACACTGCAATCGGTGTGATAGCCAAGACAGATGCATCCGGGAACATTGGAAGGGAGAATCTAACAAATCCATAGGTACCCATTTTAAGAAGTACTGCTGCAAGAATAACCGAACCGATCGTAGGTGCCTGCCCGTGTGCATAAGGAATCCATGTATGAAACGGGAACATCGGTACTTTGATCGCAAATCCGATAAAGAACGCTGCAAATAGCCATAGCTGATAATTTACAGGTAAAACCAATGCATACCAGTCTGTGATGGCAAAACTCCATACCCCTGTAAGGTTATGGTAAATATATGCAACAAATAACATACCAACTAGCATAATAAGTGACCCCATGAATGTATAAAGGAAGAATTTGATCGCCGCATACACTCTTAATGGTCCACCCCATGCACCAACGATATAAAGCATTGGTACAAGAGAAAGCTCCCAGAATAAATAGAAGATAATAGCGTCAAGTGCGACAAATACACCTACCATAGTCATCTCTAGGAAAAGGAGTGTTACGATCATATTTTTAATATTTTTTGTTTCACCCATACTTGCCATACCGATCAGTGTCATCAATGTTGTCATAAGAATAATGAACAATGAGATACCATCAGCACCAAGATAATAGGATATCCCCATATCAGGGATCAACGGGATCATCTCTACAAACTGCATACCTGCGTTTGATGTATCAAAACTAAACCATAACCATAAAGAAAGCAAGAATTCAATTGCAGCTACAGTAATACCGTAAGTTCTTGCACTCTCTTTATCTACTATAAACCCAAGCAATCCTGCAACTGCTGGGAAGAAGACCAATATACTTAAAATATTTTCCATTTTTACCCCTTAACCTATCATCGCTGAAATCGCAGCAATTACCAATAACAGTACCGCACCAACAGCCATCCAGTTTAGATAGTTTGAAAGGTTACCTGTTTGCATACTTCTTGTTTTATCACCAGAACCGTAAAGGAACTTCGCAATGTTGTCTACAGTTGCATCTACTATTTTCAGATCCACCTGTGTCCAGAATTTTTCAGAGATCATCATATATGGTTTAGTAATGAACTCTTCATAGAATTTAGGCACATAATACTGGTTAGCAAGTAGTTTATAGAAGAAACCGTTCTCAACTTTTTCACTTCTTTTCCAAGCATTCTCACCTGTTCTTGCATATCTAAAGTATGCATACGCGATACCGGATACAGCAAAGAAGATAACGATCAGCCCTAAATAGGTTGCCAGGTGGTGTGTATGCTCAGACATTTCATACTGTACACTATTGCCTATCTCATAGATAAATGCTTTATATTGTCCCATAAACCAGCCTGTGATGATTGCAAGTACTGCAAGAGGAGACATCGCTACGAGTACAAATCTATACATTTCATGTGGATGGAATCCTAACGGCGTGTGGCGGTCTTCACCATGGAACGATAGGAATATTTGTCTAAATGAATAGAATGCTGTCATACCAGCAGTGATCACCAACATAGCCCATAAAACATAGGTATGTTCATTAAATGCTGTCTCAATAATCGCATCTTTTGACCAGAATCCTGCAAGTGGCGGTAGACCAGCAAGTGCAATGGAAGCGATGGTCATGTAGATCCATGTCCCTCTCATCTTCTTTCTTAGTGCCCCCATCTTAAAGAGATCAAGCTCATCATGCATCGCATGCATTACGTTACCTCCACCAAGGAAGAGGAGTGCTTTAAAGAATGCGTGCGCTGCAAGGTGGAACATTGCGATCCAGTACGCACCAAGCCCTGCTGCAGCAAACATGTATCCTAACTGTGAAAGCGTAGAGTAGGCAATAATTCTTTTCAGGTCACGTTCAACCAGTGCCATAGATGCTGCGTAGAATGCAACAAAGGTACCAAGTGATGCAATGAAGAAACTCACCCCTGCAACTTCTTCCATACTGTACAATGGATTAGATCTAATGACCAGGAAAACCCCTGCTGTTACCATTGTTGCTGCGTGGATCAACGCAGAAACTGGTGTAGGACCTTCCATCGCATCTGTTAGCCATGTGTGAAGTGGGAACTGCGCTGATTTACCCATCGCACCGATAAAGAGTGCGATTGCAGCCGTTACTAACACTGTTTCACCAAGATATGGAAGTTGTGCAAATACTTCATCATACTGCAAAGAACCCGTGTTCCAATAAAGGATAAAGATACCGACCAACATACCAAGGTCAGCGATACGGTTCATAATAAATGCTTCATTTGCTGCCCATGAAGGTGAGATAGAAGGATTGTCTTCTCTTGCCTGGTCCGGCTTATGGTACCAGAAACCAACCAGTAGCCATGAACAAACACCAACACCTTCCCAACCTATAAACAGACCGGCAAAGTTATCTGACATCACAAGTATCATCATAGAGAATACGAAGGCAGAGAGGTATGAGAAGAATCTGTTGAAACTCTTATCATGGTCCATGTAACCGATCGCATAGATATGTACTACAGTAGAAACCAAAGTCACCACTGTCATCATTGTAACCGATATCTGGTCAACCACAAAACCAAACGGTATGTTCAGATCTCCTGCATTGATCCAATCCATCATCGTTACATGTACGACTGTACCTGTCGTGTAAAGATTGTATGCCAATGTTGCCGAAGCAACGAATGCTACACCTATAAGTATAGAACCAACAATACCTACAAATATTTTTCTTTCACTCATACCAAATAAAGCTGCAAAAAGAGAACTTACAAATGGTGCAAAAAGTGCTACATATACTAAATTTTCCATTATTATCCTCTCATACTTGCAAGGTCGTCAAGATCAAGACTTCCCTGTTTCTTATACAACACGATCAATATACCCAGACCCACTGCCACTTCACTCGCTGCAATCGCAATGATAAAGAATGCAAACATTTGACCTGTCAAGTCATTGTAATAATGTGAAATCGCTGCAAAGGCTATATTGACTGCATTCAGCATTACTTCTGTTGCGAAGAAAAGCATTAAAAGGTTTCTTCTTCTAAGTACACCGACCAATCCTATAGAGAAGAGTATCGCAGATACGATCAAATAGTGAGAAAGACCTATCATCATTTTTCATCCTTTACTATCATAATTTCATCATCTGCACCCATATCTTCAGTGAGACTCACATCCATTTTCTTACCAGCAAGTATAATTCCAGCGATCATTGCTACGAGCAACATGAGTGCGGCTACTTCAAACGGTACAAGATACTTTGTAAAGAGCACGATTCCAACATCCTGTGCATTACCTACACCTTCATGCATTGGGTAAAGTGCCTGGATATTCTCGCTGAAGATCGGTGCTGCGAACATCAGTACCAATACCAATGCTGAGAGTCCACCAAGCAAGAAGACTAAAGCATTGTTTGTATTTTTCTCTTTGATATCTCTTGTTGCATCAAAGAACATCATCGCAAAGGCATAAAGGGCCATGACAGCCCCAACATAAACAACAAGTTGAACGACACCAAGGAAGTCTGCACCCAAAATGAAAAAGAATCCAGAGATAAGTACCATACCTGCTGCGAGAGATGTCATCGCATAAAGTATATTTTTACTCATCACTGTGATCAAGAAAAGTCCTATTATTAAAGCCGAAAATAGGTAAAAGGCTACGATTTCATACATTCTACTCTCCCTAATATGCTAGTGGTGTTTTTTTAATGTTTTCATCTGCATTTGGAGATATTGCACCAAATCCGTCATACTCTTGCTGTAAGTTCAGTTTGTCAAGAGGTGTCAACATATCTTCAAAGAGAGAGAATCCAGCCCTTTGCTCTGCAGCGTTCTCATAACGCGGCCCGTGAACAATAGCAAGTTCCGGACAAACCTCTGCACAATAACCACAGAAGATACAACGACCGAAGTTAATGGTATATTCACTCACTTCTTTACGTTGGTTTTCATCATATCTTGTATCCATAGAGATACAATTCGAGATACATATCTTTTCGCAAAGACCACAACCGATACATCTGTAGTTACCTGATTCAAGTAATCTAAGCATGTCATGGATCGCTCTGTATCTCGGAGAGATTGGCATTTTTTCAAATGGATACTTGACTGTATGCATATCTCCTTTAAACAGTGCTTTAAACATTGATCTCATTGTAACCCATAACCCTACAAAAAGCTCACCTTTCACGGTTCTTTTCGCTACTTGCGAGAACTGTTCCATCGCTGTTTCAGGTTTTCTTCCTACATCAACGGTTGTGTAGTTTTGTGTCCCTACATTTCTGTTTTTAAATTGTTCTAAACTCATACCTACTCCTTATACCATTACCACGATAGCAGTGATCAAGATATTGATGACTGCGATTGGCATTAATACTTTCCAACAAAGCCACATTAACTGATCTGGTCTAATATGTGGCCATGATGCTCTTACCCATAACATCAAGAAGAAGAAAAATGCAATTTTAAGGATAATAAACAACCATCCAAAGTCACCTGCTGCATCAAATCCACCTAAGAATACGATCGATGCAATAATAGCAACGGTGATCATGTTCGCATACTCACCGATAAAGAACATACCCCATCTCATACCAGAATACTCGGTTGCATAACCAGAAACAACTTCTGCTTCATGCTCAAGAAGGTCGAATGGTGTTCTGTTCGTCTCTGCGAATCCTGCAATGAGGAACAGTACAAACGCTACTGGTTGTTGCCAGATCAGCCATGAACCGATACCACCGGCTTGTGCTTCATTAAAGTCCACAAATGACAGTGAGCCCACTAACATGATCGGTGCCAAGATAGAAAGCCCTGTGACTACCTCATAAGATAAAAACTGAATCGCTGTTCTCGCTGATCCTATAATACCCCATTTGTTCGCCTGTGACATACCTGCCAAAAGCGGTCCGTAAAGTCCTGCTGCCATCATACCAAGTACAAACAACACACCGATGTTCAAATCAGATGCAATAGAGGGTACAAAGGTATCACCAAGCAAAGGAATAAACTCAGGAATTGTAAAGTCTGGAAAAACCGGTACAGCAGAGAGAGCAATAAATGCTGTTGCTGCTGTAATCACAGGTGCAATCATAAAGATGAATTTGTTCGCATTCTGCGGGATGATATCCTCTTTTGTGAAGAGTTTAATACCATCTGCCGCAATTTGTAGTAAACCATACGGTCCTACGTGCATCGGCCCAAGACGTCTTTGCATAAATGCAAGCACTTTTCTTTCTATGTATGTACCAAAACCTGCAATTGCTGAAATCACTGCCAAAATAATAATGGCCTTAATGATCACACCTAATGCTGTAACTTCTGGTAAGTTTTCTATAAGTGTTGTTTCCATATTACACCTTTCTCAATGTTACTGTTTGATATCTAGATCCGCCAAAGAGACCATATACATCTTTAGCAGCTTTAAAATCTGGAACTTTTACAATGTCACCTTCGATCTTTTCATCAGCAACTACATCTAAAGTAATGCTTCCATTTTCAAAGACTACTTCTACTTTTTCGCCCAAGCTCTCTGCTTTGGCTGGACTTGCATAGAGTGCGAATGCTTCAAAGATCTCATGTGCTTTATCTGTAAAGTCATTGAACTGTCTCGCAGGGTTACATCTGTATGCGATCTCACCTTCAAGTGCTGCACTCTCATCAAACTTCTCAACTGTCGGTAATCCTACCTCTTGCACGGTGACATCCAGTTTATATCCGCGGTTATCTACACCGGCATTCGTATATGAATTTGGTAAAGAGTCAAATGCTACAGCTTTAAAGCCTTTAGACACAGGAAGCATCTCTGTCCAGTCAATCGTTAACTCTGGTGCACCTACAAGTGCTTTTACAATGTCATTTAACTCATATCCATCGTATTCTAATGCCGCATTGGTAGGGAGTACTCTTTTCGCCATAGAGGTTAATGTTCCCTCTTGTTGGTTCATTGCCGGCATATCCAGGTCGCCATCACCCAGTGCAGAGAGTCTAAAGTCACCATTTTCGTTGTACCCGACTGTATAACCAGAACATTCATCGTCAAGATCACAGATCAATGCAACACCCAGTGCATTTGACTTTGGTGGCGTCATAACAACATCAATGTTACAAGTTGCTTCAACAAGTGCTACAAGTTTAGCAAGATTTTCAGCTTTTTCATGGAAGTAAAGATCTTCACCTACCATCAATGAGAAAGCCTCTTTTTTCTTCATCATTTTGTCAAATGCATCATCAAATTTCTCAGAATCCTTACCTAAAAGTGTCACAAGTCCGTTGATCGTTACAGTGATCTCTTTTTCAACAGTCTCTTTGACTTTTTTAGATACTTCTTCCTCTTCACCAGTCTCTTCATTTTTTACCATCTCTTTGACAGTCTTCATGACCTGTTCTTTAACCGTTCTTGTCTCAGAACTTTTAAAGCTATCAATATACTCTTTTACATCTGCAGGAAGTTTCTCTTTATCTGCAAATAGATCTAAGATAAGGTAAAGTGCTGCTTCTTCCAGACCTGCTTTGTGAACAAATGTTTCAACCGTCTTACCAAATGTAGGGATCAATGTGTCACCTACCGGGTGGAAGTAAAGTCCTGCACCTTTGTTAAGCTTTTGTACGTTGTTGAACGCATATTTAAGTGCTGGAGAGTCATTTCTAAGTGCCGCACCTACAGAAATAACAAAATCACTCTTCTTCATGATCGCATCTGTATCTGTAGAGTATAAAGAGCTACCTGATGCTGCTGCATAGTGACCTAAGAATTTTTGGAATGCTCTGACCTCTGGATTATAGAGTTTAAGCCCCATTTTTTCTTTCAGTGTCTGAAGCATCATCGCTTCTTCATTTGTGATCATAGCGTTAAAACGGATAGTATCCGCTTTTTTAAACGCTTCAAGTGCTGTATTGAATGCTGCTTCATCTTTCGTTACATCTCTGTTTTCATAGTCATAGGCAAAACGTGCTGAACCATCCAATGAGACATAAGACCATTCATTCGTAACACGGTAGATCTTTTCAGATCTGTCTTCAATCGATGTATGTTTCACTTCATAATAAATTTGTGCACCATCACTCGAGTGTGCTGCCACAGCAGGTATTCTTCTTAAATCCCATGCATTTGACTGATAGACAAAGTCACGGCTTACGAGTGCACCCACCGGGCATACTGCGATACATTCACCACAGTCTGAACAGTTTGTCTCACCTGTACCGTTGCTCGGTGCGATCACAGACTTTTGAAGTTTATTCCACATAGCGTATGCATCTTTAGGCATCGTGTCTTTATAACCCTTATCAAGATCTGCACCGCCTCTTTTTGCCGTAGTGATCGCTGCATCCCCTACCATATCTTTACAGACAGTAGTACAACGTTCACATACGATACAGAGACCCGGGTCATAATGCAATACTGATGACCAGTTTGTTGTCTCTCTTTTTGTATCCGGGATCATATACGATTGTGAGTCTACCCCAAGTTCAAGTGTATAATTCTGTAATTCACACTCACCAGACTTATCACATACACCACACTGAAGTGGATGGTTCACATCATAGACTTCCATGATAGCTCTACGTTCTTCGAGGATATTTGGTGTCTCAGTAGTGACTTCCATCCCCTCTTTGACTTTAGCGTTACATGCATATACCTGTTTACCATCTGCCTCTACTAGACAAATACGACATGCCAATGTTGGCGAACATCTTGTCAGGTAACATATAGCCGGGATGAAAACATCATTAGCACGAGCAGCATTAAGGATATATTCACCTTCTTTTGCTTTGTACTCTATACCATCAATCGAAATTGAGACCATATTATCTACTGTTTGTACTTCACTCATCGTTGTTTCCTATTTTTTGATTGTTTATTTTTTCAAAAGCTAGTCTGCTAAATCTATAGGAGGATAGCAAAGATGCACTTAAGTTTATGTCAAAAGTCGGATTTAACGCAATGGTTCCTTTCATAGATGTATCAATTTTAAACACACGTTCAAATTTAACCCCCTCGATCTCAAAAGAAATCATGTCCCCATCTTGCAATTTTGTAGCCGTGGAAAACTGTTTAGAACCGATCAAAACACTCTCTCTCAGACACTTTTCCATCGCATTTTCAACTTTTCTATAGGTATAGGTCACTGCACCGTCATACACAGGTAGATCATCTATTTCATCGAGGGTAAAATCCCTTATTCTCTCTTGGGGTATCACTCTGCTAATACAATGATTCTTTAGATCATCATCACTGAGTTTCTGAAAGCCTTTATCTTTAGGTAATTGGTTACTGTAGTCTATAAAATTCTTGGCATCCAGTCCTACTATAGTGGCAATGCTATTTAATTCACTTATATTTAAGGTTTCTGTATCATTATTAAGATACACACATTTATCACTATTTACATAAGTACCCTCTTTGCAAGTGTCATAGTCCACACTTTGACCTTGAACGTCATCATCGAGGTCACAAATCAATGCTACACCTAAAGCATTTCGTAGAGGTGGTATACATAAAACATTGACTCCTGCGTACATTTCCAGAAACGCTATCAATTTTGCTATCTGTTCTGCTTTTGGATGCGTATAGAGATCACTTCCTATGATCAAAGATACTGTCGTTTTATCACCGATAAGGCTATTCATCGATTCCAGCTCTTCTTCTCCTACATTGCTTTCCGCACTGAGGTAACCGATATCAAGGTCATCCAAAATATCTTCTATCTCTTCAGGAAGTGTTACATCTTGCAGTAGTGCATATGCCAACAATGCGGCTACACCCTCTTCACTCCCTACTTCGTATTTTATAAACTGTGTGATACTCGTTTGAAGTCTTGCATCTTCTATAGGATGCATGTAAACAAATTGAGGCTTTTTTTCTTTCAGCACCTTGTGAACCAAAGATGTTGCCTCTGTACTTTCATCCTGAAACCATACACCAAAAGATATCACTACATCCGAAGCAGACAACGTATCTAAATCTCCTTTAAAAATATGATACCCGCTACTGCTGCTATATGCCTTTAAAAAATCCTGATACACTTTTGCTTCAGGGCATATCAAATGTTTTCCCTGTTTCTCTTTTAATAATTGAAAGATATGTGCTTCTTCATTCGTAATAGCTGCTGAAAAAACAATACTGTCAGCTTCAACTATTTTCTCTTTTTGACTTTCATATCTGGACTCCACGATCGTCTCTTCCTCCTGCTGATCTTGCCTTTAACTACCTTGAACAATACTACCTTATTGTCTTTGTATAAAAATGCTTGGGGTGATTGTATTAGAAAACAAATTAAAAAACAAAGTTCTGTGTTAAAATGTATCACTAATGATTCATAGAGCTCTGTTTTAAGCCTTTATCATACTTCTTGATGTTACGTATACTCACATCGAAGCTCAACTTATGAAAATTATAAATTCCATATAGATATTTTTTCAATTCTCTATGTTACAATTTACATCAAAATAAAGTTTTATAAGGGTAAACATGATACATGAAAACGGAAAAGTAGTAGACATTGCGATTATTGGTGCTGGACCTGGTGGTATGGCAGCTGCTATCGAAGCAAAACTAGCGGGTATTGAGAATATTGTTGTGATCGACAAAGCGCCTCACCACAATGATATGATCCACAAGTTTTACAAAAAAGGTAAACGTGTTGATAAAGACTGGATGGGTATCAAATTTGAATTCACTGGTAACGTTACTTTTGAAGAGTGTTCTAAAGAAGAGTACATTGAGCAAATGGATAAAAAACTTACTGATGCTGGTGTACTTGACAGATTTGAGTATAACCATGAGATCATGAGAGTTGAAAAAGGTGAAGATGGTCTTTTCTCAATTATTTATGGTACTGATGGTGTAGATGAAGCGTTGGAAACGTTGAAAGCTAGAAACGTTATCCTTTCAGTGGGTCGTATGGGTAAACCAAACAAACCTAAATATAAGTTCCCTAGAGAGCTTAAAGATGTTCTTAACTTCAACCTTTCAAAAGTTCAAAATGGTGAGCATGTAATGGTTGTCGGTGGTGGTGACACTGCAGGTGAATACGCTTATGGTCTAGTAGAGATGGAAGGTATGGAAGATTGTGTGGTAACACTTAACTACAGAAAAGCAGAAATCACACGTATGAACCCGATCAATACTGAAATGTGTACAAAGTATCTTGACAATGGTAAAATTGTTAACAAAATGGGTGTAGATGTTGAGAGCGTTGAGCCTTCAGCAGCTGGTAAGATCCAAGTAAACTTTACTGATGGTTCAACAGGTGAGTATGACAGAGCGGTATATGCACTTGGTGGAACGACTCCAAAAGATATCCTTGTAAACTCTGGTGTCAAAACTGGTGAGTGGGATGTACCTGTATACAATGAGGCAACATTTGAGACAAATGTAGAAGGTCTTTATACGATCGGTGATGTTGTAACAGATCAAGGTTCAATTGCACTTGCATTCAACCATGCGAGTGATGCAGTAAAAGATATTGCATCTAAACTAAAATAAATCCTCTATACTGTGCTCTTGACTGAGCATGGTATACGTATACCTACGCTAAGACTCTTTCTTGGAGTATCGTATCCCCCAACGTTTCATTTTCCACTTAACAATAATGATGAAGAGTTGTTTGATTGATATATGTGTTGTAGTATATGAAAACCATATAACATCTTCACACAAGAAAAGATGCTATATGTTATAAAACAGCAGGCTTCTATTCAGCGTTTTCTGTCTCAGCCTCTTCCGATACAGCTGCAGCTTTTTCAGCCTCGATCTTGGCAGCTCTCTCCTGCTTTGTCGCTTCATCTACTTTTTTGACGACAATAGTCCAGTCCACTTCGTTGAACTTGAGTGAATTCATCAAGTCATGCCCAGTTGCTTTGATCACATCAGCAGATTTTTGGATAGAAGTGAAATCCCCTACTTCAAAAAGGAAAATTCCCACTTCCCCTACTTTTAGTCCCTGATCAATAAGCTCGACCATTCTATCATAGAAATCATCTTTTAAGTGTCTTAAATCATATCTTTTCATGGTCTCTCCTTATCTGTCAACTTCACCGAATACGATGTTGGTAGAACCAATGATCGTAACGACGTCTGCTATATATGTACCAACAAGAAGCTCTTGAAGAAGTCCTGTATGGAAGAAACTCGGTGCTCTACACTTGAGCCTGTAAGCATACGGCTCACCCTCTGACTTGATATAGAACCCAAGTTCACCCTTTGGTGACTCTGTCGGACTGTACACTTCACCTTTAGGCGGTCTCATACCTTGAGTAACAAGTACAAAGTGCTGCATCAATGCATAGTTTTGTGTCATGATCTCTTCTTTTGGTGCTGAGATATACTGTGGTGAGTGTGCCATCAATTGAGGTTCAGTCTCAGCATACATAGGAATGAGCTGTCTGATGATTCTTGTGGATTGTCTTATCTCTTCCATATAGAGTCTATAACGTCCATATGAATCACATCTTTCACTCACCGGCACATCAAAGTCAAGCTCTGAATAGAGTTCGTACGGCTCTTCTTTTCTGATATCATACTTCACACCTGAACCTCTAAGCATTGGACCTGTACAACCCCATGAAAGTGCATCTTCAGCAGAGATAACCCCTACATCTTCCAAGCGCATTTTCCAGATACGATTTTCTGTAAGCAGTGCTTCATACGTATGCTCTACTTCATAGTCTACTTTGTCACAGAATGCTGCGATATTTTCTAGCCAACCTGCAGGCAGGTCAAGAGGCACACCACCGATACGTACTGCAGAGTGTGTCAATCTTGCACCACAATAGTCTTCCATTAAGTCCATCGCAAATTCACGTTCACGGAATGCATAAAGAAATACGGACATTGCACCGACATCCAGAGCATGCGTTGCAATGAAGAAAAGGTGTGAAATAACACGGTTAAGTTCAAGCAACATCGTTCTGATCACTTGTGCTCTTCTTGGTGCCTCTACCCCGATCAGTTTTTCAACCGCCAAAGCATAGGCATAGTTGTTTGAAGTTGAAGCAATATAGTCAAGTCTATCTGTCGTTGGTAAAAACTCGTTGTATGTCATGTTCTCCGCCATCTTCTCGATACCTCTATGAAGGTAACCGATGTCCGGATAAGCTTTTACTACTTGTTCACCGTCGAGTTCAAGCACAAGTCTTAACTGACCGTGTGCCGAAGGGTGCTGAGGACCAAAGTTGATAACCATTGTGTTGTCGTCACGCTCAAAGTTGAGGTTCTCAAAAAATGGCGTTAATTTATTAGCTACTTGCATCGGCTCCCCTATTTTCTTTCGTCTAATTGCTTAGCTGATTTTTTATTATAGTTCACTAAGAATGTTTCACTATATTCAACGGCTTGTTCTTTTTCACCTTCAGAAATATCCGCACCGAACGGTACTTCATATCCTACTCTTGAGAAACGTTTTGTATCGTGTCTGTCCACTTTTGCAGGATCTCTGTTTTCCGGTCCGATGATATCTCTATACTCTTTTCCGAAGATCTTATCGACTTCGTACCATGAAGCGAACTCATCTCCATGTAGAGGATAGGTTTTAAGTAATGGATGTCCTTCCCAGTCATCAGGCATGATGATACGTTTAAGGAATGGATGGTTGTTTACTTTGATACCGAACATATCGAACATTTCACGCTCTGCAAAGTTCGCAGATTTGAAAAGAGGTACAACGCTCTCAATCGCTTCACCTTTTTTAATACGACATACAACCCTTACTCTTTTGGCTTCATTGACATTCAGAAGCTGGTAAAAAAGCTCAAATTCTCCGTCTTTTGCCAAATAATCTACCGCTGATTGCTCAGAACATTGTGTGTATCCACATTCTTCTTTCAGTGTTTTAAGTACAGAAACATTATTGGTTGCATCGATGTGTACAATAAGCTGTCCGATCTCTATATATGACTCCTTCGCTTGATCACCTAACGCTTTCATTACTGCTGCGAAATGCGCATCTTCTACTTCACTTCTTGGTACACGTGGTGCCACCCAGAATCTATCTGTATAGTATGCTTTGCCTTGAACGTTGTCTTTTGGTACATATTTTCTCATTAGATCAACCTCGCTCTTTTACCCGTTTGATTGGTTAAGTCTTGTTTTGTGTTCTTCTTCATATCGGCAGACTCTTTACGAATCTTCTTTTGAAGCATCATCAGTGCGTACTGAAGTGTTTCAGGTCTTGGTGCACATCCAGGAAGATAGATATCTACAGGAATGATACGATCCACACCTTGTACGGTTGCATAGGTGTTGAACATACCACCGGTATTTGCACATGATCCCATAGAAATCACCCATTTAGGCTCTGTCATTTGATCATAAAGTCTTCTGGCGAACTCAGAGTGCTTTTTGGAAAGTGTTCCGGCAAGGATCATCACATCTGCTTGTCTTGGAGAAGCTCTAAAGATCGTTCCCATTCTATCGAAGTCATAACGTGAAGCTCCCGATGCCATCATTTCGATCGCACAACATGCGAGTCCATACGTAAGCGGCCAAAGTGAATTTGAACGCCCCCAGTTTACGAGTTTGTCTACCGAAGTCAGTGCTATCGGCAAGCCAGCAGAGCTGGCATAATTTACTTGATGCTGTGCCATTCAAGTGCTCCTTTCTTCCATGCATATACGAAACCAATCGCAAGTAGTAAGATAAATAGTATCATCTCAGCAAAACCAAACCAACCGAGTAATTTAAAGTCGATCGCCCAAGGGAACATAAAGATGATCTCTACATCGAACAAGATAAACAAAAGTGCTATCAGATAAAACTGTGCAGAAATGGCATTAGGTTGCTTAGTCACCTCTGGTCCACATTCGTATATACTTAATTTAAGTCTTTCCGTATCAAGTCTTGCAAATTTTCTACTAACGAAACGTGCAGCCCATAGCGTCGCCGGGAACGCCACTGCTGTCAACGCAAATAAAACAAATACACCGAAATACGGATGTTCTGTAATTACATGAGTCATGTTAATCCCTTTAATTTCATAAATTCTCTTTAAAAAACGAGCAAAGCTCGTTTTCAATTCCTCACACTGAAGTTCACCTTAGGCTTAAGTTTTCACTTGCTTTTTCCAGTAGAGAAATTCCTTTAGAATATTAGCTTCATATTATCTAAAAGATGATTAAAAGATTTTGGGAGGACTCAGTCCTACCCATGATTACGCTTTGGTATGTAACAAGATGTAACGATGCATAAAGAAAATAGCGCTACAATATCAAATAAAATTATAATAACTATAAGGAACGACAAGATGACTCTTGTAAAAAACCCTATGAATGTACTCTATTGGATCACTATGGCAGGCTTACTTTTTTGGTTTGCCTACTCAAAAGGATGGATACTTGCCAACTTTGAATCCATAGATGCCAAACAAGCCATATATTTGCTGGAAAATGACGACAATGTTACACTTCTTGACGTAAGGACCATAGATGAGTATAAAAGTGGTCATCTCAGAGATGCGACACTCATTCCCGTAGATGCATTGAGTCAAAATCTGAGTATGCTCAAACAAGATAAAGATAAAAAGATCATTGTCTATTGTAGAACAGGAAGCAGAAGTGTTACTGCTTCACGCATATTAGAAAAGAACGGCTTTACCCCTCTTAATGTCAAAGGAGGGATCATCCAGTTGATCGGTGCAGGAGCTACACTTGTAAAATAAATGTCTACGCACCGCACTCTATACAGTACTGAATATGTTTAGGTGTCCGCTTATGACATACACTGCACACTCTGTTTAACTCCTCTTGGCAAAAACCACAATAGTTTTTACTATAGTCCACCCTGTTTCTACAGTTTGGACATCTGCTTTGATTATAAGCATCGATGTAGAGTGTCTTTTCTTTCATCTCTTTTCTTAATTTTTCTCTCTTGGCAACACTTCTTTGTATAAAGAAAACAACCAGACCGATACTTACAATACCAAGAAACATCAAAAAGTAGTATCCCAGGAATATAAAGCCGTATTGATATAAAAAAGTAATGATCTTCTCTAAAAACCTTTTGGGGATGATATGAAAGATCAAACGCAATACATCAATCAAGATGGGAAGTAGCGTAATGATAATGATATGGGAACTGATCAATGTGACAAGTTTATTTGGCACCGATACCTTTCTTACAGGACTTGTAGAGAACCGATGGGCCAAGAGAGATAAAAGCAATAAAGGCAGGGTAAATTTTAATAAATACAAAAATGATATGAAGGGTTGCCAAAAGGCATAGGAATCATACTCTTTGTTGAATGTCTCTCTATTTGTATTGACAAAATCAACATACTCCTGGTAGCCTTTATAGGCGGATACTGCCTTGATCTCTTTGATCTGCTTATCAATACTCTTCTCTTTTTCAAGCAAAGTGTAGTATTTATCTCTAATCTTTTTATCTCTATCTTGCTGGGTAGCAGATATTTTTTCGAAAAGTGCAGTATTGTATCTTCTTTCGATGCTATTGATCTCAGAGAGCACATTTCGTTTGTCATTTCTTAAATTGTTTTTGAGTTCTTTGTTATTTTTAAATAGATCAGATAGTGCAAAAACAGCTATTTTCTCATAAAGCTCTGTACATAGCGGTGCCACTCTTTTGTCTATATAGGTTTGAACTTTTTGACCACTGTAGTATGCTGAATGGGTGGGGATATAAAATGATCCATATTCCGAAAAAGGGAATGTATCATAGATATATCCTCTTGTGGCACTGTTCCAGACACTCCTTTGGTATTCTGGATCAAAATGGTTCTTGCATTGGTAAGGGTACTTGACACTGACCGAGGGAGACATATCTTTTTCAGAGTCTATCCCCGTTAAAATGGTAACAAATAAAAAGATATCCAGTATGATGATCAACACTATGGAAAATTTAGAAAAGGGTTCATTGTTGAACGTAAAAAGTGTTGATTTCGTTTTTGTCATGAATGATCTTATGTGAGAAAACATCTGAATCCTTTCGTTAAATCGTTAAGATTACACTTTAAAGCCCATACTCTTTGTCCCTTCAAAGCTGCTACCGAGCTCTTTCTCGATCTCTTCAAGGAAGTCCTGGTTCCCAAATACACTCTCTTCACGTACCGCTACTTTATAGGCTGTATTCTTGATGATAAGATTGATCTGTCCTCCGGTGAGCTCGTATTTGGAAAGTTCTGTCATATCAAATCCCTCTTCATAATCCGCATTTTCGGGAAGCATGAACTGCCACAGTCTAAGACGCTGTTTTTTCCCCGGTTTTTTAAATTCGATCTTATAATTGAAACGTCTTGAAAAAGCCTTATCGATGTTACCGAGCAAATTGGTTGTAGCGATAAGTATGCCTTCAAACTTTTCTATCTGTTCGAGAAAGATATTTTGCATCTGGTTATGCATCTTATCTGCCGAACTTCCTGTTCCTTCGCTTCTTGCACTCAAAAACTGGTCTGCTTCATTGAGCAGTAAAATAGGATCCACCTTTGCTTTTGTACGTAACTCTTTAAAATCATCAAATATCCTGCGTACGTTCTTTTCACTCTCTCCTACATACATAGAGAGAATCTTGGAACAGTCAAAGGAGAGTATAGGACGTTTGAGTGTTTTCGCCAGACTCATCGCTGTCATTGTTTTACCTGTACCTGCGGCACCGTAGAAGATAATACGTGCATCAATGCCTTTACGTTTGTCTTTAATCCCCCACTCTCTTAGTTTCTTAAATACTTCCTTGTCAACCTGCTTGACAACATTCTGAAGAGTCTCTCTTGTTTTAGGATGCAGTACGACATCATCTAAGGTCGTTACGGGTTTCAAATACTCGAAAAGCTCTTGTTCCTGTACCAGTGCATCCAACTTGAGCTTGGTGACTTTTTTGCTTTTTTTAGGATGTATGATACGCTGCATCACCTCTTCTTGCAGATAGAAAGAGCGGCTGACACCCCCAAACATGTTTAATATCTCTTCATAATCGATGATATCCTCAGAGATGAGTTTTGCACCATCTTCAAGCAGCGCACGGTTCTTTATCTTCTCGTACTCGTCAAAGCTTATGAGTTCTATGAGGGTGTTCATGTCCCTAAATTGACCTTCTCCCCCACTGTACTCCTCTTTAAGCAAGGCCAGGAATATCCGTTTTTCTTTCTCATCAAGTTCTTTCTCTTTAAAGAACTCTTCAACGACAATAGGTGTTTCTGTCATTTTGACACGCTCTTCTATACGCGTTGTCAAAAGTGTCAATTTGTTTTTCAATCGACCTATACTCAGTGAATTGTCTGCAAATCCCTGTTTGAATGTAGCTATTTTATGTAAAAGTGAGACCATATCAAACTGATCCTGAAGATACTCAAGATGGTCTGTATAAGGTTTGACTTCCGGAAGGAAGATTTCCAATGATCCCTCTTCCAATAAACGTAACAGAGAGATACTTGGCGTCACAGAAGTACTGAGTAGTTCCAACGTAGATGCTTCATGTGCTTTAACCTGTCCGAAACTCACCTGTATCATCCATCCTAGGTCCAAAAGGTTTTTGATCAATCCGAGTTTTTGCAGATAGACATACCCCTCTGATGAAAAATTCTCTTGCAGTATCTCCAGTACAGAGACTTCTTCCAGTCCCCTCACGTAACGTTTACAGATATACTGTACCAGAGATGCCTCTTCTTTCGTACATTTCAAATGTTCAAAGATCAATGTTTTCTTCACATCTTTTGTTTCAATGAAGTCAATAAGGTATTTCAATGTGTGTTCCTCATAGTTAATAATTTGAGTATAACAAATATTTGCTATACTTTGAGTAATACATTCACATATAAAAAGGGGAGCAGGTGCGTACAGTCTTGTTGATGACTCTAACATGTTCTATAGTCATAGCTGAACCTGTCTGTGCAAGGGATAGTAAATAAGCGATGTTCCTGTTTAAAAATTTGTTTTCGAAACCTCTTTCTGTACCACTTACCGTCACTTCAAATAATGGCTTTCATCTCAGACCCGTTGCACAATTTGCTTCATTAGCCAAATCGTTCTCCTGTCAGATCACTGCAACCTTTAACAACAAAAGTGTTGATACCAAAAGTGTCAACGCTCTGCTTTCACTCTCTTTGGAAAAAGAAGATACCTTCACGTTGGTTGCTCAAGGCAAAAAGGCAGATGAGGCACTCGAAGCACTGCAACGGCTTTTTGAAATGCTGATGCAAGATGACACAGAGATCAAACAGATCGAAAAAACTGCTTACAGTTATGAAGGTTTAGTCATAGAGGGAGAGATCATTTCTGAAGGTATTGCCATTGCGCCTACCTACACCTATCATAAGACAGAGGTACAACATGACAGTGAGATTGATTTTGAAGATGCTCTCTCTGAAAGTATAGAGGAACTAAATACACTATATCACACCAAAGAAAAGGATGAGAATGCCGCTATTTACCTTGCACAAAAAGAGCTTCTGGCTTCTCTAAGTACAGACTGTCAAACCTTGGCAGAACTTGAAGAAAAAGTCGAAGAAGAGTCCGAAAAACTTGCAGGCACAAAACTTGATGCTAAAAAAAGTGATTATCAAGATATCCTCCAACGTGTCAAAAGACATTTGGGGATGGAGATCAAAGTCACTTTCCCCGATACCCCCTTTATACTGCTAGGCAGTGACCTGCTTCCAAGCGAAATAGACCATCTTCAACAAACAAATGTTGCAGGGGTTGTCTTGAAAGAGACTTCTATCAACTCCCATACAGCCATTTTACTTCGTTCTGCGGGTATCTTTTCTCTTATCGCAGATACCCAAGACATTGCCGAAGGTGAGACTATCATACTCGATGCGCATGCTGGAGTGATCGTTCAAGACCCAAGCGATCATGATCTTAAAAAAGCAAAAGAACATCTGGAAAAAGATCATACACAAAAAGCACGCTCTGCCACAAAACGTTTTGAACCAGCCGTCACAAGGGAAGGAAGATCTATCAAAGTGTTTGCCAATGCTGCAGATCTAAACACAGCACAAACAGCAAAAGAAGAGGGTGCAGAAGGCATAGGTCTTTTACGTTCAGAATTTTTATTTAAGGATCTCAAACCCTCTTTAGAAGAACAGCAAAAAGCCTACAAAGAGATCTTTGAACTCTTTGATGATATCACCGTCCGTACACTGGATGTGGGTGGAGACAAAGCCCTGCCTTATATAGAGATACCTTCTGAAGACAACCCTTTTTTAGGGGTGCGCGGGGTACGTCTATTTCACACCCATCCCGAACTTATGGAAGAGCAATTGCATGCGATCTTCCTCGCTGCAGGAGATAAACCTATCAAGATCATGTTCCCTATGATCAGTTCTGTGGAAGAGTTCACGCAAACAAAATCCTTTGCACAGAACGTAGCCCAAAAATACCAGCTAGATATTTCACACCTTCAATTTGGCATCATGATAGAAGTACCATCGGTACTTTTCTTGTTGGAATCCCTCAATGATGTCGTAGATTTCTACTCCATCGGTACCAATGACCTGACACAGTATCTTTTTGCCATAGAGAGAACACACACTCTACTCAAAGCGGATGCACTCTCTCCGGCACTCTTTTCTGCCATAGAACGCATTCTTGATACCGCAACCAAACCTGTCAGTATCTGTGGTGAACTCGCTGCAAACAAAGAGGCCATACCCAAACTTTTAAACCTAGGCATGGAGACGTTCAGCGTTTCTCCAAGAAGTATCGCGCAAACAAAAGAGGAGATAAGAGATGTTTAATCTACTTCAACGCATCGGAAAAGCACTGATGACCCCTATTGCCGTCCTTCCTGTGGCTGCACTTCTGCTTCGCTTGGGCTTTGGCGATATCTTTGACGGGCACATAGCCCTGATCATGAAAAGTGCCGGAGATGCGATATTTTCTCATCTTGATCTCCTTTTTGGTATAGGTATTGCCTATGGATTGGCCAAGAACAATGATGGTGCCGCAGCACTTTCAGGTGCAATCGGTGTACTCATCGCCAAAGCGGTCTATCTCAGTATAGACAAAGAGGTGAATATGGGTGTTTTTGTCGGTATTATCATCGGTGTCATTGCTGGTACCCTCTATAACCGTTATCATGCCATCAAACTGCCGGAATTTTTAGGCTTTTTTGGAGGAAAACGTTTTGTGCCCATTATCACCGCGATCTCTGCCATAGGGGTCGGTATACTTGCCGGATATTTCTGGCACTTCGCGCAAAGCGGTATCGATGCATTTTCAAATGCCATTATTGGCTTAAAAGAAACAGGTACCTTCATCTACGGCACACTCAACCGTCTGCTTATCCCTCTAGGACTGCACCATATACTCAACTCTGTGTTCTGGTTCCAGCTTGGAGAATATACCTATCTACAAGAGGGGGTACAGGTAGTGGCTAATGGAGATCTGCATCGTTTTTTTGCCGGAGATAAAACCGCAGGTATCTATATGTCAGGTTTCTATGTCGTCATGATGTTCGGTCTGCCTGCAATGGCCTATGCTATCTACCTCAACACCCCAAAACACTACCGTAAAAAAGTAGGTGCCATTTTGGCCGGTGTTGCCTTTACCTCATTTCTTACAGGTATCACAGAACCCCTGGAGTTCCTCTTCTTGTTCGTAGCCCCTCTGCTCTTTGTACTGCATGCCCTGCTTACCGGTCTGGCACTTGCAGCAGCACAGATGTTGGACATTCATGCAGGATTCGGGTTCTCGGCCGGCTTCATAGATTATGTGATCAACTACAAACTGGCAACCAAACCACTGCTTATCCTCCCTCTAGGCGCAGTGTTTTCGCTGATCTATTTTTTCACTTCCTACTACACGATCAAACTCTTTAAGCTCACTATCTTTAAAGAGATGATAGAAGAAAAAACCATCGAATCGGATGAGGAAACACAAGCATTCATTGCTGCTTTGGGAGGAGAAGACAATATTATTCATACCGATGCATGCATTACACGATTGCGTATGCAGGTACATGACAGTTCGCTGCTTAAGGACGATGCCTTGATACGTTTAGGTGCAAAAGGGGTCATCCGTCCGGATAGACGCAGTGTCCAAGTGGTATTGGGGACCAAAGCAGAGAGTGTTGCAGAGAAGATCAAAGCATTCCTACATCGAGGCTAACTATTTGTTAAGATTGTATTAGCCGTATATTAACTTATACACACTATACTTATAACAAAAACTTCAGGATATATCTATGCGTACAGTTGTCTTGTTTTTCTTCCTTGTACTGCTAAGTGGCTGTTCTTTGAACAGGCTGTTTGCCCCAGGAGAGATCAATAAAGTCACTGTGGTAGAGTATACACCCTACATGAAACACCACCGGGCATACTTCACAAGAACAGAATTAGAAACGATCAAAGAGGATCAAAAATACCTCTATCTTTATGATAAAAAAAAGAGGCACGTTGGCTTGCTCCTTCATCCTAAAAACGACTATATACTCTACAATCTCACCAAGCCGGAACAACCAGCACTTACACTACATGTGACTCCAAAAACAACCTATACCCATGTACTGAAAACTTTCAGGCGTAAGGGATTTACCCCCGTAGATTCTTTAACCGATGTAGGGGTTATCGTATCTGTAGCACCCAGAAGATACAAAGGAATCAAAACACTTTTGGTTGATGTTCAAGACTATTCATCTCTTCAAGATCTCTATAAAAAGGCCATTCGGACCTATAATGCAAACGAGATCAAAGATATTCAAACCAAACTGCCAAAACAGTTAGTCTATGAGTATTATAGACGCTACGAAAAGCGGGCCCATACACGAAGACATTTGGCACAGCTACAGATCATCGCTCAAAAGCTGCAGATCAAAACTCAAGAAGAGATCTATACCTACTATTTGAAGGAGGCAGATCAGGATGCACTAACTGCGTATCTTTCACAAAAAGAGACAAGGAGTTCACTCTCAAGACGTCAGTACAAACTCTTAAAAAAAAGAAAAAAGTTCTTGCAGGAGGAAAAACTCTTCAATGAAGGATCGCTTGAAGATCTCATTGCTGCATACAAAATCAATAAAGATCCTAAATACAAAGAGCGTATCCTGTCACTTATAAAAGAGCAGCAGGAAAATAAATAGGCACTACCGGCTATTTGACAAAGATCACATTGTAAAGATTCAATTCGATCTTTGTTCCTTTATTTTTCTTACTTTGTATCTTGATCGGTATGGTCAATTCATCACACAGTTTTTTCACAATATGCAATCCTATCCCTATACCTCTATCTTGTTCTTTATAATATCGATCAAACACCCTCGAAGGGTGTTTGATACCTTTTCCTGTGTCTTGTATCGTTAAACTACTCCCTAGCAATACAATATCCACATCACCATTGACACTATTATATTTACCGGCATTGCTTAAAAGATTATCCAAAATACGGGTAAATGCATCTTTGTTTGTCTCCAAAGTCGTTTTGTCTATTGCTATTTTATAGTTCACATCAGGGTAGAGTACCTCAAAATAGTGTACACGATCCTGTACCAACTCCTTCAATGAAAACCTTTCTGATTGTGCTGGAACTCCCTTAAGAAAGATACGTAGATTATCCTGTAATGAGAGTATACTTTGGATGTTATTTTCAAGTCTCTGTATTTTTTGGTTGTCTCCTATCTCTCTTTTAAATAGTTTTAAGTTGATAAGCATAGAACTCAGAGGGGTATTGAAATCATGAAGGATATCTTTTACGAACTCCTCATTGATACGAAGTGCTCTTTGCAACGGCATCAGTGCATAGAAAGAGAAGAGAAGGGAGACAAATGCAGCGAAGACAGAGTAAAACAAGAACTTTCCATACAGTTTATTGGCCAACTTTCCAACCCTCTGTAGATAATTTTCTTGTGAGTACATCACTTTCATCAAATACTTTTCTGATGTCGGTACCTTGAAATAGCTATAAAAACCGCCATCCTGATACAGAATGTTCTCTTCTTTGTTTTCATCCTTATCCACAAAGTCTGTGGTGAGACCTGCACACTGTAAGGAAAAGGCACACAGTTTCATCTCTATATGAATTTTATCTTCGATCTCTACCTTTTTAATTTGATATTCATTCCAAAAATTAATCGCCAGTAAGACTTCCAAAAGTATCAGGAATATCAAAAAACTTTTGAGAAATGATTCTCGCTCATATCTTTTCAATCATATACCCCTTTCCGCGTATATTTTTGATCTCTATGCCTAACTTGTTCTTTAACTTTGCAAGATTTACACGCAGGGCATTGGCTGAAGGCTGTTCTAAAAAATCCATCAATAGATAACTCTCTACAATTTTATTTTGTGATGTGATAAGTGCATGAAAAAGATTCTGCTGCACATCTCCCAGGCCTATGGTCTGTCCAGATTTTTGCAACACTCTTGTGACCGGATTATACGTGATGTCCTTCAGACAAATCAGTTCCTCCTCTTTTTGATATTTTCGTTTAATGCGTATCAGTAGTTCTTCAGGATCAAAAGGTTTTTTGATATAGTCTTCCGCTCCTAAGGCAAAACCTCTGGAAATGGAGTTGATATCCGTGAGGGCCGTGATGTAAATAGCAGGGGTTTCATCTCCTGCATCTTTGAGTTCCGAGAGCACATCAAACCCATCGACCTCAGGTACATTCACATCTAAAATGTACAGGTCATACGCATGGTTAAACGTAAGGTCAAATACTTCAGGTCCTCGATGTGCCACATCTATAGTATAGCCTTCAAGTTCCAAGAACTCTTTCAGGCTATCGCATAGGATCTGGTCATCTTCAAGTAATAGTATTCTCATAATATTAGAGTATACTACCAGTAATATTAATTAAATATTATATGAAATTATTTCTTTTTCTTAGGCATTTTAAGCACGATAAGAAATGCGACCAAGATCAACCCGTAGATCACATAATAATAAATATTGTCACTCATAGGCATTAGTTGACCTCCATGATGATATCTTGGCTTTTGACGATATTCAATCGTTTGTCGATACTTTTCACATCACTTTCCTCAGCAATGATCACAGGTGTGATGATGTCTTTGGCATGCTCACGAACGTAGGATAGATCGACACGAATGATAGGGTCTCCTGCCTTGACCTCGTCTCCTTCATTCGCGAGGCGTTCAAAACCTTTGCCCCCAAGGGCCACAGTCTCCAAACCGATGTGGACCATGACCTCCAAATCTTTTGTACTTTTAATGCTATAGGCATGGTTGGTAGAAAATATTTTTGTGATCTTCCCATCTATGGGTGCAGTAAACACATCTGACATAGGTATGATCGCTACACCATCTCCTACTAGTTTTTGTGAAAACACCTCATCCTTCACACTTTCCAGTGCTACGACCTGTCCATCTACAGGTGCCTTGATCTCTCTTACTTTGCGCTTTAAAAATCCGAACATTGATCTACCTTCTATACTTTACTTCACCATTCACTATGGTTGATATGATACTGAAATTTTCATCAAAGATGACTATATCCGCATCATAGCCTTCTCGCAGTACCCCTTTAGGTATACCCAGTTTTGCTGCCGGTATCTTTGTCACAGCATTGACAATTTCAACAAGTTCCATTGAGGTATGTTTACTCATATTTGACAATGCTTCATTCATCTTCAGTATAGAACCAGCAAGTGTCCCATCTTGAAGTACTGCTTTGCCTCCATCTACCTCGACACTTTGTCCACCCAGATCATAGATGCCACATTTCATACATCCCGCCCGCATCGCATCGGTGATAAATATCAGCTTCTCTTTTTTGATCTTCTGTACCAGTTCAAGCGTAGTAGGATGTGTATGTACCAAATCAGCGATAATGTCACAGGTCACATCCGAGTCAAAGACCGCGCCTACGATCCCGGGTTTTCTGTGATGATAGGGGTTCATGGCATTGAAAAGATGTGTTGCATGAGAAATACCCCAGGCAAAACTCTCCTGCGCTGCTTCATAGCTGGCATCAGAATGTCCGATACTTAAAATAATATGCGGATACTCTTTTGCCACAAGCTTGATAAAATCTTCACCTCCCTCTACTTCGGGTGCCAATGTGATCATTTTCACTTCCTGCATATACTTCTCTATCAGTGCAAGACTGGGTTCCTGAACATATGCTTTGTCCTGTGCACCATGTTTGGAAGCATTAATAAAAGGTCCCTCAAGATGGATACCCAGTATTTTTGCTCCTGTGACTTTTCTGGCATGTCGTTGAATGTTTTGTAATGCCTTGTCAATCGCCTTGTCTGACATGGTCATCGTGGTAGCCAAAAAAGAAGTAGTTCCCGTATGAAGCAAAGTCGTCGAAAGTGTTTCAAGAGCAGTTGGCGTAGCGTCCATCACATCACTCCCGCCACTCCCATGTATATGCAGATCGATAAATCCTGCACTCACATAAGCACCCTTTGCATCAATCGTCTCAATGCCTTCCAAGTCTGTTCCCTCTGTAATATTGACAATCTTGTTGTCAAACAGAAGCGTCTTACCCTCTACGATCTCATCATTGATAAGAAGTTTTGCATTTGTGATCGCTTTCATCTGTTTGTCACACTTCATCCCTGAGATGTTCTTTGAGCACACGTTTTAGTACTTTACCCGTAGCATTTTTCGGCAATGTCGGTATTACATGCGTCTGTTTTGGTATTTTATAGTTGGCAAGATGCTCTCTCATATATGCTTTTAAGGCAGCTTCATCAAGATTCTCTATCCCCTCTTCAAGTTCCACATAGGCAACAGGCACTTCACCGCTCTTTTCATCATGAATACCTATAACAGCAGATGCGGATATCCCCTCAAATCTGTCTATGACCTCTTCTACCTCACGAGGATAGATATTGATACCTTTTGAGATAATAAGATCTTTTTTTCTATCTACGATGAACAAAAAATCTTCATCATCCATATATCCTACATCACCTGTAAGCAACCAACCTTTGATGATCGTCTCTTCTGTTGCAGTAGGACGGTTAAGATACCCTTGCATGACATTGTCACCTTTTACAATAATATCTCCTATGGCACCACGATGCACTTCATTCAACTCATGATCTACGATCTTGATCTGATAGCCATATAAAGCTGTACCTACAGACCCTGCCTTTTGTTTTTTCAGCGTATTCATACACACTGCAGGACTTGCTTCGCTAAGGCCATACCCCTCAAGCAGTGTAGCTCTTTTAAACTTTTTTGCCATCGCATCCAGTGTTTTAGCCTGTAGGGCGGCAGCTCCGGAAATAAATGCCCGTATATTATTGAACCACATAAAATACCATGGGAGTTTAGCCTTTGCCAATGCATTATAGACATCGGGGATACCAAAGAAAAGTGTCACCCGTTTTAACAGTGTCTGTTTAAAGATATTGGAGAAAGGCTGAATTGATTTGATGATCACAATACTCATGCCTACATACATAGGGAGCATTACAGCGATAGAAAAGGTAAAAGAGTGGAACATGGGAAGAAATACGATCCCTCTGTCTCTGGGTTTCACATGAATGTGCTTCATACCAGAACTTCCGTTTGAAAAAATATTCTTATGGCTCAACATCGCACCTTTGGGTTTTCCGGTTGTTCCAGAAGTATAGATGATCACTGCTGTATCTTCCAAGGCTGTATCGGTATGGGTAACAGACAGGTCTGTTTTTAATGCTTCTTCAAACGTATAATGTTGTTCTCCCTGGACACTCTTCTCCCCTTCCCAAATAATACAGTTACACAAGTTGATCGCTTTGCTGCGGTTGACAACTTTCTCGTGGATAGCAGAGGCGACAAGTACGGAAGACCCACTGTCCTCTAAAATATAACTCAGTTCATCTTCTTTTAAAAAGGTGTTGACAGGGACAACAATAGCCCCCAGTTTTGAAGCAGCAAAGATCGTATAGACGAACTCAGGAGAGTTACGTAAAAAAAATGCGATCTTATCACCCTTTTTTACACCTTGATCCACGAGAAAAGCAGCCAGTTTATCTGCTGCTACTAAAATATCTGCATAAGTGATCTTCTCATCATCCACAAACAGCGCGACTTTTTTTCCCCGTTTTTTAGACTGATAGGCAATAAGTTCATAAAAGTTGTTAAACTTGTAGTCCATCTTAGTACTCGTATGCCACGCCTACAGTTGTTAAGAATGCTCCACCTTCATGAAAGGTACCCATACCCTTGATAGAACGTGATTCTTTACTGTCATATAAGAATGCAGCACCCCAAGAAAGGTCTTCTGATTGTTGATAGCGGAATCCCATAGAGAAGACCTTAGCATCACTGTCTGGCAGTTCAAACCCTATGGTTTCTTCTGGTACAGGTGTCTCATCGATAGCAAACCCCATCATCGCTGTGATCTTGTTAGCCATTTCAATCGTCGCACCCACCCTAAAGGTATTGGTATCTTTCCAATCTTTTGCGATCGGATCATCAAAGGGGGTAAGGACTATACCTGTTCCTGTATATTCAAAATCCAAAGCTTTATATGCTGACCAAAATGTTCTTTCATAATTAAACTCTAATGTAAATGTATCATTCCATGTTTTAGACACAGCCAGATTAAGTGCCGCAGGTAATGGAACAGATACACTTGCATCATCATGATATAATTGATCACCCCCGCCATATAATGTAGCTGTACCCTCTTCATCTAAATCAATATTAGATCGATACGTTACAGCTAGATTAATATCTGAAGTCGGCTTATACGCCAGTGCTAAATTATAACCTAATTCAAACGTATCACCTTCCATATCACGTGCTATATCCGCTAGAGCAAGCTGTTGATTATATGCATCGGCAGAATTACTTTTCACCACCCCTTCGCTATAAATCAATCTTACACCACCACCAACACTAAAATGATCAGAAACTTTATAAGAAATACTTGGATTTAATTCTATGACTTTTAAAGTAAACTCTTCTGCGATTGCTTTTTGTACCGGAGTCGTCCACCTTTTAGTCAAGCCTCCTGGTACCACTAAGCTCACACCCCATCTAAAATCACCCATAGCTTCAGAAACATAATGCAAAAATGGAATAGGAATATCTTCTACTTCTGATTCACCTGAATATGCGGGTAGACTTTGGAACTCATTTGATGGAAGATGTGCCAAAGTAATACCGCCCTCTACATAACGTTTACCTCCATGCATAAAAGCCATATTTGCAGGGTTAAAATATGCTGTATCAGCACCACTGGTATGTGCAACGTATGCTGCACTAAGTGCCATTGAATTGAGTGATTGTTCAGGGATCTTGTATCCTCCGGCCATGACGACTGAACTTGTGATCGTACTTAGTGCTAAACCTCTTACTATTCTATCCATCATTCTTCCTTCTATTGCAACTTTAATCTTCGATAAAAGTATACAATGCATTAATCTCCTGCGCCCAGATCGACTCATCGATCGTTTCTAAGACAAGGGGTATATCATCCATACGCGAATCATTCATGATGAATTTAAAAGCATCCCATCCGATCTCTCCCTGACCTAACGAATCGTGCCTATCAACCCTTGAACCCAACTTTGGTTTAGAGTCATTGATATGCATACCCATGAGATACTCTCTTCCTACTACTTTATCAAAAGCGTTCCATGTTTCATCATAGGTTTCCTTGGTACGAATATCATATCCTGCTGTAAACATATGACAGGTATCGATACAAACACCTACACGTCTTTTATCCTCTACCTTATCTATGATATGTGCCAAATGTTCAAACTTATACCCAAGATTAGATCCCTGACCTGCCGTATTTTCTATGACCAGTTTTACATTGGAATCTTTGGTCGCTTCTATGGCTCTATTTAATGATTCTGCTATGACATCAAGACACTGCAACTCTGCATGTATGAGCTTGTCATGATACTCGGGGTCTTTTTTAGGGATCTTTGTCAAATGAGAACCTGGGTGGAAGTTAAGCCTGTCAAGTCCTAAAATACGGCAACGTTCCAACTCATCAATAAAGGCTTCTCTAGATTTCTCAAGTTTTTCTACTTCCGGGTGCCCCAGATTGATGAGGTATGAGTCATGCGGTAAAATATGTTTCGGCAGTATCCCGGATTTTTCAAGATTTTGATGAAATGCATCAATGGTTTTTGTTTCTAACGGTTTCGCAACCCACTGTCTTTGATTTTTCGTAAAAAGTGCAAATGCTTTGGCCCCTATAGCCATAGCATTTAACGGTGCATTATCCACACCTCCACTTGCACTTACATGTGCTCCGACAAATTTTGTCATCTTTGTACCTTAATATTGTTTTTTCACTTGTATAAGTATAGAATTGATTGTATCACGGAAAATAATCTGCTGGTTTAAAACACTATAATCGATATTATATTTATCCTTTTTTACGATCTTCTGTGTAAACCCGTCACCCTTTTTTTCTAGTCCCATCCCATGAAACAGAGCTCTTCCTCTGAATATATTTTCCAATAAGTCTTCCGGGTACATTGCACTTAAGACTTTTTGGTTGAAATCACGTTTTCCCATACACTCTAGCAGACTCATACATACCGAAGTTTCAGATATTTCCAGGGACATCAATGCCTGTCCGGCACCATAGATCTCTATTTTGATCTCTTCCTCATTCTCATAGATGAACCCCATATCGGCATACTTGAAAGTAGGTGTTTTGAACATGATATAGGCAGAATTTTGCTGCACATACTCTTTAGATGCACAGGCACTCAAAAGAAAACCCATGATAAAAATCGAAAAAGTTCTTTTAAAATTCATCTTTTTTTCCTTATTTTAGATAAATTATACACTATCTTAAGAGATTTTTAAGCACCCTATCTATATAATGCCATCCACAAGTTACAGATGGCCCCATCGTCTAGCGGTTAGGATCCATGGTTTTCATCCATGTTACCGGAGTTCGAGTCTCCGTGGGGTCACCATTTTTAACTTGTAACAACTCAATATAATGTGGCCCCATCGTCTAGCGGTTAGGATCCATGGTTTTCATCCATGTTACCGGAGTTCGAGTCTCCGTGGGGTCACCATTTTTAACTTGTAACAACTCAATATAATGTGGCCCCATCGTCTAGCGGTTAGGATCCATGGTTTTCATCCATGTTACCGGAGTTCGAGTCTCCGTGGGGTCACCATTTTTAACTTGTAACAACTCAATATAATGTGGCCCCATCGTCTAGCGGTTAGGATCCATGGTTTTCATCCATGTTACCGGAGTTCGAGTCTCCGTGGGGTCACCATCTATTCACACTATTATCTTCAATTTTATGCAAATCCTGTTCTCATACAAATTACATAGAGCCTTGATATCTCTCTAGACCTCTTACATCATCAAAAGCATTCAGGGTTTTCTTATTTTTAGCTTCTAAGAAGAGGGTTTCAAACGCGTCATCCTGTACAGGTTCTGAGAAATAATACCCCTGTAAAATATCGCATTTTTGATCTACAATGAACTTGCGCTGCTCTTCGTTCTCAATCCCCTCTGCAACGATCTTCAACTTGAGATTTTTAGCTATCGTAAAGATCGTTTCAACAAAGCATTTATCTTCCTCATCTTCAAGATGGTGTAATTCAGAGATGAATGACTTGTCGATCTTGATCTCATTGATAGGTAACTGTCGAAGATAACTTAAAGAGGAGTACCCTGTTCCAAAGTCATCCATTGAAAAACGAATACCGTAATTTTGAAGGACCTTCATGTTTCTGATCAGTTTTGTGATATCTTCTGCAACAGAGGTCTCTGTGATCTCAAAGATGATCTTTGACCGTTGTGCCTTGGTAAGATAGGTGTCACAAAGATATTTCACATCATTGATAAATTGATAATGAAAGAGTTGCCTCATACTGACGTTAATAGACATTTGTTCTAACACAATACCCTTTTCATCCCACTTTTTAAATGTGATAAAGGCCTCTTTTAATATATAGTATCCCAACTCTATGATGAATCCTGTTTTTTCAGAGATTGGTATAAACTCAGTCGGGCTCACCTCTCCCAACGTTTCATTATCCCAGCGGGAAAGCACTTCACAACCGATAATTTCATTCTCAGGGCTGTACTGTGGCTGGTAGGTCAATGTTATTTCATTCCTTTGAAGTGAGAAATGTAACAAGCGTTCTATTTCAAGTTTCCATTCGACATGTTTTGCAAGTGTATCATTGAAGAAGATAATGCCATTCCTTCCCTTTCCTTTAGCCTCATACATGGCGATATCCGCTTCTTTGATAAAATTACTGGCTTCCATTTTGGGATCACTGATAATACTCACACCGATACTGGCACTGATGTATAAAGAATGCTCTTCAATATGGTAACTTTCTCTGATCGATGTCAGTAACTCCTCGGAAAACTGAGATGCATTATGAAGACACTCCTGTTCCGTTGCAAATGAAGCACTGAGAATACAAAACTCATCTCCGCCCAGACGGGATACAAAATTTTGATGCTTTTTACTAAGCACGCGCATACGGTCTGCTGCTTGACAAAGCAACACATCCCCGATATCATGGCCCAAAGTATCATTAATGGTCTTAAAATGATCAAGATCGATCAATAACAGATAAATATGCTGATGATCATGTTTTTGGCTTTTCATGGCGTCATTAAGCAGTTCGATAAAATAGCGTCTATTCCCCAGTGTCGTTAAAGCATCATGATAGGCCTGGAATTGACTTTTAATAAGATAATTAAAGGTATTGTGCGCAGCATAGAGCAAAACACCACCTAAAACGATGGTAAAAAATGCCAATAGATAACTATAGAACTCACTTACAAAGATAAAATAGAGGGTCAAAGGCAGCATAAGCGTGACCAAAGTAAACACAGCCAGCTTTTTTTGTGAGGCCAAAATGGTCGCAGAGACAACAGTAACCCCCAATTGTGTTGCTATGGCCACATAATGTAACTCTATATCACTACGTGATGTATATATCAGAAACATAATCGTCCAAACAGAGAAATAACTGAATAAAAAGTATCTCAGTTGCCCAAGCCACTGTTCTTTTTGTTGCATATTAAGATCATTCTCTAAAAAGCTCCTATGTAATCTATATCCCCAAAAAGAGAGTAACAGTACAAAACAAAACCATAAAAGTTCAGGAAACAAAGAAGAAGAATAGAGCCATCCGATATAAAGATAGCCTATACCGGTACCGGCAAATAATGCGATCACCACAAGTATCTGTTTGTGCATAAAATCATAAAAGTGCATATTGTCGAGCATAGCATACCTTGAAATCGTTCTGTATGAGTTTTTATACTGATTGTGTGACCTGGCGATCTTTTCATCCACATCTATAAAATAGAGTATGCAAGACCCATGGCTTTCTGGCCCCGTCTCACGACAGGTGTAGCTTTTTTACAAAAGTATCATATATTATAAATCATTTACATTAAACTAATATGATAATTCTAAACATAATCCATTATATTTACTTATGTTACTTTTTTCAGTAGTAAAAATGTTACAATCATTGAATGTATAATCCATTTTAGCCGATGTATAGCTGGCTGGATAGATCGTATTGGTTATTTAAATGAAGTTTGGTGGAGCATAACGGGATCGAACCGATGACCTCTTCGCTGCCAGCGAAGCGCTCTCCCAGCTGAGCTAATGCCCCAAAGATGTGAAACATAGGATTCTAGCACAAGATAGATATATTTTTACCTATCTTGTAAATTTTTTACGAACGTTCTGTGATTTCAAGCAGATGGTACCCAAATTGTGTTTTTACCGGACCATGTACGACACCTACCTCATCATTAAACACGACTCTGTCGAACTCCGGTACCATTTGTCCCTGACCAAATCTTCCCAGTTCTCCACCTCTTGCGCCTGAAGGACACGTGGAATTCTGCTTCGCTGCTTCTTCAAAGGTAATCTCCCCTGCATTTATCTTCTCTTTGAGTTCCCTACAGAGTGCTTCGTCATTGACCAATATGTGTCTTGCTGATGCTGTTGCCATTATTATCTCCTTGCTTTTGATTGAATCTGCATCGTTTATATACTATTTGTCCTTGATTTCAAGTAAAATAATCATATCCCCGCTTCAAAAGCAACCAATTCACCTTTTTTCAATCTAGGTATGATATCGGTTCTTATCTTACGTATGAGAAAACTCTTTTTCTCAAATGGTATCTGTTGTGAACTTGCGATACTTTTTAATTTCAAATCATAATGCTTGATGAGAAAATTGCGCAGTACACTGTTGAGTTCCTCTTCATTCATGACTTCCAGACTATCATCTACACTGAGCCCTACCAGTCCGGGATGTTCACTCTCTCCATTGATAAGTGCCGTAAACAGTTCGGCATAGGTACCGAACATCTCTATATCCATGACACTGAGCACATTATCTATAAGGTTAGGATTTTCAATGAGTGTCTTTAAGATACTCAAGTGCGCCACATCATCTCTTTTTTGTGTAAAACTCTCTCTTGCTCTGGCTACATTGGTCTCTTTACCAAAAAGTGAAGGAGCTATGCCCACCAATGTCGCTGCCATAGGAATGTACGCATCTTTGATGATCTGGCTAAGTGTATCAAGATACTGTTTCACTGCACCAAAAGCGGCTTCTTTTGCTCTAGGATCATTTAAATTATACATCGAAACGATCATCTCCAGTACAAAAGGGATCAACGGTTTGGCATTACGAAGCAGCTTCGCTACGGTCTCACTCTGCCCCTTGGCTATGAGATCCGCAGGGTCCTGCCCATCAGGAAAGAGTACGACCCCACCGTCAAAACCTGCCACTGACAACATCTGGGCCGATTTCAGTGCTGCAGCTACACCTGCCTTATCTCCATCATAAGCCAGGATCACTTTTGGATCTCCTTTACGCAATAGAGGCAAATGCTCAGGTGTCAGTGCAGTTCCCATCCCGGCGACCGCTTCTTTAAAACCTGCTTGATGGAACATCACGACATCCAAATACCCCTCACACACAATGATCTTTTTATTCTTATAGATGCTCTCTTTTGCCAAGTGATACCCATAAAGGAGTCTCGACTTATTAAACAGTTTAGTTTGAGGGGAGTTAATGTACTTTGCAGGATGGTTCGAAATGGTCCTGCCACCAAACCCTACCAAAGAGCCACTTGTAGAATAGATAGGGAAAGTGATCCTTTCCACCAAACGTGCATAGTAACCATTGCCGTTTTCATTTTGGGCGATGATCCCTGCCTCAGCTGCCTTAGGCAAAGGAAGCAGAGCCCTTTGTAGAAACTGTATCACTTCCCCTCCGCTTGGTACATACCCTATCTCAAACGTTTCAATGGAGTTTTGGGATATTCCCCTGTCAAGCAGATACTTCATCGCTGTTTCATTATGATTGAGATTTTTCACATACCATTGACCTACGGCTTCAAGTACACGTTTTGCATCAGAGTAATCCGAGCTTCCTTTGGTATATGTCAATGAAAAGTTATGCATGGAAGCAAGCTTCTCTATCGCTTCAGGATAGGAAAGTTTTTCTAACTCCATCACAAATTTAATGCTGTCTCCCCCTACGCCACAACCAAAACAGTGGTAGATCTGTTTACTTGGGCTGACAACAAAAGAAGGGGTTTTTTCTCCATGAAAAGGACAGTTTGCTTTGTAGTTTGCTCCCGCTTTACGTAACTCTATATAGCTACCAATCACATCTACAATGTCAATACTGTTTTTTAAGGATTCTATCGAGGCATTATCTATCATTCTAAAATTATATCTAATTAGATATAATTTAAGGACGTAAACAGAGTAAAGCGTCTACAACTGATTATTTAAATCTTTTCTTCATTGCTCTGTTTCTCATAAGGATTATTTTGGAACATATATTACCTGCGTATAATGACCCTCTTTTCAGCATTATGCTTATTGTGGTGATCTCTCTTATCATTGCCCTCGTTACCTATGGCTGGGGGTTGCATAAACAGCAAAAAGAGGAAGGGAACCTGCTCAAGTTCTTGGAAAAGTTTGACACTGCCGAGTGTGCCTTGGAAACAGCGGACATGCCTTTTGAACCGCATATGCTTAAACCACTTACCCTTCTGGCAAAAGCATTTGAAAATGCCGGAGAGTACCACAAAGCCATTAGTATTTATCTTTTCCTTATTAAAAACATTACCCATGATTCAGGGAAAATAGAACTGATGGAACGTCTGGGCAGTACTTATCTTCATGCAGGATTCATGGAACGGTCACAGTCCATTTACACAGAAGTTTTACGCAAGAAACCCCGTAATGTGCAAGCCCTTTATGAACTGGGGATCGTGTATGAGATCATGCAAAAATACGATAAAGCTAAAGAGGTCTTAGGCCCTCTAAATATGTTGGGAGAAGATACAACATCACTGGAACAATTCCTGGATCTTTCAGAGCTCCTTGCAAATAAGACCTTGGCCATACCGGAGAAAGTAGAGAGACTCGAACAATTATTAAAAGAGGCCCCAAGCCTCTATAGACATATCATCAAAGCGCTTTTACTGCTTGATACCAAAAGTGCCTGGGAGAGCATTGATCCCAAACGTATCAAAGAGCTTCTTGACGTCCTTTGGTTCTTACCAAATTCACAACTCGATTTAGATATAATCACATCAAATAAACAGCTGCAAACACTTTACTATGCGAAAGGGTATCTACAGAACCCCGCAAAACAAAGTGGTATTTTCAGTGTGGATATGTTAGCGACGGCTAGAGAAAATGGGTTTGAAGAGGGAGATCTGATCTTCTCCTACCTCTGTCAAAAATGTAAACAGAGTTTCCCTGTCTCTTTCAAACGATGTCCTAATTGTATGGCTATAAATACGGTTAAAGTTGAGGAAAAAATTGCAAAATCAAGCCCGAAAACAGATTACTCTTTACTCTGATGGTTCCAGTCTGGGAAATCCCGGACCTGGAGGGTACGGAGGTATCCTGGAATTCAAGGGTGTGCGTAAAGAGTACTTTGGCGGAGATGCACATACCACCAACAACCGCATGGAACTTCAAGCTGTCATAGAGGGGCTGAAGCTTCTTAAAGAACCTTGTGATGTAGAGATCATCTCTGACAGTTCCTATGTGATCAAAGCTATCAATGAATGGTTGGATGGCTGGGTACGCAAGAACTTTTCCAAAGTGAAGAATGTAGACCTATGGAAAGAGTATCTTGAAATATCAAGCCCGCACACTATACGCGGTACATGGGTCAGAGGGCACAATGGTCATCCTGAAAATGAACGTTGCGACGAACTGGCACGTAACGAAGCAGAAAGAATAAAATTAACACTATAGGAGAAATTTATGAATGATTACAGTCAACTGGAAGAACGACTGAACTATACATTTAAAAATAAGCAATTGATTATTGAGGCTCTAACCCATAAGAGTTACAAAAAGCCTTACAATAATGAGCGGCTTGAATTTTTAGGAGATGCCGTACTTGACCTCATTGTAGGAGAGTACCTTTTTTCCAAATTCCCCAATTCAAATGAAGGTATTCTCTCAAAGATCCGTGCTTCACTTGTCAATGAAAGCGGATTTACACTTTTAGCAAGAAAACTCGATCTTGGTTCCTATATCTACCTCTCCTTGGCAGAAGAAAATAACAATGGACGCAACAAACCTTCACTGCTCTCCAACGCCTTTGAAGCGATCATCGGTGCAATCTACCTTGAAGCCGGTTTAGCCACGGCCAAAGAGATCTCTATCAAACTCCTGGAAGAGAGTCACCCAAAAATCGACCTTGACTCTCTTTCAAAAGATTATAAAACCGCTTTACAGGAACTCACACAGGCAACCCACGGCGTGACACCTAACTATACGCTTTTAGACTCTTCAGGACCAGACCATAAAAAAGAGTTCGTGATTGCAGTCACACTTGATGACAAAACCATTGCTACAGCAAAAGGTAAAAGTAAAAAAGAAGCTCAGCAAAAAGCAGCGGAACTTGCATTAAAGGAATTAAAAGCATGAACACCTTTGGAAAAAAACTGACCCTCACTACGTTTGGTGAATCCCACGGTAAAGCGCTTGGATGTATACTTGATGGTGTACCTGCCGGACTTAAGATCGATGAAGCATTCATACAAAGTGAACTTGACAGACGAAAACCCGGAAAATCAAAACTGGAAACAGGACGTAAAGAGGCAGACAAAGTAGAGATCCTTTCTGGAACATTTGAAGGGGTGAGTACAGGGACCCCTATCGCCATGATCATCTTCAACACCAACCAAAAATCCAAAGATTATGAAAATGTGAAAGATCTCTTTCGTCCCGGACATGCGGATTTTACCTACTTTCATAAATATGGTCTGAGAGACTACCGTGGTGGTGGAAGAAGTTCGGCAAGAGAGACCGCTGCACGTGTAGCTGGTGGTGCCATAGCAAAACTGATGCTCAAAGAACTGGGGGTCTCGATACAGAGCGGCCTTTGTGAAGTCGATGGTATCAAAGGAAGCGTTCAGGATTTTGAATATGCAAAAAATTCCAAGATGTACGCCCTTGATCCTGCCAAGGAAGCGGCACAGGAAGCTGCGATCTTAGCAGCAAAAGAGAATCATGACTCTGTGGGTGGTGTGGTCCTTACGACTGCCACAGGGGTGCCTATAGGATTGGGTGAGCCACTCTACTACAAACTCGATGCCATACTTGCAGAGGCAATGATGGGCATCAATGCAGCCAAAGCGGTGGAGATAGGAGACGGTGTTGCCAGTACCCATCTCAAAGGAAGTGAGAACAATGATGAGATCACCCTCAATGGATTTACTTCCAATCACTCCGGCGGTATGCTAGGGGGTATCTCCAATGGGGATACGATCGTGGTGAAGACACACTTCAAACCAACACCTTCTATTTTTCAAGAACAGCAAACGATCACGACCCATAATGAAGAGGTGAAATGCAACCTCAAAGGAAGACACGATCCATGTGTTGCTATCAGGGGTGCTGTCGTATGTGAAGCGATGATGGCACTGACATTAGCAGATATGACGTTGCTGAACATGGGTAAAAAAATGGATCACCTTACGGCCATTTATCAAGCTTAAAAAGAGTCCTGTCAACTTTTAAAACAGTGCAGGTTCATCCAACCCTTTTACCCTAAACGTTTTACGATGCATTTCACATCGGTCATATTTGAGTAAAGCCTCAATGTGGGCTTTGGTCCCATAGCCTTTATGTTTCTCAAAGCCGTATTGGGGATATTTTTTTGCCATCTCTATCATCTCTCTGTCATGTGTGACTTTTGCCAAAATACTTGCTGCACTCACTTCAGCTACTTTCGTATCTGCCTTGACCATCGTGCTAATATTTGGAACTCCAAAACTGCTGTTCCCGTCAAAGAGATACGCTGCGTCAGCCAAATGCTTCTGTATACTTTGTAAACCTGACTGTAAACACTTGGAGATACCCATCTCATCCACCTTTTTGGCCGAAAAAGTGACGATATGATACGCTGAATTTTCGATCACGATCGGGTAAAGTGCCTCACGCCTTTTTTCTGTCAGTTTCTTGGAATCCATCAATCCCTCAATAGGATTTTTCAACACCACCCCGGCGATCACCAATGAACCGGCCAAAGGACCACGACCAGCTTCATCTATTCCGCATAATGGTTTAGAGGTCATCATTCAAAAGAGTCAAAAACTCTTCCCCGTATCGTTCAAATTTCACTTCCCCTATCCCGTGTACTTCGAGCATCGTCTCTTTATCCTTCGGAACCTTCATACTCAAATCTTTTAACGTTTTATCTGAAAAAACGATATACGGAGGAATACCTTTTTCTGAAGCGATACGTGTACGCAGATCTCTAAGCTTGTCATACACTTCCACATCGTAATCATCAAAATAGGTCACGCGTTTTTTAACCTCAGATTTTTGTACTGTCAGTCTCTCTTTTTTAAGTTCTATCTGGTGTGCACCTTTGATCACTTCTATGCCAAAAGCTGTCAACCGATAGACTTTAAATTCACCTATCTCCACTGCATTCAATTCCAATAACTTGTCACCTATTGTCAACCATTGTGATTTACTGTACTCTTCTCCTATACCATAGACTGAAAGGGTATCATGTCCATTTTGGAGTACCCTCTGTTCTTTACTCCCTTTCAATACATCTATCACATAGTGTAAACCAAAACTCTGCTCCGTACGTAAGATGGTGGAAAGCAGCATACGTGATGCTGTAGTAATGTCTACCTTTTCACTTGCTGGTGCTGCACAGTTGTCACATGTGTCTCCACATTCATCTATCCGATCATCAAAATAGGCCGCAATACTCTGATGCCTGCAGTTTTCAGAATTGGCAAAACGTACCATACTGTCAAGCTTGTTGAAGGCATGTTGTTTGTAAGGTGTTTCGGGAAGATCTTCTATGAACATTTTTTGCTGCACGATATCCTGTGCGGAAAAGAGCAGAAGTGTTTCAGATGCCAATCCATCCCTCCCAGCACGTCCTATCTCCTGATAATAGTTTTCCAATGTCTTTGGCATGGTCATATGCACCACAAAACGGATGTTACTCTTGTCAATCCCCATACCAAACGCAATGGTTGCTACCACTATCTGTACTCTGTCAGCTACAAAATCCGCATAAGTCCGGTTCTTCTCTTCAGTAGAAAGTCCTGCATGATACGCTCTGGCTTCGATACCTTTGTTTTGTAAAAAATGTGCAACTGCTTCTGTGGACTTTCTTGAAAGTGTATAGATGATACCGGACTCATCTGTATGCAGTTTCAAAAACTCCATTAACTGTGCTCTACCATCTTTGATACGGTGTCGCGCATGAATGGTCAAGTTTTCACGGAAGAGTGAACCCCTCACACGTTTTGGATCTCGTAATCCCAAGTTACTAGCGATATCACTTTCGACCGCATGGGTCGCCGTGGCTGTAAATGCGGCTATAGGTGTCGTTGCAAACTGTTCTTTGAGTAACGACAGACGCCTATAGTTCTCTCTAAACTCATGCCCCCACTCACTCACACAGTGTGCTTCATCGATAACGAAAAAGTTGATCGGAAGCTGATGCAACAGGTTTAAAAAGTACGCATTGGTAAGGCGTTCAGGTGCCACATAAAGCAGTTTTATCTCACCTGCTCTCAAACGTGTTTCTATCTGCTGACTCTCTTCCAGATCTTGCATCGAAGAGAGCATCTCTGCAGCGATACCATTTTCCTTCAGTGCGACTACCTGATCATGCATCAATGCGAGCAATGGTGACACCACCACGGTAATGCCTTCCATCAGCAGTGTAGGAAGCTGATAACAGAGTGATTTCCCCCCACCTGTAGGAAGTATCATCAATACATCCTGTTTTGCCAGGATAGCATCCACTACCTCTTCTTGCAAAGGTCTAAATGAGCTGTGTCCGAAATAGTGTTCAAGGGTTTCTAATTTATTCATACTGAAAGTGTAGCGTGTCTAAGGTCAAAGAGAGGAAAAACATGTCAAATTGTCATGTTTTTATAAAAAATGTCACCATCAAATTGTGCCGTGACCGAAGGGAGGAAATGCCCTTGGGGTACATGTTTTTAGGAGAATTTATACCCTACCCCCCAGACAGGATGAAAATAATTCTGTTCATTTTTGGGGTCTATTTTGTTTTTGAGCCGGTTAATTGCCACATTCACCGCATTGTCATTGACACCTTCTCCATCCGATCCCCATACCTCATCACGAAGGAAATCTCTTGTCAATGCTTTATCGATATTTTTCATAAAGGTATGCAATAAATTAAACTCGAGGTTGGTAAGTAAAACACTCTGTCCATCAACCGTAAGCGCTTTATTTTCCAGATCCATAGTAAGTAATTTATATTTGATACGTTGTTGTTTTTGCAGCACCCCGGAACGCTTAAGCAGTGCTTTGACCCTAAGTGTCAATTCTTTAGGGGAAAAAGGTTTACTCATATAGTCATCACCCCCTGCTTCAAATCCCTCTTCAAGTTCAGATTCTTTATCTTTGGCAGATAGGAATATCACAGGGATATCATAGCCTATTTCTCTGAGATAAGCGACAAAATCGCTTCCCTCCATTCCAGGGAGGTTACGGTCAACAAGCATGAGAGAAGGGGTTTCCTCCTCTAAGAATTGTTCTACATTTTCCGTCGAGAGAAAACCTGTCACGGCATACCCCTCTTTACTCAAATGATACTCTATCAGTTCTAAAATATCTTCTTCATCTTCGATAACAACTATTTCTATATTTTCATTTTGCATACGCGCATTATAACATACACTGCACATCGTTTCTATTTAGAGTTTGCCACCCATTCGTGCAAATATGACACGCTGTGATACACTTTCTAAACGGTCTATGATCTTAAGGTTCTTCCTTATATGTTTCAAAAGATTAAAATACTCTTCTGCAAGCCCATCTGCATTGCCTATTTGTTGTATGACATCTTTTTCGAGTAGTGTATAGATATCATCTGTTTTACTGTATTCCACATCAATTCTTGCAGCCAATGCTTTAACTTGGTCATTGTCATCAAATGTTTGCAACATTTCAATGGTATAATCAAAAGCATTCAGTGTACAACGATTAATGCTCAAGGAATCCTGGATGAGTTGTGTCATCTTGTCATTTTTTTCCATGAGCATACTTTGCATATTTTTAAGATAGCTGTTGATATTTGTACGAATACGGTTCAAAGCAGACGTGATTTTCAAATAAGAGACCAGTTCCCTTAGATCTCTTGCTTCTGGTGTATATTTTGCAAAGATAAGTACAATATCATTGTCTATCTTCTCTGTCTCTTGACTGATATCTTTCAGTCTACTTCTCGCCTCTTCCAACTTCACTGCATCAATTGCCTGAAGTGCTTCAAGTCCCTCTTTATTTGCTGTAGCCAAACCTTCCAATACACTCAGTACGTCCGCTCTTACAGCCAGTCTTGCTTCTTGATATCCTGGTAACATATTTTATCCTTTATCCAAATCTTTTTTCTTTTTGCTCACTTCTAGTCCAACAGACTGATACAGGAAATTACTAAATGATTTCTCGTAAAAGTTTGCCTCTGGCAAATAGATTTATCCAAATCTACCTGTGATGTAATCTTCTGTCAACTTCTGTGAAGGATTCAAAAAGATCTTATCCGTTTTGTCATACTCTATTAGATCGCCCAGGTACATAAACGCAGTATAATCACTCAAGCGACTGGCTTGCTGCATGTTATGTGTCACGATCACCACAGAGACATCTTTTTTCAGTTCCGCGATCAACTCTTCAATCGCTCCTGTTGAGATCGGGTCAAGTGCCGAGGTTGGTTCATCAAAAAGTAAGACCTCCGGCTTGAGTGCCACAGCTCTGGCGATACAAAGTCTTTGCTGCTGTCCTCCACTGAGCCCAAGTGCACTTTTGTTCAATCTGTCTTTTGTTTCGTTCCAAATAGCAGCATCTTTCAATGCTTTTTCTACACGTTCCTCTATTTCAACTTTATCTTTAACCCCTGCAAGTTTCAACCCATAAGCAACATTATCAAAGATACTCATAGGAAACGGTGTAGGTTTTTGAAAGATCATTCCTACCTGTTGACGTAACTTGATGAAATCATTCTCTTTTTTAAGATCCAGAATATTCTGTTTTTCATCATGACTACTATAAAGGTTAATCTCACCTTCATACTGGTTTCCAGGATAGAGATCATGGATACGGTTCATCGCACGCAAAAGTGTGGATTTACCACAACCACTGGGGCCGATCATCGCTGTAATTTTATTTTTTTCTATAGGGAGGTTGATCTTCTTTAATGAAGGTGCATCCACACCGGCATAGGTAAAATAAAAATCTTTAATATCCATTATAATGTTATTTTCTGCCATATTATTTTCTGACCTTTTCTATTATTTTTTATTTCTTGTTATATATCGACCAAGCAGATTGATACATAATACAACCATTGTAAGCACAAAAGATGCTGCCCATGCCAACTCTCTACTTTGCTCATCGGGATAGGTTGCAAGGTTGTAGATACTTACCGTGAGAGAGGGAAACTGCTCTGTGAGGTCCATGGTAAAGAACTGGTTATTCGCTGACGTAAAGAGCAATGGTGCAGTCTCGCCGATGATACGTGCAAATGAGAGTAGAACACCCGTTGTAATACCTACTTTCGCTGCCTTGATGACTATCTGCAAGATGATCTTATGTTTGCTTCCTCCCAAGGCAATACCCGCTTCTCTAAGTTCTTTAGGTACCAGTGCCAGCATATTATCTGTGGTACTGATGATAATAGGTATCATCATAATAGCCAGTGCAACGATACCTGCCCAACCGTTATACCCACCAAAAGGATCCACAAACAAGGCAAAAACAAATACACCGATCACGATCGATGGTGCTGACATCATCACATCACTTAAATTTCTTATAACAGAAGCAAGCTTGCCGTTGTTACTATACTCCCTAAGATAGATACCTGCCATCATACCAAGCGGCACAGCCAAAGCACTTGCCATAAGTGCCATGGTAAACTGTCCTACCAGAAGGTTTCTTATTCCTCCACCGACAAGGTCATTGGTAAAGGTCTCAAAATGTAAACTTGTAATACCTTTATAACTCAAGGTCACAAGTATCCAAAATAAAAATCCTATACCTATCAGTGCTGACAGCGAAGATAGAATTAAAATAATTTTATTGAGTATGAGTCTATTCATGATACTGCCTTTTTCATACTGTTTTTCTTCCTAGAAAATAGAACTTGGCCACAGAGATAATGGCAAAACTGACGACAAATAAAATTAGTGCAAGGTAATACATACTGCTCATCTCAAGATCTTGTGCCTCTGCAAAATTATTTGCAAGTAATACAGGAATCGAAGTCGTAGGATCCGTCACTCTGCTTGGAATGCTCATCACTGAACCGATAAGGAATGCCACTGCCATCGTCTCACCCAATGCACGTCCAAGTGCCAGGATAATAGACCCGATGATCCCTCCCTTGGCATAAGGCATGACCACATCCTTGATCACTTCAAACTTGGTAGCACCCATCGCATAGGCTGATTCTTTGAGCACTGACGGTGCGGTATTCATCGCATCTCTGGTGATCGCTGCCATAAAAGGAATGATCATGATCGCCAACACGATACCCGCGGTCAATAACCCTACACCGTTCCCTCCCACCGTTGCCTGTACGATAGGGGCAAAGTAAAAAAGTCCCCACATTCCATAAATAATGCTTGGAATAGCTGCCAGTAACTCGATGGCTATCGAGACAGGCTTTACCAGTTTTTCAGTCGCAATTTCTGTTAGAAAGATTGCAATTCCCATCGCCAATGGTGTCGCAATCGCCATAGCGATCAGTGTACTGAGTAAAGTACCTATGATAGGTACATACCCGCCAAAGATACCGCCTTCATCATCTTCATCCGCTTCCCACGTTTCATTGTATAAGAAATCAAAGCCAAATTCGTGCAATGCATCTTGTGCATAAGAAAATAGTACCGCAAAGATCCCTACCAAGATAAAAAAGGAGAGTGTCGCAGAGAAAAAAGAGAAATTCTTAAAGAGTTTACCACTCATGTAACGCCTTCATAATTAATTGGGAGGATTGTAATAAAAGTTGGTTACATTTTAGTTACAAATCACATTCTTTCTAGGATAAATATATTCAAGGAGTGAGAAAATCAGTGTGATTTGTGAAGAGGCTCTCCAAATGGAGAGCCTGGGGTGTGTAGTGTTTAAAACGTTTTATTTAATTTTTTTAGCTTCCCAATACTTTCTGATCTGATCTTTAGTGGATGCAGGAAGTGGCACATAACCAAGATCTGTTGCTGCTTTATCCCCATTCGTATATGCCCAGTCGATAAATGCCGTTACTTGTTTATTTGTTTCCATTTTTTCTTCCGGAAGCAAGATAAATGTAGCTGCTACGATAGGGTACGAAGTAGCACCTGCCGGGTCACCGATCACCGCATAAAAATCATTGTCAGCCGTCCAGCTTGCATATTTGGCTGCATCTTGGAAAGATTGTAACGTTGGATTGATATATTGACCTTCTTTGTTTTCGATCTGTGCTGCGGCCAATCCTAATTTTTCTTTATATGAGTACTCAATATACCCGATAGAGTTTTTGATCTGCTGGATATTTGCTGATACACCTGAGTTTGATTTACCTGCAACCACTTTTGCTGCTTTCCAAGTAGGTTTTTTGCTTACTTTGATCTTTTCATCCAATTTGTTCAAGAAGTATGTAAAGTTAAAGGTTGTACCTGACTTGTCAGCTCTTACTGCTACTGTGATAGGCTCATGTGGCAATTTTAAACCGGCATTTTGTGCCATGATCGCTTCATCATCCCAGTGTGTAATGCTTCCACTAAAGATACCTGCGATCGCTGCACGGCTTAGTTTAAGTTCTCCATCTTTTATACCATCGATGTTATACGCTAGAACCACTGAACCCACGACTGTAGGGAACATATAAAGTTTATCTTTTTTAAGCGCTTTTGGCTTAAGCGGTTTATCTGAACCAGCAAAATCAACCATTCTTTTAGTAATGGATTTGACACCGTCACCAGAACCTGTTGGTGTATAATTCACTTGATTTTTTGTTGCAGCATAATACTCTGCTGTCCAAGCCTTATATATAGGCCCAGGGAATGATGCCCCTCTACCTTTAAGTTCATCAGCATTGACTGCTGAGAGTGCTACTGAAGCTGCCACTGCTGCCGTAAGAATTTTTTTCAATGTCATGGTTTGTTTCCTTGAGAAATAAATTGTCCTCTTTGTCCATCAGACTTGGGATTGGACGAAGTATAAAACAACTTGGAAACATTTTGGTTACAGAATGTAATCAATTGGAAAAATATCGCTTTCGTTTTGTCTCTTTGAGTAACTTTAGGTCTGTGATGATAAAACCATCTATACAATGGTTAAAATCTTTGTCATATCCAAAATCCAAGAATTGTACACCACCCTCTTCACAAAGCTCAGAATACTGTTTGAACAGTGTAGGTACCGTATATCCCATAAATCCTAACTCTTCTTTGAGTGTTCTCATATCCGCTTTGTAGTCCACGCCGGTAAATACATTCTTACAATGCTCCTCTACCCATTTTGATGGGATATACGGTACTTTATGTTGTACCAATGTCTCTTTTGAAGCAAAATATGTTTGATAAAAGTAGATCATCATCCCTCGTGCCTTTTGGTTAAAGGTATCACTTAAACTCACCGCACCAAAAAGATACTGTATGTCAGGACGGCTTTTTATATACGCCCCTATACCCTGCCAAAGATAGTCTAATGCTCTGGAGTTCCAGTATTTTGGCTGTACAAAACTTCTTCCAAGTTCTACACCTTTTTCCAGATAAGGTTCAAACTTCCGATCAAATTTAAATAGTGTATTGGTATAAAGTCCCTCCATGTCAAAATCATGGATGATCTCTTTACATATCCCCAGGCGATAGGCACCTGCTATCTCCAGTGCTTCATCATCCCATATGATCAAATGCTTGTAGTAAAAGTCATAGCCGTCTATGTCACGTTTTTTACCGCTTCCTTCCCCTACATGACGAAAACTTATCTCACGCAATCTTCCTATCTCTTTAATAACACAGTTCTCTATTTCGGATTCATAGATGATAATACTTTTACCATCCATTGTTTTCCCTAAAGGTATACCATTTTTAAGTTCTGCTTTCAGTTCACTACGTGCTTCTGGCACAGATATCTCATTATAGGTTGCAAATATCGGTTTATGATTTTTTGATACTTTATAGAAGTGTTTTCTTAGAAGCTTCACTGTCTCTTTTCGTGAGATATTTGGTACATTATAGGCATCAAAAGGGATCGTTTTCCCTATAGTAAATTCGATATTTTTCCCTTTTGCTTTAAACATCTCATGCGGCAATGTTGCCGTTGCCAAAGAACGATTCAGCATGGAAAGTAGATAAAAATTGTTAGAATTCTTCGCTCTGATGTAAATAGGAAGGATAGGTGCCTGCATCTTGGACGCGATCTTTAAAAATCCGCTTTTCCATGGTGTGTCTTTGATTCCATTGGGCTTTGCTCGGCTTACTTCTCCCGAAGGAAATATGATCACTGCCTGTTCTGCTTTCAATGCATCATATATATTTTTAACGGTCTCTTTGTCCATTTTCCCATTGATATTGTCTACCGGGATAAGAATATCTCTGAGGTTATCAAACTGCGACAAAAAAGAGTTTGCAACGATCTTGATATCTTTTCGCACATTTTTAACTAGATGCAGCAATGCCATAGCATCGAGTGCACCCAATGGATGGTTGGCTATGATAACCGTACGTCCATAAGTGGGGATACGCGTCAGCTCATTGGTCTTCAACCCGATAGAGATATCAAAATAATCAATGATCGCTTCTACATAAGAAAAGGTATCCTTATGGGCATTCATCGCTATGAAGGTATTGATCTCATTTTCGTGAAACAACTTTTTCATTCCACTGAACAATAGTTTTTTTGCTATATTTGGGAAAGTCTCAATTTCGGGATAATGGTGCACCATATAATTTTCTACACTGATTTGCATTAGGCTATCCTATAAGTATGATTGATGACATCAACAAGATGACGATGTACAGCTTTGACTTTCGTATGTGCATGAAAAAGTGCTTCAACCACTTCCCACTCTTCATAGATAGTACTGATAGCCTCTTCTTCATCTAACGAAAAAGTTTTTGCAACTCTTTTAGCAAGTTTTGCTATCTGTTTGTCCGATATTAAGATTTCATCTTTCATAGATCTCTCCATTAACCTTATATAATATAATAAGATAAAGTGATAACATATTTATAACAAGTGCATCTACATGGAGAGGTATTTGAAGAGTATCATCATACAATAATGGGAAGGGCATACCCTGTATTACTGGAACTTATATCCAATCCCTCTTACAGGGACAATATACTCTTTATCTTCATGGGGATCGATCTTTTTCTTCAAACGGTTGATCGTCACATTGACAGTACGCTTTTGGATATCTTCATTCTCATTCCATATATTCTGAATCAGATATTCTCTTCCAAGGGCTTTATTTTTATTTTTGATGAACAGGCTAAGGAGTTCAAACTCTAACTTAGTCAGTTCTATCTCCTGACTGTCTATATATGTCTTACGCGTATTAAAATCCATGATAATGTCTCTAGCTGTTAATCTCTCATGTTCTATCGCATTGGTACGTCTAAGGATCGCTTTGACACGATAGAGCAGCTCTTTCATGTTAAATGGTTTTCGTAAGTAATCATCTCCTCCCCGCAAGAAGCCCTCTTCTATCTCCTCATCCCTATCCTTTGCAGAAACGAACATGACAGGTATGGTTACACCTTTATCCCGAAGATAACTCACAAATTCACTTCCTTCCACCCGGGGAAGTGTACGGTCTACAAGCATCAGATCTATATTCTCTTGTTCCAGTATAGACTCCACACCTTTGGTAGAAGTAGCCCCGATGACCTTATACCCCTCTTTGAGAAGATGAAACGTTTCTAATTCAAGTAAATCTTCATTGTCTTCAATACTTAAAATTGTTGCCGTAGGATCGATTGCTTTTACCATGAACAAACCTTTTTGATCTCTATTAATCTTTATATGTCTCAAAGTACATATTATTCATGAAGGCATAGTATAAAAAAGTGGTTTCATTTTGGTAACATTTTCTATCCTAATGTACCCCCCCCTTTTTTTTATATGGTTATCAATCTGTTATCCATTGCTTCTACAATTTTATATGCATTTTATAAAAAAGAATTACGAATTACTGCTTGCATCTATGATATTTTTGATGATAATTGCTTTACACTATCCATTTTACAAAGCGATCATTCTTATGCTGGAGTTCATTGTGATCATAGAAGTGGTCAAAATGATTTCCGAGTTCATAAAAAAGAAAAGATTACGAATGAGGTATGTGATCGATGTGTTTATTATCTTTTTGACGCGGGAGGTGATCATATTGACAACACACCCAGACAAAGATCACCAAGAGATACTCTTTTTACTTTTAGTGATCTTTGTCTTTTTTCTCTTTAGAATTTTAGCCGTACAGTTTTCACCTGCACACTCCAAAAGGAAAAAATCACAGACAAAATTTTAGAGCAATTTATATCCAACACCCCAAACAGGAGCAAAATACTCTTTCACTCCTTCTGGATCGATCTTCTTTTTGAGTCTGTTCATTGCTACATTGATGGTTTTATCATGAAAGTTTGCACTGTCATCACCCCAAACTTCATCCCGTAAAAAATCTCTATCCAAAGGCTGATTTGGATTCTTGACAAAGGTATGGAGCAGTTTAAATTCCAAGTTGGTCAACTCTATGCGCTGATCCTCTATGAAAAGTTCACGTTTCTGCAGATCCAATATGAGGTCTCTGTATTTCACTTTATCCCCAGATGTAGCACCACTACGCTTCAATAGTGCGGCTATTCTTAAAAGGAGTTCTTTACTGCTGAAGGGCTTTGTCATATAATCATCGCCTCCAGAGTGGAACCCTTCTTCCAAGTCACTCTCTTTGTCTCTTGCCGTCAGGAAGAGTACTGGTATATCATACCCCAGGTCCCGTATTTTCGAGACAAATTCACTGCCTTCTACACCAGGAAGATTTCTATCTACGATCATAAGGGCAGGATTTTCTTCTTCTAGGAACTGTTCTACGTTTTCCGTAGAGAGGAACCCTGTAACAGTGTATCCTTCTTTCTCAAGATGATACTCAAGAAGTTCTAAAATATCTGGTTCGTCTTCAATGACGATGATTTCTATATCTCTGTTTTGCATCCTATAGCATAGTATATCTTGATAACAATTTGATTACAAAAAAGCGAGAAAAAGAGAGGTTTTTAGGAGGATAACGCAGGTATTTCTACCCACGTCAAAACGATACATACTTTGTGTAAAAGCTGATACGGTACAGCAAATTTTTCTTAGCTCGCTACACCTTTAAGTATGAAGAAAATAATAGCAGAAAGCCCTGCTGCTGCCGGTACAGTTATGACCCATGCCGCTACGATCTTTTTCACCATACCACGCTTCACATAATTTTCACGCAATGAACGCTTCAAGCTTTTTACTTTTTTCTTTTGCACTTTCACCGCTTCAATTAATTCGACTTGTCTTTTATAATCCCCTGCCGCTTTCAATTCTGCAAGTTCCGCTTTCAGTGCATTGTGCTGTTCTACTTCTGCATGAAGTTTCTCTTGCTTGACACTCATATCTTTACTGTCAAGCCACTCTCTAAGAAAACCTACACCAAATACTGCACCTACTGCAATATGCGTTGAAGATACAGGAAGTCCAAGCTGAGAAGCGATAACCACTGTGATCGCCGCTGCCATCATAATAGAAAAGGCTCTCATTTGATCAAGTTCAGTAATCTCAGACCCTACTGTTCTGATAAGTCTTGGTCCAAAAAGTGCAAGACCTACAGAGATACCCACACCACCAACAACCATCACCCATAAAGGGATCGCTGCTTTTTCAGAAACTGCAAGTGTGGTCAGTGCATCATTGACTGCAGCCAAAGGACCTACAGCATTGGCAACGTCATTTGCACCATGTGCAAAACTTAAAAGTGCCGCTGCAAAAATAAGAGGAATGGTAAAAAGCATATTGACCGCTTCTCTAGTATTCTCCAAACCAACCACTTTTTTTGCTACGCGAGGCTTAACGATCAAGAATGTGATCACTCCTCCGATCACACCTAAAATCAATGCCACAGAAAAAGGTGGTTTCTTGGTTTGAGGTAAGAAACTCAACAATTCTGTGATCGTTCCCCAGATATGTTTAAACCCTTTAAGCGTCAAATAGGTAACAAAGGCTGCTGACATGATAGCAACAAGAGCAGGTACTACCTTTTTTGCTGCAGTTAATCTATCTTCCTTATAAATGATCTGTGATTTGATCACATAGAGGAAAATAGCTGCGATCACTCCACCCAGTACAGGTGAGATCACCCATGAAGCAGCGATCTTACCCATGGTTCCCCAAGACACGATAGCAAACCCACCTGCTGCTATACCACCTCCAAGAACACCACCCACGATAGAGTGTGTAGTTGAAACTGGTGCTTTAAGCCATGTTGCGAGATTCAGCCATAGTGCTGCGGCAAGCAGTGCCGCTGACATACCATAGACAAAAAGCATAGGGTCATTTCCAAAGGCATCTGGAGAGATGATCCCTTTTTTGATGGTACCTACCACATCACCACCTGCGATCAGTGCACCACCTGCTTCAAAAATAGAAGCGATAAAAACAGCTCCACCTATGGTCAATGCACCAGAACCTACTGCAGGCCCTACGTTATTGGCAACATCATTCGCACCAATGTTCATCGCCATATAGGCACCAAATACAGCTGCCAGTACTAAAAAGCCTCCGTGTGTTACTTGTCCCATGACGCTATTTGCATAAAATGCTACGGCTACAGCAAAGCCCGCACCCAGTATCATCTTTAATGTATTGTTCATCTACATTCCTTCATATCTATATTAATCGTGGAAGTATAGTAGAAAAGTATTACAATTTTGTTACCAAAATGTAACCAAATAAATGTGAATAAAAAGTGGGGGGGAGATTAAAGGAGTCAAGATGGGCAGTCTATGCCCATCTTTAGGAGTTTACATGATATCTTGGACTAGAATGTAATAATCGCGTCTAACTGCACACGCTCGTAGTCTGCATCTGCAGGATCACCCACTTTGCTTCCATAGAGTGTATTGATGAAATAAGTAGCGGCAAGATATGTGTTTTTGCCAAATTTATATTTTGTTCTGATAGCATGACCTTTAGCAGCCGTACCACCACCGAAGTTATCTGAGTCAGAGTGTGCACCAAATACCGCATCTTCTTGGATATCAGTATAAGAGTATTTTAACTGCCAATCACCAACTTCTTTAGCTTTACCGAGTTGAAATGCCAAATCGTATCCAAAGTTATTATCATCTGCAGCTGTGTTATATGCAACACCGGCAGCAATTGCAAATGGTTTACCAAGTACATCTTTGAACTTGAGTTCTCCAAATCCTTCAATAATATGATAATTATTTGCATACACGTCACCTACTAAAGTGTTACCCATATCTTTACCGTAAAGAGGCGTATTTCCTTTTAACCCATCATAATAGTAGATACCAGCACCTAGATTCAGTGTTGAACTCGCTAACTTTGTTTTTTGTACATATTGTGCTAGAAAAAGGTTAACATCGTCTGTAGTATCAGGAACATTTTCCGCATAACTTGGTTGGTTAATACCTGCAGTGATAATCTTTGTATCGTCTTGGTACTGATAGTTCACCCCATTCATTGAAAGATCGTTATCCCAAACAAGCTGTGATTTAATAGGTCTATACATCATATAAGGCGATCTACCTACTTTCCAAGTAGAGTTACCAGATGTATAATCAAGAGCTAAAGCAAAGAATCTAAGCGACGGGAAAAAGTAGTCTGACAGACCTTCAGTAGGCTTATTTGCCTCAGCAAAAGTTTGGTTACCTGAAGTTGGGTTACCAAAACCACTTCTCATACCAACTTCAAATTGAAGATGATCTGTAATATCAATATGTGCGCCTAGTCTTAAACGATATCGACCAAGATAAGCATTTTTTTCACTGCCATCATAATAGTCAGTCTCTTTACTCTCATATCTTAATCTCAAATCACCCTTAAAGTGAACTCTATCCATAAAGTTTTTTTCAGCTACTTGAGTTGCGTCTTTCACTTCTTCTATTCGTTCAATTGGGTGGGTAATGTCCGATTCAGCCATTGCTACTGTCGCTAGGACGGCCATTGATAGTACAATTTTTTTCATTTTGTTTGTTCCTTGTTTTATGAATTGCGGAAGTATAAAACAAATTGGTTACAAATTGATTACTATATGGTTACAAGTATCAAAGCCTTTAGAATTTAGCAGATATTTTCAAACTCAAAGTTCTTCCATTCTTGAATTTTCTTGTTATACCATCCCCTTGTCTCCACACAACTTCTTCGTCTAATAGGTTTCCTGCTTTAAGCCTCGTTTCAAAATCATATCCATAGTTGAATTTTTCTATCCACACAAAATCCAAAAGTGTTGCAGGTGCCTCATACTGATCTAACTCTTTGTTTGGCCCATCGATCACACCAACCTTACGAATACGCTCTGCCATATGATTTAAATTCAAAAGAGCCGATCTATTGTCATTTTCATACCCAAAGGTAAAATTCACAACATATGGGGATAACCCTTGGAGATCTCTGGTATCCGATGTAAAAGTTTCTTTTTGCTCTTCCGTTAAAGAGACTTCAGAATAATTATAAGAGAAATTACCCGAAAAATAATAGTTAGACCATTTCGGGTTGATAAAATCCAAGTTTTTTCTTCCATCAATTTCAAAACCATACAATGTTGCAGAATCAGTATTGTCAAAAGAATAAATAGGTAATGATGTGGATGGCCTCATTACATCTTCTATTGGTTTATCCATATACTTATAAAAAAGTCCTAGTTTCACATTTTCATTTTCTGAGAAAAAATGACTGTATTTTAGATCAAAATTATAAATAATTGTATTCACAAGCTCAGTATTTCCTACTATCGTAGCAACATCAAACGGATGAAAATACTCACCTTCAGTAAACTCTCTCATATCTGGCATGATATAGGTTTTTGATGCTGCAAGATCAAAGATATTGTTGTCATCATGTTTATACTTAATACTTAGTGAAGGAAAATAATCATCAACTTTGAGTGTCTGAGGCACTAAGATAACATTATTTCTTTGTGAAAAATCAGGGTTAGATTTATCCAGTTTAAATTGATCTATCTTCTGCTCTAGATTTACATATCTAAGTCCCCATACCATTTCAACATCCTCACGAGGTCTGCTCATCCATGAAATATAAGGACTGGTTTCATCCACATACCCATTAAAAGAATCCTCTGCCTTAAAAAGTGTGGCAATCTGAAATAATCTATAATCATAGGGATAATCAGGTATGACATAATTACTATAAATTGTATCTATATCTGAGAACAGTTCACGATCGGTCACTGCTAGATTATTCGTCTTGTCAAGATAATACTTTCTTTGTCTAGAGATTCTCTCCTTAGATGAAATATTGATTCCATACTCAATATATTCGTCAGGATTAAAAATTTCAATCTCATGTTTATTCTTAAGATACAAAGCATCCAATGTATCATCAGAGGTTACACGGTTTGCCAAATGGTTACTCTGAGTGTTATCGTTAAATGTCACATCTCCTTCTGTGATATAGATATACTGATAGTTGTTTGGCTGATAGAATTCAGCTGTACTTCTTTGCAACCCAAAATTAAAATTAGAGTCCATATCAAGGAGCTTATAATCAAAATCCCCACTGATTTGATCCACATTCATTTCTCTCTGTTCCCAGTTCAAATTATAATATGTCATATGCGAATAGTTTGATCCGATAATACCATCCGTCACCCTTGTGGTTTTTACAGCATTATTCGTATAGAGTTTTGTATATTTCAGCGTCAATACATCCAGATAATTATATCCAATGTTCAGCATACCGCCATGAGAAATATCCATGGTGGTCTGATCTATGGTACCATATTTGGTAGGTTCAGGTATTTGATTTCCATCAGCATCATAGTCATAACCAAAGAACTCCTCAGGTCTATAGACCCTATCCTGAGAATAAGAATAATTACCATAAATTGTTAGATGATGGTCCTCATTAATATCAAATTTTTTAGCCCCTTCAATAGATCCTCCAAACCCAGGTAACAATGTTGATTCATATACATTATAAAAACGATTAATATACATTCTAGTATATGCTGACAATTCTTCCGGAGTAAAGTCCCTTGTAGTAAAAGTAGGTGTTCTCTCACCTACTTTTACCTCGGTAGCATCCAAAATAGCTTGAGGAATACTTCTAAAACTATAGTCATATCCCGTCCAGTCGGAACCTGATCCAAGAGAGTCTACTGTTGCTTCTCCCGTATAATTATTGAGCTTTCCTTCTAACGATATTTTGATAAAGTCTTCATCAAACTTCTCTTTGGTTCTGATATCTATATACCCCCCACCAAAACTACTTGGTATATCGGCAGAGGCACTCTTTTGCACTTTCATGGAACCGATGACCGACGAAGGGAAAATATCTAAAGGAACCGTTCTTTTCAATGGGTTAGGTGACGGTAACGGTAATGAGTTTAACTCTACATTTGAATATCTTTCCCCTAAACCTCTTACATAAATATTTCTACCATCCACCAAGGTAACACCCGTGACCCTTTTCAGTGCTGCAGCCGCATCTGAGTCCCCTTTTTTCGATAACTCTTCCGAACCAAGTATGTTCGCAACTGCATTGATATTCTTCTCTTCAGCCATGATATCTTCGATACTACCTTCGATCTTCGGTGCAAGGACGACAAACTCTTCCAGCTCCATACTTGCCGGGGTTAACTTTACTGTTCTTGAAGTGGTACCATCTTTTTTAACCACTATTCCTCCGATCGTCTGTGCACTATATGCTGAATGTACGACAGAGATGCTTAACGTTTTTCCTGAAGGTACTTTGGCAGAAAAACGGCCATTCGCATCTGTTCTCACATCTACCGCCGTACCTCTGACAAAGACTCTAGCACCAGAGATCGGTGTATTGCCTTCTGAAGAGACCACCTGACCTCTAAGTGTTCCTTCTCCTGTGACTTTTTCTTCTTTTCTCTCGAGAGATTTTGCTACAGCAACAGGCATATCTATATCGATGCTGTCTGCCCCGCTTTTAGAGAGTGTAGCTATCATTTCGGTATCTCTTCCTTCTTTGATCGAAACAGGTTTTTTAAAATACCCCAGGTTTTCGCCTGCAGTATTTTTACCAAAAATTTCTATCTGGTGTCTGCCCGCGATAAGCGCTATCTTAACCACACCATCCTTATCTGTCTTGAAAACCTTTTTACCATCCACCTTTATTTCATTATTAGGCAGGGGTTTCCCCTCACTAAAAAGCAATACCGAAAGCGTACCCTCTTTTAATTCACTGGCCACTACTGCCAATGGTAGGATCATTAAAAGCAATAATTGCACTAATTTCTTCATCTATATACACTCCAGACTGTTACTTCTACATTTTTCGATATTTTTACGGATCACCGTTGATTTAGAGAAGAGTTCATCATCTTCAATCTTTTTAAGATGTGCTTCTGCACTATCATAATCTTTGACCATATAGTATGCATATGCTAATGCATAGCGCATGTTGTCATTTTGTAAAAGACCATATCTATCCAAAGCATCTTTGATTCCAATGATCTTCTCAAACTCACCTTTACCGATAAAGATCGCTACTTTCTGTTTGGTCTTTTCTTCTTTATCCGTCATCATTGAATTGAGATACAATGCATGTGCAAGCTCTCCATTTCTTCTGTACATCTCTGCGGCTTCTTTAAGATAATTCGGATTATACAAAGAACCCTTCTCAAATAGATCGGCAGTGACATGAGGCATATCTTTTTGGTTATAGTAGTGTCCAAGCAGTATGTATACTTTTGCTGAAGAAGGGAACTTTAGTTTTGCCTCTTCAAGCACTTTGATCGCCTCCTCTGATTCACCCCCACTTTGAAGCATCTGCGCTAGAGAGATATACTCCTGTGCATTTGCCGGTAGCTTCTTCATATAGGCTTTTGCTGCAGCAATCGAAGCTTGATAGAGCTTTAACTCCGCAAAATAGTAAAACTTCTGTTTCAACAACATTGCATCGTCAGGGAAAAGCTTTGCCCCTCTGCTCAGTGCATCGATCGCAGCACCTTTTTGATCAGCCTTCCAGTAACACTCTGCTCTAAGTGTAAACAGGGAGGCACGGGCACGTCCTTTTTCTCCTGCTGCATCGAGTGCATGTACCGCATTGATATACTGTTCCGCCTTATAATATGCCTGAGACAGATAGATATAGATCTCTTCTATCTGCTCTTTTCTTAATTTTTCCGGATCAAATGCAGGTTTTTTTACTACAGATGCTTCTTCTTTCTTCTTTGAAGAGAAAGCACTGAAGAGATACTCTCTTTTAGGCTTCTCTTCTACAGGTGGCGTATAAGACTTTTGTTGAGTTGCGATAATCGCTTTTTTAAATGCACTGATAGAGGAGTCGTAATTCTCATTTTTCAAAAAGATCAATCCTCTCATATTATGGTATTTATCCCACTCGATCTTTGTATGAGAATCTTTTGCCATCTGTAGCTCTTCAAGCGCCTTGTCGTACTTTCCATCATAATACATAATGGTCGCGATCTCCATATGATTGATCGTCTGCGCTTCAGGCTCTCGTGCCTGAAGTGTCACAACAGAGAAAAGAACACATGATAATGTAATAATTTTTTTCAACATCTTTTAACCTTAATTAAAATCAAAGCGGACTTTCTGTTTCGCCCACACTTTGACCGGATTGCCTTTATATTTTGCCGGAGCAAAACGCCAGCTTCTTACACCTCTCAGCGCTGCCTGGTCAAATACACCTGCAGGACTGGAAGCGATCACTTTTGCCAGTTCAACACTTCCGTCTTTACCGATAAGCAGGTTCACGATCACATACCCTTTGATATGTTTTTTCGCTGCTGCAGCCGGATACTCCAATGGAGCACGTGCAATCACTCTCGGCTTGCTGTCCACTGTACCTTCACTCATCGCTGCATCTGCTGCCATATCACCTAAAAGGCTACTACCGTCACCTATGATATCTCCTGTAGCAAATTCAGGGATGTTCATAGCAATTCCACCAAGCATCGCCCCTAGATCTGGTAACGGTGCTTTTGGCTGTGCTTTAGGTTTTGGTTTGGGTTTGGGTTTTGGCTTCTCCATTTTTGGCGGCTGCTTTGCCATCTTCATATAACGCATAGGGTCCTTGACTTTTTTCTCTTTCTTTTCGACCTTTGCATTAAATGAAACTACAAGCCCCATCATCAAAAGAGCACCAATACCCATGGACCATAAGGCATATGATTTGGCACGATCTCTATTAAACTGTTTATTGGCCATAATAGGTTATCCCATCTCTTTTGATGTGGACACAGCTACATCTTTTGCCCCTGACATACGACACTCATCCACTACATCGATCAATGTCTCTACCGGGATCGTATCATCAGAGATGACCAGTACGGACTTTTCTGTCGAGGTACGTAATAGATCTCTTAACTTGCTCTGTATCGCCCATAATTGCACTGGCTGATTGTCAATGTAAACCTGGGAGGTATTGTCAATATACACACGTACCACTTTCGCATCTGACTTACTTGCACTCGCGGCAGATGGACGTTCAAGATCCAGTTTCATATCTTTGACAAACGTAGTGGTTACCATAAAAAAGATCAATAGGATAAAAACCATATCGATCAATGGAGATACGTCTACATTGTCTACTTCTTGTTTCTTTGGTCTAATTCTCATTCTGCATCCTTCGTGGATATAATATCTGTGATCTGTTCAAATTCAAGTTCATAACGTTCTGCCTTTCTGTCAAGCACACGTCCTATAATCAGTCCAGGGACGGCAACGACCAATCCAAGCTCAGTGGTAAAAAGTGCTTTGGAGATACCTCCGGATATGCTTGCACCCTGAGCGAACATAGAACTGCTTTGCAGGGCATCGAATGTCTCGATCATCCCCATAACAGTTCCAAGTAAACCTACCAGTGGTGCAAGTACAACGATCGTCCTGATCATGATTCTATAGCTGTTTACATCGCTATAGTACGGCAACAATACCCCGCTAATATGTTTTCTCATATTGGCCCCTATTTCTTTGGCCTCTTGTGCAGCTTGCAATGCATCAGCTACGGCATAATCAAGCATGCCTCTCATAGCCTGTGCTTCACCTCTTTTTTCATGTTTATTGATCAAACGGCGAACATTCCCTTTGGTCCCTCTATTAAGAATAAAATAACGATATCCCAAACCATACCAGAGAAAGAAATTGAGTATAAAAAGCACCCACATGACCACTCCTCCGGTATTCATAAGCTCAACAAATCTGCCGATTAACTCAAATGGTGAAAGCATCTTAGCCTCTATACTTCTCATAAAGGTTTACTATGTGCAATGCTTTTTGCTCCATAGAGTCCTTAATACTCTGTGCCCAGCCAGAAAGGAGGTTTCCGATCAACAAAAGCGGGATCGCTACGATAAGACCTTGCATGGTTGTCACAAGTGCTGCAGAGATACCGCCTGAAAGCAATTTAGGGTCACCTGTACCAAACTCTGTGATCACTTCAAATGTTTCGATCATTCCTGTTACCGTACCCAAAAGTCCCATCAATGGCGCAACCGCTGCGATGACCAGTACAAAACTACCAAACTTGTCGATCTGTGTACTTTCATTAAGGATGTTTTCCATAATGACATCTTCAACGTGTTCTCTATTTTTATCAATATTTCTAAGCGTAGACTTGATCACTCTTGCTGTAGATCCTTCAAAGCCTTTGATTGCATCCAGTGCTTCATCCTTTTTGCCACTCTCAACTTTTTCTACCACGATCTGCGTAATATCTTGCACATTCGTACTTGCTCTCATCAAGTTGATCACCCTTAATCCTAAAAGAACCAGACCAAAGAGTCCTAGTGCAAAGATAATGTACCCGATGATACCACCGTCTTCCATCGTATCTACAAATGTTTTCTCTGTCACGTAATCAACCTCTTTATCAAGGTTTTCATAGGCAAAGATATCAATTGTCTCAGTCTTCTCTTTAGCGAACATTGCCTTGGCATCATCAGATGAACCTACAGCATTCCAAAGTTTATAGTTACCATCACCTGCTGGGGCAAGTGCTCCGGCTGCTTCTTTAGCGATACCGTATGCAGCAATATTTCCTACTTTTACGATATCACCTTGGACCTTTTTCCCATCTGGCAGATAGAACGCACCTTTTTCATTTCTCAAAGAAGAGAGCTCACTATAGAGTGTTATAGATCTGCCAAATGCTTGCTTGATCTTCTCTACATCATTGGTTGTATTAACATCAGCGATTTTCACCCCATAAGGTTCAAGTGCCAAACGCGCCTGGTTGACCACATTACCTGTAAGCCCTCCATTATCTTCTTTCTCCGCTAACATTTTAGAAAGTTTTTCTAGTTTTTCACTGCTTACTTTTGTCTTTTCTGATACTTCAAGCAGTTGTGCCTGAAGTGCCTCTACCTTCTCTTTAGACGCTTGAAGTTCATTGGCCTGTTGTACTGTATCTATTTCAAGTCTCTTTTCCAGTTCTGCTTTTTGTGCTTTAAGGAATGCATACTCTTTCTGGTACGCTCTTTCAAGTTCCCCTGCCTGGAGAGATACCGAAAGTGAAACAAATGTCACGATTGTGAAAAATAGTTTAGTGATTGATAATGCCTTCATTAGTTAACTCCTCTGAGTAATAGTGCGTTGGGCAAGGTAAAGTACCCTGTACGGATCTGTTTTTGCAATGCATCAAAAAGATCAATGATCTGATCACGTTCAGTACTGTCTTTTGTCACTACATAACTGTATGTATTTCCCTCTTGTTTCACATACCCGATCCTCTCATCCGGTGTTGCAAAATACATCATGACTGAGCCCACTTTGGCGATCTTTGCCATAGTGGCTTTCCCATCAAGCATGATCTCTTGTTTGAACTGCCCGATCTCTTTTGTCAAACGCAATGCATCATCATAGCTTGCCCATGTCAAGGCAAGTGCTTTCTCTTGAGAAATCGTTCCATTTTTAAGATCATCTTTGATCTGATGAAGCGCAGCTACTCTCTCTTCCACTTTGAAAGGGATACCACTTTTGATCTCTTTTTCGAGGGCAATCAGTGCGTCATTGACAATAGGCTTAAGATCTACCGTAGCACTTCCCATCGTTTCTAGCTTTTTTTCTGTTTTTGCAATATTTTGTTGCGTAAGCTTTAATGAAGTTTCTTGTCTGTTGATCTGTGCTTCACTATCAGAGGTTTGAAGTGCATAAGACTTCATCTGCGCTTTGTATGCTTCTTTATTATCATCGATTTGTGTATAGAGAGATTCTACTTGTGATCTGAGCTCCATGATCGATTGAACCATGCTGTCATCCTTTGCCGCATGAAGCATCGTACCCGAAATAGCTAGAGCTGCTGATATAGAGATCAGTCTTGTCATTTTTCCCATTTTTTTTCCTTATGTATCATTAAAAAATCGGTATGGATTTTAATTTGTGGAATAGTGCCTAAAATTCATAACAGAATGGAAACAAAACTTCCATGTGGATGTGATGTATGTTTTGTTATGCATAAGTGGCGAGACAAGGAATCCCTGTCTCACATCAATTTTTACTTATATGTAATTGTATTTCCTGCTGCTCCACCATCATCAAATGCAACTTCGAGTGCGGCTGCTGATGTACCGGTAAAGTCTAAGCCAGTCCCTGTAGTCATTGCGACATTTTCAAATGAAGTAGTTGCT